>DAORJJ010000084.1:0-17185 GCA_035439005.1 Polyangiaceae bacterium | reverse complement strand
CGATCACGCCGCATTCCGCGAGATCTTCGGCCTCATATGAGGGGATGGTTCAGCTCTCGGGCTCGCCTGCGGCGACGCGTCGCTCGCCACCACGAGCGACGAGGTCACCTCGACGCGCGAGACCCCCGCCAAGGAGCAGACGGTCGGCAACTGCTGGATCTACGCGACCATGGGCTGGGTCGAGTCGATGCACCTCGCCCACTCCGGCGAGCAGCTGAACCTGTCGGAGTCCTACCTCACGTACCTGCACTGGTTCGGGCGCATCACCAGCGAGCGCTTCCTCTTCGACAAACACGGCGACTGGAACACGGGCGACTTCGTGGGGTGGGGCGAGGAGCTCATCGCGCGCTACGGCTTGATGGACGAGGGAGAGTTCCTCTCGACCGAGGCCACGCTCGACAGGTCGGCGAGGCAGGAGGCCGCCGAGGTCGAGGTCAAGAAGGCCCTCGCGCCGGGCGGAGCGCTCGCGACGAAGGAGAAGCGCAAGGATCCGGCGGCGGTCCGTGAGTTGCTAAACAGGGCCTTCAAGCTCCCGCCCGCGATCTCCGGGAAGCTCACGCGCGCGTTCGGCGCGGATCTCTCCAAGACCCGCGGCCACGGCGCGACCCTCGGCGCGGGCTTCCGCGATCCCGCGACGCTCGTGGTCGCGATCACGAAGGACGGCACGAAGCTCACGCTCGACGACGCGCTCGGCGAGCTCGATCCGACGCGCCCCGTCACCGCCACACGAGACCGCGGCGAGCGACGTGGCAAGCACGCGTGGACGCGGGTGTCGTTCGGCAAGACCGACGCCGAGCGCGCCGCGGTGATGCTCCGCGTGAAGCGCACGCTGAACCAGGGCTTCCCCGTGCCGATCGACTGGTATCCCGCGTGGGCGAGCATGCGCGAGTCGGACGCGTCGTTTCACGAGCCGGTGAACCTGTCGCGCAAGGGCGGCTGGCACGCGAGCCTCGCGCACGACTACCAGATCCGCCTCGCCTCCGGCGAGGTGCTCCCCGCGGGCACGCCGGTGACGGATCCGAAGCTCCTCGCGAAGACCCTCGAGCCGGGGGCCACGCTCGAGTTTCTCCGCTTCAAGAACTCCTGGGGCCGTGACGTCGGGCCCTTCTCCGCGCGCGGCTACACCGACGCGACGTGGGCCTACCTGTCGACCGACTTCGATCGTGCCGCCATCGACTACGACGAGGCCGCGGAGCGCGGCGCCGCGATCGACGCGTTCATCCTGCCGCCCGAGAGCTGGGACGGCGCCGCGCACTGAGATCGGGCCCCTTGACGCCCGAGACCTCCCGCGTTGAGATCACCGCATGCGTATCCATTCCGCACGAGGGGGTCGTGGTGTCGCGAGGTTCGTGGGCAGTCTCGGGTGCGCCGCGTTCCTGACGGTCATCGGAGTGACCGCGTGCAGCTCCGACGCGCCCCAGGGCGCGGACGCCTCGGTGGCCGACGGCGGGCCACCCGTGGACGCGAGCGCCCCGACCGACAGCAGCCCAGCCGACACCGGCGCGCCCGACGCGCCGATCCCCGACGCGGGCGGGTGCACATCCATCGCCAACACGGCGCCGGTCGTCAGCAAGACCTCGCACCCCGAGCCACCTCCCACCATGACGGGAGGCGCCATCGCCGACGGTCGGTATCACCTCACGGCCATGGACAAGTACAACGGCAAGACCGGCGACAATACCCACCAGGAGACCTGGGTGTTCGCGGGAGGCAGGCTCGAGGTGGTGAGCACGCAGAGCGACAAGCCGGGCGTCATCGTCCGCGCCTCGGGCACGTACGCGACCGCGGGCACGATGGTCACTGGCACGTTCACGTGTCCGGCGGCGCTCACGATCACGAGCGCGTACACGGCCACGCCGACGGAGATCCGCACGGTCAACAGCGACGATCCGAACGAGATCCACACGCTGACGCTCCAGCCGTAGGCGGGTGTTCGCGCGCGCGCGACAGCGCGCCTCAGAACCTCCCTGTCGCGGTGACGAAGCCGCCCCCCGGGGCCGGCACCACGCTCACGTTGGCGGCGCGCGGAGAGGGCCAGAGCGTGAGCGCGGCGCCGCCCGCGAGGGCGACGAGCCCGGCGCCGACGAACACCGCGGCGAGCGTATTTTCCCGCGAAATACGGTCGTTCGTGCGCTGCGCCTCCGCCTGCGATGTGGCCGTGGGGAGGTCGCCGGCCGCGCCCGCGCTGACGGCGAAGGCGACCCCGGTGGCTGTGAGCGCGAGCCCCCCGCCCGCGACGCCGAGGCCCACGAGGCGCCGGCCTCCGAGGCCGGGCGCGTCCCTCGGCGGGAGCGTGTCCAGGGGCTCCGGCGCGATCGGCGGCTCGCGAAAGGCCCGCACCACGGCCGCGTCGAACGGGAGGGAGAACAAGCTCGAGAAGGCCTCGTGCGCGGCGCCGCGCGCGGCGACTCGCGGAGGCTCGGCGGCGAGCTCGGCCACCTGGATGACCTCGCCGAGGGCGGGCACGCGGAGCTCGCGGTCGTCCTCGGCGCGACGCAGATACACCGCGCCTCCACCGGGCGAGAGCGGCGGCGGGCGCACGAGGTAGAGCGCGGAGCCCCGGGCGTTGTGCAGGTCGGCCAGGCGCACTCCACGCGCGTCTTCCAGGTAGTAGTGGCCGGCGTGCGCGCCGTCGATCTCGAGGCGCCGCCCCCGCGCCTGCCGCAGGTCGACGAGCCCCTCGCCCCCCGCGGGAGGGCGCGTGTGCACGTCGGGGCGGAACTTCTCGTTGGGAATGGAGGCGTTCGCGCGCGCGACGAACGCGGCGATCTCGCGGTAGGTGACCACGCCGTCGCCGTCCGCGTCGGCGGCGCCGTAGAGCCCGGAGCGCACCTCGTGACTGAACACGCCGGCTTGAAACGCGTCCCACTCGTGGCTCTCCCGCGCCGAGGAGGTCGAGAGCAAGAGGCCAATCCGCGGGTCGGAGGTGAGGCTCGCGTCCATGGCGAACGACGCGACGGCGCGGCGCGCGCCGCCCGCTCCTCGCGAGTACGCGAGGAAGTACGACGAGCAGGCGTCGACCACGAGGTGAATGCGCTTGGCCGGGACCCGCGCGAGCGCGCGCGCCAGATCCGCGCCGGTGAGGCGCGCGTCCTCCAGCGTGACATAGCCACGCCCGCCCTCGACGTTGCCGTGCCCGGCGTAGACCACGTACACGGTGGGGTCGAGGCCCCGCTCGGTCGCCTGCGCGACGTCGGACGCGAGCTTCGCGATGGCCGCGTCGAAGTCGGCCTTCTTGGGCTCGCGGGCCTCGGCGGCGGCCTGCGGGTGGAGGCGTCGGGTGTTGTCGTCGAGGCGCGCGAGCACGGTCGTGTTGGCGCCGAGCAAGCGGAACATGTCGAAGCTGCGGGCGGCGTCGTCGTCGGCGTATTTGAGCGGCGCGAGGTCCTTGTCGACCGAGACGTTCGCGCCAATCACGAGGGCGAAGGTCGCGCTCGTCGAGGGCTCTTGCGCTCGCGCGATGGGCGCGACGAGCGCCGCGAAGGCCGCGGCTCCGCCGAGCAACAGCCCTCGCGCGACGGCGGGCACGCGGCTCACGGGAGCACCTCGACCGTCGTCACGACGTCGACGGTGGCGGGCAACGTGAACGGGCCGAGCGGCGCCCTCTTGCCGGCGAGGGCCGCCTCGACCTCGCGCACGGTCCGGCGCTGGTGAGAGAAGAGCGCGTGGAGCTCCAGGGTGCGGCCGTCGAGATCGTGGGCAATGGCCTCCCGCAGCGGGTGGAGCTCGGGGCTCGTCGCCACAGACACCGCCGGCGGGCTCGCCGAAGGATCGGTCCACGCGGGGTGGTACCAGTAGACGTGGCCGTGCTCGTCCAGGCCGAAGATCATGAGCGTGTCGTAGTCCGGAGTGGTCTCGTAGGCGAAGGCGAGCTCGGTGTTGCGGTGAATGGGGCCCACCAAAGGCGCGGGCACACCCCCGCTCGCCGACTGGAAGACGCGCACGGCGGGGGCGCCCGAGGAGCGCCCACCGCGGGAGGCGAAGCCCTCGTCGGTCGGCCTCCTGCCAAAGAACCAGAAGAGCAGCACGGCCGCCGCCGCGACGAGCGCGACGACCGTGGCCACCCTCGCGCGGCGCGCGCGCGCGGCCGGCGCGTCCTCCACCGGCGTGCCCACGTCGGCCTCGGACGCGGCGTCGGCGCGAGGCAGCCCGAGGCCGATGGCGAGGCGCTCTTCCAAGGGCAGCGCGGCTGGATCGAGGCTCGCGAACAGTACGCGGCGCTCGTAGTACTCCGTGCATTCTGCACATGTCGGCAGGTGGGCGCGGAGGCGTGACTCCTGCGTCGTCGTGAGCCTCCCCTCGAAGTGACCGTCGACGAGGGCCCTCTCGATGCAGACGCTCATGCCGGCACCGTGGGGGCGGGCGCGGCGCGCTCCAGCAAGAAGGCCTTCAGCAGGTCGCGCACGCGCTCTTCTTGGTAGGCGAGCGTGGAGCGGCTCATCCCGAGCTTGTCGGCGGCCTCGCGTTGCGCGAGCTGACCCAAGAAGCGCACCTCGAAGAGCGCGCGGTATCGCGCGGGCAAGACCTCGGCGCGGAAGCGCTCCACCAAGACCCTGGCGTCTCGCTCTTCGTGCTCGCGGGTCGGGTCGGCGGGAGTGTCGGTGAGCATGTCGTCCTCCACGGGGCCGTCCTCGCGACGGCGCTTTCGGAGCAGATCGATGGCGGCGCGGCGCGCGATGATCCGGAGCCAGGCTCCCACGTTGCCGCCGTGGAAGCTCTCGCGCATGCGCGCGTCGGTGAGCACGCGATAGAACACCTCGTGCGCGACGGTCTCCGCGTCCGCCGAGCGGAGGAGCCGCGCGGCCTCGTCGACCACGGACCTCACGTGGTGGCGATACGCCGCCTCGAGCGCGGCGCGGTCCCCGCGGTGGAACGCCTCGAGCCAGCCCGGGGCCGACTCGATGGCGAGCTCGGAGACCGGGCGCAAGAGCGCCATGAGACAGGCGAGGATCACGAGCCGCGATGCCACGCGCGCACGAACATGGATATCACTTCGCGGAGCTCCACACCGAGGCGCCGTCGGCCCAGAAGACCCGACCACCGTCCACCGCGAGCGCGATAGGCATCCCGGTCTGACTGTAGCGAGGGGTGACGACCGAGCCGTCCGTCAGGCGCACCTTGGCGATCCCTCCCCCCTTGTAAAGGTACGCGAAGCTCGGATCGACCGCGAACGGCGCGTTGCCGCTCAGCGGATCGGGCAGCACCAATCGAGGGACCCCGCCGGTCAGGGGGACCGAATAGAACCCCGCCCGCGCGACGAAGTAGAGCTGGCCGTCGATGGCCTCGAGGCCGCGGGGCTCGTCGAGACCGGTGGCCAGGGTCTCCACGACAGCGTCGCCCGCGAGGGTGGCCTTCACGCGCTTGATCGCGCCGCTCGCGCTGCCCCGGGTCCCGCGCTCGACGAAGTAAGCGAAGGTGCCGTCGAAGGAGGTGAAGACGCGCACGTCGTCGGGGCGCACCTGGCCCTCGGCGAGCACGACGGGCACGGCGCGCGCACGCGCGATCGCCGTGACGCGCCCCGCGTCGAGCTCGGTCACGATCACCGCTTCCTGGGTGACCGCGATCGACGAGGGCGTGGTGAGCTGCCCGTACAGGGTGCCCGAGGCTCCGATGACCCACTCGCCGTTCGAGCGGAGAGACAGCTCGAGCACCTTGCCGAGCGAGTACGACGTCGCGAAGAGCGTGTCGCCCTCGACCGCGATCCCGCACTGGGGATTGTCGGCGAGCGGCGTGCGGAAATGCGACACCTCGAACGCCCCGCCCGCGCGCGGCGCGCCGGCCACGAGCCCGTCGGCGTTCTGCCAGTACACGTAGTCTCCGGCCGCGAGCAGGCAGCGCGCCGACTGCCCTCGGGCGAGCTCGATCGGGTCGGCGCCGACGCCGAGCGGCCCGAGCGCGGCGTCGCCCGCGTCCGGACCGAGCACGCCGAGACCGCTCCCCGGACAGGACGTCCCCTCCGACACGCAGACGTTGTTGGACGGACAGCACGTCCACCCCTCGGCGCACGGGCACGGCCGGTCCTCGAGCGCGACCTGGGCGGCGCAGCCCTGGCCGAGCACGGCAGCGGCGATCGAAACTGCAGCGGAAAGAAAGAGCGTCTGGGGCTTCATGACGAGGGAACGAACCGGCGGCGACCGATGGACGAACGTACCCTACGATTTTTCCATCGACGCGCCCGCCCGGGGCGGACGACGCCCGACCACGCCCCGCGTGTCAGGGCTCCGAGGTCTCCACCCCTGCCCTCACTTGCCCTTGCAGGACGGACCCACGCTCTCGCTGAGCCCGTCGAAGGCGCGCCGCGTCTCCTCCTCGGTGTAGCCCTTCCAGCCGTCGGGGCTCGGGCCGTGGGTGACGCGCTCGGGGCGCTTGCCGCGCGCGGGCTCGCGGCGCTCGGGGCCGGGCGCCTTGGCGTCGTTGATGGCCTTGTAGGCCTTCCAGGCGGCGCCGCAGTCGCCCGCCTTCGCGAAGCACCCGACCGCGTTCGCCGTGATGCTGTCGAACTTGGGCTTCGGGTCGACGCCCGCGCGGAGCCTCATCCAGGTGTCGAACGCTTCTTGGCACTCGGCGACGCTCTTGCTTTGAGTGCCCGTGCCGCCCATCATGAGCGTCTGGCCCGCGGCGGCGAACTTGTCTTTGTCGCCCATGTTCGCCCCGCGGCACCACTGCGCCGCCTCGGCCTGCACGATGGCGTCCATGCGCTCGGGCCCGATCACGCCGCTCTTCGTGGCCTCGAGCGCCTTGCGGAAGGCGACCTTGCCCACGGCGCACTGCCCCGACAGCATGAGACACTCGGCGCGCAGCCCCGCGTTCTTGCCGCTCGCGGGGGCCGTGGAGAGGCCGCCCGGGCGAGGATCGCTCACGTCGTGCGCGTCGAGATCGGCGAGGCAGCCCTTGCCGTCTCCCGACTGCTTCTTCGACTCCGCGGACTGCAAGAGGGCGAGCGCCTTCTTCTCGGCGTCGGTCGTGGCCTGCAGGGTGCCCACGGCGTTCATTGCCTGATCGCTCACCGGCCCCGCGCCAGCGGCCTTCGCGGGATCTCCGCCCGGGGAGATCTCACGCATCGTGAGGCGAATGGGCACTTTGCACGCGTCGACCTCCTTCGCCGACTCCGCCTTGCACGCCGAGAGCTCGCCGCCCTTCTTGTCGGTCTTGGTCTCGTTCGCCTTGCTGCCACCCGCGCCGAAGCCGAGGTAGGAGCCGTGGACCTCGCCCTTCAGGTTCGACTGCGTGGCGATCGCGAAGGCGCCGAGGTTGTACGCGTACACGAAGTGCGTGGCGCCGGCGCAGCGGGGGTTCTTCTCGAGATCGGCGCGGTACACCGAGTCGCGCGTGGCGGTGCGTGTACCGCTCACGTAATACTCCATGTGGAGCTTCTCGCCGCTCTCGACCTTGCCGCTCAGCGTGGCCGCGCCGAGGGGCAGCTTGGCGTAGAGCTCGCCCTGGTCGTGGATGTCGATGGTCTCGACGCCGCCGCTCGTCCATTGCGGCGGCGAGTACGCGCCGCCCTCGCCCTTCACCGCGTCGTTGCGGCAGCCGTCGAGGACCTTCATCTCGCAGCCCTCGTATTTCACCACGACGATGTCGTTGGCGGCGTACGACTGGAAGCTCGACTGGTCGGTCGCGTCCCACTCGACGATGAACGGGCGGTCGTGGCTCTTCGGGTTGCAGCGGTTCTGCCCGGCGAAGGTCTTGTCGGCGAGCTTGCCGGCCCCGCCAGGCAGCTGGGGGGAGCCTCCGCACGCGGACACGGTGACCGCAGAAGAGAGCGCGAGGGCGAGGGCGGCGGCGACGCGGCGCGAGGGCCGCGGAGGCGAGACGAGCTTCATGGGGTGGGCATTATCGGGCGGGCGCTCGCGGCGTGTCGAGCCCAGAAGCTGGGGGGCGGCTGCCGCGACGACCTCGCCCCGAGGCGCTGCACGCGACCGGGTGCTACGCTCAGCGGCGCCGCTCGCGGCGACGGCCCCCATGTCTCATACAGCCAAGACCACGCTCGCCGAGTTCTCCAGGGACGCGCTCGAGCAGAGCGCTCAGCCCGCTGAGCTGTGCGCCGCGCTCGAGGCCCGACTCTTCCGGAGGCTCGCGGGCGCGACCGACCGCGCCGCGGAGGCGGCGGCGATCATCGACGAGCTGCGGGCCTCCGGCCATGAGCTCTGGTCATGGGACGAGTCCATCGATTTCACGATATGGGGCGATGACTACATGAATCCCCCGAGGCCCACGCGCCTGCTCATCGAGATGAGTTGGCCCTCGGAGGTCGAGCCGACCGCTCCGGTGGAGGTCGCGGTGACCTTCGGGAGGTGGCCGCGCCGCTGAGTCGATTGTCGCGCGCTCCCGGACCGCGATGTCGGCGCGTCACCGGCAGTCGTGCGAGACGCCCGCGAACCCCCAACCCGCCCCGGTGAGCCCGGTGACCGTGATCGAGGTGACGCCGGTCGTCTCGAGGGTGACGTCTTGATACGAGTAGTTGCCCTGCGCCGGGGTGTTCGCGCCGGCGAGCGCGCCGCCGACGAACGCGACGCCGTCGGGGCCCGGCGAGATGCCGCAGACGACCTTCGCGCTGAACGACGCGGACGCGGCGTCGAGCGGATACGCGACGCCGTTGACCTTCACCGAGGCGGTGTCGTCGGTGTTCATTCCCCACACCCGAAACGACGGGCGCGCCTGCGGGGCCGTGAAGGTGACGGTCGCGGACATGCCCGAGCCGGACATCCAATAGGTCGGATCAATGGGTGCGCACCCGAAGCTCTGGAACGCGCCCCCGCTGAACGTGTACGCGAGCCCGACGGGCGCCGCCGCGGAGGCCGCGACATAGGTGCACATGAGGGGCCCGGCGTCGGCGTCAGGCGCCGCGTCGGCGGCGTCGGGGGCGGCGTCCGCGACGGGCGCGTCGGGGGCCGCGTCCACGATGGGCGCGTCCGGAGCGGCGTCGGTGGCCGCGTCCGGCGGCGGCGCGGCGTCGGGCGAGGCCGCGTCGCGAGGGGGCGCCGCGGCGTCCGCAGGAGAGGTCCCGCTGTCGATCGGCGCCGCGTCCACCGTGGGCGGCGCCGCGTCGGCCGGGGTGGCGGAGCTGCCGCAGCCAGCCGCGGCGGGGGCGATCGCGAGGACGGTGGCGGAGAGGACGGCGAGCAGGTGGAGGCGCATCCGGGCAGCGTAGGCCGGGACGGTGAGCGCTCCTAGCGGGCCGTTGATCCACCCGTTGAAAGCCGCGGCGGACCGTCAGGCCCCGACCTTGGCGCGCATCGTCGCGAGGGTCTCTCGCTGGAAGCGGCGCTGGTACGCGCGCGCGACGGGCGCGCCCAGCCTGGCGAGCAGCCCCGAGGGCCGGGAGAAGGCGAGCACGTCGTAGCGGACCCGGTCGTCGGACATGGTCACGGTGAAGCTCTCCTCGCCGCACTCGGCGTGGCCGGGCAGCGTGCCGAAGGTGAACCCGAAGCGCTCCGGCTCGCGCACGACGTGAATGACGCGACAGGGGTGGACGGACCCGAAGCCGAGGTGCGCGGCGACCGCAGCGAAGAGGGCGCCGGGCGCGAGCTCGTCGTGGGCCCTCACGATGCGGGTGAAGGAGGCCGGGTAGTTCTCGATGCGCGCGAGCGCGCCGCACGCGCGCTCGAACACGCGCCGCCCGCGCCCGAGCTCGACGCCGTAGCGATCGAGCACGAACCCGCGCGGGGCCGCGGCGAGCGGCGCGAGGGTCGCGCCCACCTCCGCGTAGGTGAACGGCGCCTCCGCGAGCCCGCGCAGCGTCGAGCGGATCGCGTCGTCGGTGGGCAGGAGGAGGTGGAACATGGCCTGCGCGCGGAGCGCGTGCGCGACATGAACGCGCTAGCGGACGCGCTCGATGGGGCGGGCGCCGCGCTTGGCCGAGAACCAGGTGGTGTCGAGGTGGCGCGGCAGCGACGACGCGTAGAGGCAGTCGCGGAGCGCGCTGGTCTCGAAGGCCACCGCGCCGTGCGCGTTCGCGGTCTTCACGAGCACGGCCTCGGCCCGGGTGAGGGCCTGGCGCGAGATGGAGCCCTCGACCTTCTCGCGCTCGACGCGGACGCCGCCGCGCTCGAGCTCGCCGAAGAGCCACTCGCTCACCTTCTCGGTGTTGCCGCCGGCGGTGTACGACACGAGCTTGTGGCGGCTGCGCGGCGGCTTGCCCTTGCCGCGGAGCACCCAGTCGCGGAACACGTCGGCGTCGGCGTAGAGCGCGTCGAAGAGGTACACCTCGTTGATGCCCACCCCGCCGTGGCGGACGCACTGCGCGGCCGCGTGGTAGCCGCCGGAGTGCGCGGAGAGACACACCCGCCCGACGCGGGCGCGCTGGAAGGCGCTCGTGCGGAGCGCGCGCGTGGCCTGGCGCGAGCCGAGGCCGACGAGCACCTCGGAGGTGAGCCGCGCGAACGTGCCGGGCGACTCGAGCTTCCCGCACGACGAGTCGGAGGCGTTCACGGGGCCCTGCGGCACGACGAGGATGGCGTCCTGGCGGCTCGCCGCGAGCTGCTCGCGGAGCATGTGCGTGGCCATCGCGCGCTCGGCCGTGGTGCTGTGCCCGTGGAAGTGCACGAGCATCGGGATCTCGTGGCCGGCGGGGCGAAAGTGCCGCGGCACGAAGACCCACACGGTGGAGTCCGTGTACGCCGAGCCGCCGCTCGGGAAGGGGGCGCTCGGCAGCGTGAGCGCGAGCGTGGTGCCGAGGGGCCCGGAGCTCACGCGGTCGAGCCCGATGGAGGCCTCGGCGCGACCGGGCGCCGCGAGGAGGGCGGCGGCGCCGCCGGCGAGGCCGAGGAACGCGCGTCGCGAGGGTGTCATCTCCATGGTGGCCTCCTTCCTCCTGTCGATAGACCATCCGGGCGGGGAGGGCCAACTTTTGTGGCCTGGCCGCGCCGCGCGAGCGCGCTACGGCTTGACGTTCGCGAAGGCGCCGCGCTCGGAGGTCTTGAACTTCAGGTTCGCCGGCAGCGTGCGCAGATCGGCCGTGGAGAACTTCACCTCGGAACCTGTATTGTACACAGGAATGACCTGCACCTGCCGGAGCACCACGGCGTTCGGGTCGAACAGCGCGCGGCCGATGTAGTTCTTCTGCTGGGCCGCGAGGCTCGGGTGGAGGAAGTTGCCGAGGCTCTCGAAGACGACGCCCGCCTTGCCGCTCTGCTTGCGCACGACGCGCACGGGCTTCCACACGTGCGGGCCGCTGCCGAACACGACGTCGCCATCGTACGACTTCACGAACTCGATGCCCGCGTTCACGAGCTCGTCCTGGGTCTTCGCGTCCATGCTGTGGATGGCGACGACGCGGAGGTCGGCCGCGGCCGAGCGGAGGTTCTCGAAGAGCGCGCGCTTGTCGTTCGCGCACACCGACCCGGTGCAGGCGCGGCGGCTGCCGAGGTAGAGGCTGCCGAACGCCACGCGGATCGATTTGCCCTGGGCCACGAGCGTGGTGATCCGCACGTCGTTCTTGCGGCCGGGATCGCCCACGCCGTGAAGCTGGTGCTTGGCGTCGCCGAGCGCGGCGGTGGCCTCCGCCGTCATGGTCTCGCCGTTCGGGGACGTGCAGTCGCGCGAGTGGTTGTTCGACAGGCCGATGAGGTTGAACCCGCGGTCCATCGCCTGCCTCAGGTTGTCCACGCGCGACACGAACGCGTACGACTTGCCGGGGCTGTACACGCTGTCGAAGGTCTCGCAGCGCTCGCCGACCACGGTCTCCCAGTTGATGTAGGTCGCGTGCCCGCGGTAGGCGTTGCCGCTGGCGTCGAAGCGATCGAGGGCCTTGCCGAACTCGGCCGCGATGGGCTCCTGCTGGTGGGTGCGCGACCAGGCGCTGTCGCCGACGCCCCGCACGTCGAAGAGGCCCTCGACGGCGCGCACGTCGAGCGGCGCCGCCGCGAGCGTGGACGCCGTGTCGGTCTCGTCCGGCTCGGTGATGGGCACGCCGACCGCGTCCTCGGAGTCGCCCGGCTCGCCGCCGCCCTGGTCGCCGGAGGGCTGGCCGTCGGCCGTGAGGTTGACCGCGCAGCCCGCCTGCCCGAGCGCGGCGAGCGCCGCCACGGACGCGACGACCGAGAGGAGGGCGGCGAGGCGTGGGGGCGTGGGCGACGACGGCGGGCGGGCGTTGCGCGACATGGCCGAGGTATAGCGCACTCCGCGCGGCGCGCACCCCTCGCCGCGCCCCGCCCCGTCGCCGTCCCCGCCTCGCCCCGCGCCGCGCGGGAACGGGCTAGCCGCGCGCGATCGGCAGGTACTCGGGCCGGTAGGCGGCCTCGGTCGCGAGCGCGTGGAGCCGGTCGAGGTCCCGCGGGAGGTCGTCGCGGTCCGCCACCCCGGCCTCGAGGGCCTCGAGCGCGACGCGGGCGGCGACGAAGAGGGACACAGCGTGCAGCTCCGAGGCCGGCGGATAGATTCGGCCGTCCCCGAGGTGAAACTGCGTGGTGTACGCGTCGAGCGCGTGGGCCGCGGCGAGCACCATTCCGCCCGTGATCTTGCGCGCGCACGTGAGCGTCGCGCCCATCCCGAGCCCGGGGAAGATGAACGCGTTGTTCCCCTGACCCACGGGCCGCACCTCCCCGTCGGGGAGGGTGACCGGCGGGAAAGGCGACCCGGTGCACACGACGGCCCGCCCGCCCAGCCAGCGGTAGAGGTCTTCGGGCAGCGCCTCGCAGCTCGTGGTCGGGTTCGAGAGCGGGAAGACCACCGGCCGGGCCGCGTTCTCGCCGACGGCGCGCACGGCGGCCTCGTCGAAGGCGCCGGGCTGCCCCGAGAGGCCGAGGAGCACGGTCGCCCGCGCGCCGCGGATGGTCTCGAGCAGCGTAGGCACGGCCCCCGCGATGTTCCATGCAGAATACACGCTGTCGGGCTGCGCGAGGGCCCGCTTGTAGGGCTCGAGGGCGCGGCCCTGCGTGAGCAGGCCCTTGGAGTCGAGCACGAACACGCGCGCCGACGCCGCCTCCGGGGTGAGGCCCGCGGCCACGAGGCCCTCGACGATCGCGCTGGCCACGCCCGCGCCGCCGGCGCCCGCGCCGTGGATGACGTAGACGTCGTCCTCGATGCGCGTGCCGCGCAGGCGCGCGGCCGTGAGCAGCCCCGCGAGCGCGACCGCGCCGGTCCCCTGGATGTCGTCGTTGAAGCTCGGGAGCACGTCGCGGTAGCGCGCGAGCACGTCGAACGCGGTGTCCTTCGAGAGGTCCTCCCACTGCACGACGGCGCGCGGGTACCGCTTCTTCACGCCGGCGACGAACGCGTCGGTGAGCGCGAAGTACGCGTCGCCCACGATGCGGCGCTCGCGCAGGCCGAGGTAGAGCGGATCTTCGAGGAGCGCCGCCCGGTTCGTGCCCACGTCGAGGCTCGTCGGCAGGGAGTGGTAGGGCGCGAGCCCCCCGAGCGCGTAGAGCGCGAGCTTGCCTATCGCGATGCCGATACCGCCGTACCCCTGGTCGCCAATGCCCAGGATCGCCGACGAGTCGGTGGCGACGATCATGCGCACGTCGTCCCGGGGGTAGCTCGCGAGGATGGCGTCGATGCGGGCGATGTTGCGCGGCGAGAACGTGAGGCCCCGCGGGGTCTTGAAGAGGCGGGAGTACGCCTGGATCGCCTCGCCGACCGTGGGCGTGTAGACGATGGGCATCATGTCCTCGACGTTCCGCGACAGCAGCGCGTAGAAGAGCGTCTCGTTGCGGTCCTGGAGGGCGCGCAAGAACTGGTTCTTCGCGAGCGGCGTCGTCAGCTCCGCGTACTCGGCGATCATGCGGCCGAGCTGCTCTTCGAGGGTGCTCTCGTGCGGCGGCAGGAGCCCGTCGAGATCGAGCAGCTCGCGCTCCGCCTGGGTGAAGGCCGTGCCGCGGTTGATGGCCGGGCTGCGCAGCACGTCGAGCCCGGAAACGGCGACGCGGAGCTCGCGTCCAGCGGGGGTCTCCACCACGTCGAAGGTGCTTGAAACGCGGGTCATGCGGCCACCCTAGCAGGATGTCGGGCGATGTGTGCACAGATGCCGCCGCCGTGTCGGCGTCAGGGCTTCGCGATCTTTCGGATCGCGCCTGGCCCGTTCGCGCCGATCTCGGCGACGTAGAGGGCGCGCTCGTCTTGGGTGAGCGCGGCGCCGTTCCGGAGGTCGTCGATGAGGACCGTGGGCACCGAGCAGCCCGCGATAGGGCACGTGAGGAGCTTGCCGTCGACGCGGTCGCCCTCGACCTCGCTGTCACCGAGGGTGACCCAATACACGCGCTCGCTGTCGGCGACGATGCCGAGGGGATAACGCGCGCTGTTGCCGTACTGCGTGGGCGGGCCTCCGGTCTTGGCCTGCGAGAACACCGACCCCGCCGCGCCCGACTGGCCGTAGTGCCAATACACGCGCGTGTCGTCCACGAAGACGTCGCCCGCGGTGTCGCCGGTGTTGGCGCCGAAGTCGAAAGGGGTTCCTCCAAACAGGGGCACACGCACGATGTAGAACGAGTTGCTGGTCACGTAGGCGTGCGTCGCGTCGATCGCCAGGTGGAACGGGGCGCTTATCGTGGCGATCGGGGTCTCGGACGAGCCCGAGGTCGTCACGCGGGAGAGGGTATTCGACTGGTAGGCCGTGAAATACGCCACTCCGTCCTTGACGGCGACGTCTTGCGACACGGTGGAGGTGAGCTGGCGGAGCCCCACTTGGCAGTCGGCCGCGGGGCACTTGAACACGCCGCCGGGGTCGCGTGCCGCCGAGAAGTACACGTCGACGCCGTCGTTCGCGATACCCCAGGGCTGGTTGAAGCTCGCCTTCGCGAAGCGCGCCTCGCCCGTGCCGTCGGTCAGCCCGCGACGCAGCTCGTTCGTGCCGGAGTTCGTCCAATAGAGGACACCGTTGAGCAGAGTGATTCCGAGCGGCTTCGCCTGACTCGGGAAGAGGACGCGCGACTTGCACACGCCGGCCGCGCACGCGCCGCCGAGGCAGTCGTGACCGCACCGCCCGCAGTTCTTCGCGTCCATCGTGAGATCCGCGCTGCACGGCCCGTCGGCGGGCGAATCGGTGGACACGTCGGCGGCGGCGTCGTCCGTGGGTCCGTCGGGCACGTCGGCGTCCGGCGGATCGACGACGACGTTCGTGTCGGGCGTGGCGTCGCGCGGCTCCCCGAACGTGAGGTCACGAGTGCCGATCAGCGCGTTGCACGCCGACAGGCCGGCGGCGCAGACGAGCGCGGCCGCCGCGGCGCGGAGCCCTGGCGCGCGCGGGCTCAAAACGCACCTCGTACGAGGAGCCCGCCGAGCGAGGGAGCCACCGACAGGGTGGCCGACGGGCGCGATTTCGAGCCGGACGTGAGCACCAGGGTCACGCCGGCGACCACACCCACGCCGCCCGCGATGAACGCGATCGTCGAGACCGTGCCCAGCGTCTTGGCGCTGTCGTTCGCCGCCACGCCGGCCTGGCTCGCGCAGCGGCCCTCGGTCGGGCAGAGGTCCTTCGACTCGCTGTTCTTGCTCATCGCGAGGACGCCGGTGAGCGCGCCCACGCCGAGGCCCGCGACGCCGAGGCCGGCCACGACGTAGCCGAGCCCCGCGCCGCGCTCGGGCTCGCGAGCAGGGGCAGGCGCGGGCGTGGGCGAAGTCGACGGCGGCGGCGCCGCGACGAGCGGCGGCGGTGGAGGCGCCGCCTCGTGGGCGAGGGGCGGCGTCTGGAGGGTGGCCTGCTCGCCGTCTCGGACGACGCGCGAGAGCGACAGGGGCGCGCGACCGGGGGCCGAGATCTCGACCGTGTGCGACCCCGGGTCGACGGGGAACGGCGCGCCGAGCGAGGCCTCGGTGAGCACCGTGCCGTCCCGCTTGACGACGAGCCCGGGCGGGCGCTCGGAGACGACGATCGCGAGGCGCGCGAGCTTGGGCCGCAGCGCCTCCGCGCGCGCCGTGGCGAGCTCGGCCCAGTCGGCGCGGCCCTGCTGCTTCGCCGCCGCCGCCGCCTCGAGGAACGTGGCCCACGCGCTCGCGGTCTTGCCGAGCTTCTCGTGGCAATTTCCAAGGTGGATCAGCGTACCGGCCGCCGGATCGAGGCGCTGGCTCTCGGCGAACTTCGGGCACGCTTCGGCGAACTTCGAGGCCGCGGCGAGGCGCTTCCCGTCCTCGAACAGCACCTGGGCGGTCGCGGCGTCGGCGCCGCCGGCGGCGGCTGTCGCCTCGAGCGCGAGGACGCACGCGCCAACGGCGAGCGCGAGCGCCGGCCTGCGGCGTGGAGAGCGGGTTCGTGGCTTCGACATCGGTCGGAAGGTTAGAGCACCGCTGCGCGGGCGAACATCCTCGTTTGTTTCGGCGACGAGGTTCGCTGCTAGCGCCGGTCCTCCGGCATCGCGTTTGGATCGATCGCACGTCGAGCGGGAGCCGACGCTGCGGACCCGGGCGCGACGGCTCCGGAGGGTTTCGGCCGCGGGGCGGTGGGGCGCTGCGGGCCGCGGGCGGTGGGGAGCGCGGTCGCGGAGGCTTCCGGAGGGGCGCTCGGCGCGGTGGCCGGGGCGCCCGCATCGGGCCCGAGCACGGGCAGGTGCGTGCGATCCTCGGGGAGCGGGAGCGCGGAGGGCGCGGGGGACGGCGGCGGCGACGAGGGCGGCGCGGCGACGGTGGGCGTGTGCGGCGTGGCGCGGGCCCGGGTGACCACACCACGCAGCGGGAGCGCGACCGCGACGGCCAGGCCGACGGCCAGCGCGAGCCCCGCGCCGACGGCCCAGCGGGGGCGCGGCGCGGCCGCGGGCGGCGTCGCGTTCCCGGTCGTGCCCCACGCGACGTCGGTGCCGCCCGTGCCGCGCAGCAGGCCGCTCGAGCGCTCGATGCGCGCCGCCACGCTGGAGGTCGTGCCGACGTCGCCCGCGAGCGGCTCGAGGTCGCGCGCGAGCTCGGCGACGTTGCGGTACCGCTTGTCGCGGTCCTTCGACAGGCACCGCGCGACCACGCGGTCGAGCTCGGGCGAGACGCCGCCGCGCACGCTCGAGGGGCGCGTAGGCTCGTCGGAGATCACCCGCGCGGTGAGCTCGGTGAGCGTGTCGGCCTCGAACGGCAAGGCGCCGGTGACGAGCTCGTGCAGCACGACGCCGAGCGACCAGAGATCGGCGCGCTCGTCGACGGACCGCGCCGACCGGAGCTGCTCGGGCGACATGTAGCTCGGCGACCCCATCGAGGTGCGTGTCTGAGTGAGCTCGAGGTGAGCGCCCTGCTGCGCGTCCGCCGAGAGCTTCGAGATGCCAAAATCAAG
>DAORJJ010000083.1:0-17209 GCA_035439005.1 Polyangiaceae bacterium | reverse complement strand
GGGCGAACGTAGGTCGAAGGCGAGCCCGAGCCGAAGGCGAGGTGTCGCCTTGAACCGGAGTGAGCCCCAAAGGGGCGAACGTAGGTCGAAGGCGAGCCCGAGCCGAAGGCGAGGTGTCGCCTTGAACAGCTCTCCAGGGGGCTGCTAGGTTCCGCGCGCGGCGAGGCGAGGTGCTCCGCCGAGGAGACGATGGCAACGTGAAGACGGCGTGGCTCTTCCCCGGTCAGGGGGCACAAAGCGTGGGTATGGGTCGTGCGCTCCACGAGGCCTCGGCGGCGGCCCGCGAGGTCTTCGCGGCGGCCGACGCGGCCCTCGAGGAGCCCCTCTCGGCGATGATCTTCGAAGGCCCGGAGGAGGCCCTCACGCGCACCGCGAACGCGCAGCCCGCGATCGTCACGATGAGCATCGCCGTGCTCGCGGCGGTGCGCGAGCGGTGGCCCGCGCTGCCGAGCCCGAGCTACGCCGCGGGCCACTCGCTCGGCGAGTACTCCGCGCTCGTCGCCGCCGAGGCCCTCTCCCTGCCCGACGCGGTGCGCCTCGTGCGCGCGCGCGGCCGCGCGATGCAGGAGGCCGTCCCCGAGGGCGCCGGCGCGATGGCGGCGATCATGGGCCTCGACGGCGAGGCGCTCGAGGGGCTCTGCGCGCGCGCCGCCGCCGACACCGGCGAGACCGTCTCGTGCGCCAATTTCAACGCGCCCGGGCAGGTCGTCATCGCGGGCACCCAGCTCGCCGTCGCGCGCGCCGCGGCCCTCGCCTCCGAGGCGAAGGGCAAGGCGATCCCGCTCAAGGTGAGCGCCCCGTTCCACTGCGCCCTGATGGCGCCGGCCGCCGCGTCCGTGGCCGCCCGGCTCGACCAGGTCATCGTCAAGAATCTTGTCTTTCCGGTGGTGGCGAACGTCGACGCGAAGCCGAACCGCGACGCCGCGCGCGTGAAGGAGCTGCTCGTGCGCCAGGTCGACGGCGCGGTCCGGTGGGAGCAGGCGGTGCGCCTCATGCAGGCCGAGGGCGTCACGCACGCCGTCGAGATGGGCCCCGGGAAGGTGCTCGCGGGCCTGCTCAAGCGCATCGCGAAGGACGTGAAGGTGCTCAGCGTGAGCGATCCGGCGGGCGTGGAGGCGGTCGGCCCGTTCCTCGAGCTCGCCTGAGGCAGAGAGAAACCCCGCCCCGCGTGGGCGAGTGACCGAAGGAGACACGATGTTTCGACTCGACGGAAAGGTGGCGATCGTCACGGGGGGCTCGCGCGGCATCGGGCGCGCGTGCTGCGAGGCGCTCGCCGAGCAAGGCGCGACGGTGGTGGTCAACTACGTGCGCGGCGAGGCCGCGGCGAACGAGGTCGTCGAGGGCATCGTCGCCCGCGGCGGCAAGGCCGAGGCGGCCGCGTTCGACATCGCCGACACGAAGGCCACCGAGGCCGCCATCGACGCCATCGCCAAGCGGCACGGGCGCCTCGACGTCCTCGTCGCGAACGCCGGCATCGCCATCGACGGCCTGCTCCTGCGCCTCAAAGACGAGGACGTGACCCGCCTCTTCGACGTGAACGTGAAGGGCTCTCTCGCCTGCGCGAAGGCCGCGACGAGGATCATGATGCGCGCCAAGACCGGCCGCATCATCTTCGTGTCCAGCGTCATCGCCGAGATGGGGAACGTCGGGCAGACCGCGTACGCGGCCACGAAGGCCGCGCTCCTCGGCGTCACCAAGTCGATCGCCCGCGAGTTCGCCTCGCGCCAGATCACCGTGAACGCGATCACGCCCGGCTTCATCGAGACCGACATGACCCACGCCATGCCGGACGCCATGAAGGAGCAGGTGCTGAAGGCCATCCCGCTCGGCCGCATCGGCGCCGCCGCCGACGTCGCGGCGGCGTGCGCGTACCTCGCCAGCGACGAGGCCGCGTACGTGACCGGCCAGGTGCTGCGGGTGAACGGCGGCATGTACGTCTGAAGCGCCCCGCGAGTGGCGTCTCATCGGCGTCCAAAAAACGAGGTTCCCACGCCGCCGAATTGAGGTAGAACGCCCACGTTCACTTGGTGCAGCGCACCAGGCGGCCACCACCTGGCTCCAGGAGCCCGGCGCGCCTCGAGCTCTTTCGAGGCAGGCGCCCCACTGACTTCCCCGTTTTCCACCTCTTCGTAAAGAAGCATCGACCCCCGAGGGCACGAAATGGCTCAGGACATTCCCAGCGAAGTCAAGCGCATCATCAAAGAGCAGCTCGACGTCGACGACAAGGACATCAAGCCCGAATCGACGTTCATCGAAGATCTCGGCGCGGACTCTCTCGGCCTGGTCGAGCTCGTTCTGGCGTTCGAAGAGGCCTTCGAGATCGACATCCCGGACGAGGACACCGAGAAGATCCGCACCGTGCAGGACGCGATCGACTACATCGAGAAGAACGCCAAGAAGTAGGCGTTTCACCACGCTCCCGCCACCACGACACGTGGCGAGCAGCGGGCCCCGCGGGCGCACGACGGCTAGGCGCCGCGTGCGCCCGTCGCGCATTCGGCTGCTTGCGTTCGAGTGCGGCTGGACGTATCTGGCACCGAAGCGCCTCCGCTTACCCCGTCACCGCCGTCGTCTCACGCCTCCGGGCCCGAGGGAGCACATGGAAAGAGTCGTCATCACAGGCGTCGGCCTCATCACCCCGGTCGGCATCGGCACCGAGCCCACCTGGAGCGCCCTCCTCGAGGGCCAGAGCGGCGCCGGCCCCATCACGCTCTTCGACGCGTCCCAGTTTCGGGTGCGCATCGCCGCCGAGGTCAAGGGCTGGGACCCCCTCGGCGCGGGCTTCATCGAGAAGAAGAAGCTGAAGGAGATGGACCGCTTCATCGAGTTCGCGGTCGCCGCGGGGAAGCTCGCCATCGCCGACGCGGGGCTCGAGCTCACCGAAGAAGAGCGCGACCGCGCGGGGTGCTTCGTGGGCGTGGGCCTCGGCGGCCTCGCGACCCTCGAAAAGACGAAGACCACGCTCATCGAGAAGGGACCGTCGCGCATCAGCCCCTACAGCATCCCGGGCATCATCGCGAACCTCGCGGCCGGGCACCTGTCGATGCTCTACGGCCTCCGCGGGCCGTCCTTCTGCACCACCAGCGCGTGCTCGAGCGGCGCCCACGCCATCGGCGAGGCCCTCCTGTGGATGCGCCACCGCCGCATGGAGGTCATGGTCGTCGGCGGCGCGGAGGCCACGATCACGCCCGTCGGCATCGGCGGGTTCGAGGCGATGATGGCCCTCTCGAAGCGCAACGACGACCCCACCGCCGCGAGCCGCCCGTTCGATCGCGGCCGCGACGGCTTCCTCTGCGGCGAGGGCGCGGGCGTGCTCGTGCTCGAGACGCTCAGCCGCGCGCGCAAGCGCGGCGCGAAGATCTACGCGGAGGTCGCCGGGTACGGCGCGTCGAGCGACGCCCACCACCTGACCGCGATCGCCCCGGGCGGCGCGGGGGCGGTGCGCTCGATGCGCATGGCCCTGGAAGACGCGGGCCTCGGGCCCGACGCCATCGACTACGTGAACGCGCACGGCACCTCCACGCCGATCGGCGACATCGCCGAGTCGCAGGCCATCACCACCACGTTCGGCGCGCGCGCCACCGACCGCAAGGCCGACGGGCTCTGGGTGAGCTCCACCAAGTCGATGACCGGGCACCTGCTCGGCGCGGCCGGCGCCCTCGAGAGCGCGGTCTGCGCCCTCGCGCTCGCGCGGGGCCGGGTGCCGCCCACCATCAACCTGGTTGACCAAGATCCAGACTGCCGCCTCGACTACGTCGCGAACACAGCCCGCGAGCGCCCCATCCGGCACGCGCTCAACAACTCGTTCGGCTTCGGCGGCACGAACTGCTCGCTCGTGCTCTCGCGCGTCGGGGCCGAGTGATGAGCGCCGAGGAGCCCACCAAGCCGTCCCTCGCGCTCGCAGCCGATCACGGCGGCCTCGCGCTCAAAGAGGCGCTCAAGGCCGCGCTGCTCGCCAAGGGCGTCGCGCTCGTCGACCTCGGCACGCACACCGCCGAGTCGGTCGACTACCCCGACCTCGCCCACCGCGCGGCCCGCGGCATCCTCGCGGGCGAGTTCCCGCGCGTCATCCTCGTGTGCGGCACGGGCGTGGGCATGGCCATGGCGGCCAACCGCCACCCTGGCGTCCGCGCGGTCAACTGCTCCGACACCTACACCGCCTCGATGAGCCGCTCGCACAACGACTCGAACGTCCTCGCGCTGGGCGAGCGCGTGGTCGGGCCGGGCCTCGCCCTGGCGATCGTCGAGGCGTGGCTCTCCACGCCGCACTCCGACGACGCACGCCACCACCGGCGCGTCGGGAAGATCGAGCCGGCGTGAGTGCCGCGTGCGAGGCGCCCGCGGGCGTGGTATCTGGGGCGCTCAACGTGAAGGCCCCCGCAGCATCGTGGCATTCGTGGCATCTGCGGCCCGCCGGCGGGGCCCTCTCGGCGCTTGCCCACGCGGGCGGCGGTGGGCTCACGCGATGAAGTGCCCCTTCTGCGCCAACGCCGAGAGCCGGGTCACCGACACCCGCGCGTCCGCCCAGGGCGACGTGGTGCGCCGCCGCCGCGAGTGCGAGTCGTGCGCCCGCCGCTTCACGACCTACGAGCGCGTGGAGGAGGTCCTCCCTTTGGTCGTGAAGAAGGACGCGAGGCGCGAGGCCTTCGACCGCCAGAAGCTCCTCGGCGGGCTCCGGCGCGCGTGCGAGAAGCGCCCCGTCTCGCTCGAGGCCCTCGAGGCGATGGCCGACGCCACCGAGCGCGAGCTCATGGACTCGGGAGAAAAAGAGGTCACCTCGCGGGCGCTCGGCGAGTCGGTGATGCGCCGCTTGCGCACCGCCGACGGCGTCGCCTACGTCCGCTTCGCGAGCGTCTACAGGCAGTTTCGTGACATCGACGAGTTCCGCGCCGAGCTGGAGACCCTCGCTCGAGACGGCGGTCCGCGCTCCGCCGAGGTGCCCGAGGTGACGTCTTGACCATGGTCGATCACGAACCCTGGATGAGCCTGGCGATCGGCGAGGGCCGCTCTGGGCGACCCTCGCCGAACCCCCACGTCGGCGCGCTCGTCGTGAAGGAGGGCAAGATCCTCTCGCGGGCCCACCACGCCCGGGCTGGCGCCGAGCACGCCGAGCTCGCCGCCCTCCGGCTCGCCGGCAGCGAGGCGCGCGGCGCGACCGTGTATGTGTCGCTCGAGCCGTGCAACCACCACGGCAAGACCCCGCCGTGCACCGACGCGCTCATCGCCGCCGGCGTCGCGTGCGTGGTCGTCGGCGTGCTCGACCCCAACCCCCACGTGCGCGGTGGCGGCGTCGACGCCCTCCGCAAGGCCGGCATCCAGGTGGTCACCGGCGTGCTCGAGGCCGAAGCGCACGCGCTCGCGGCGCCCTGGCTCAAGCACATCACGCTGGGCCTGCCCTACGTGTCGCTGAAGCTCGCGCTCACCCTCGACGGGCGCATCGCCACGCGCAGCGGGGCGAGCAAGTGGGTGACCGGCCCCGAGGCGCGCGCGAAGGTCCACGCGCTGCGCTCCTCGCACGACGCGGTGGCCGTCGGCGTGGGCACCGTGGTGGCCGACGACCCGCGGCTCACGGTGCGCGACAGCCCAGGCACGAGCCCCGTGCGCGTCGTGTTCGACACGACGCTGCGGCTCCCGCTCGACGGTCAGCTCGTCGCGTCGGCCCACGACATCCCGCTCGTGGTGCTCTGCTCCCTCGACGCGTCCCCCAAGGCCGAGGCCGAGCTCCAGAGCCGCGGCGCCGTGGTGCTGCGCGCGCCCGAGTCGACCGCGGGGCGCGTCGACCTCGAGAGCGCGCTGCGCCTGCTCGGCGAGCGCGGCATCGTCTCCATGATGGTCGAGGGCGGGGCGGAGCTCGCGGGCAGCTTCCTCGCGGGGCGGCTCGCCGACGAGCTCCACGCGTTCATCGCGCCGTCGCTCTTCGGCCCCCGCGGCCGGCCGGGCGCGGTCGACTGGAAGGGCCCCGCGACCCCCACCGAGGCCCCGCGCATCGTGCGGCCGGTGTGGGAGTGCTGCGGCGACGACGCCTACGTGCACGGCGCCGTCGCCTACCCCGAGGAAGAGTAGCGACTCGAGCGGGCCCGACCTGCGCATGAGCTTGCGCCGAGACAGCGGCGCCGCGTTACGTGCAGTATGCACGCTCAACGACCATGGCACGCGGCGCCTTGCGCGGGCGCTGCGTCGTGGCCATTTTTGCGCTAAAGGGCGTTCCCCATCATGATCCTCACGATCCTGCACTACCCGGACGAGCGACTGCGGCAGCCCGGCAAGAAGATCGACGCCGTCACCCCCGAGCTGCTCCGGCTCATCGACGACATGGCCGAGACCATGTACGCCGCGCCGGGCGTGGGGCTCGCCGCGCCGCAGGTGGGCGAGTCGCTGCAGCTCTTTCTGATCGACGTCGCGACGGAGGAGGAGCCGAGCGATCTGCGGGTGTTCATCAACCCCGAGATCGTCGCGAGGGAGGGCGAGACCACCTTCGGGGAGGGGTGCCTGAGCTTCCCCGGCGCGCAGGAGGACATCGTGCGCGCGGAGCGCGTGACCGTGAAGGCCCTCGGGCGGGACGGCAAGCCCTTCACCCTCGAGGCGGAGGGCCTCCTCGCGATCGCCATCCAGCACGAGAACGACCACCTGCAGGGCGTGCTCATGATCGACAAGCTCGGCCCGCTGAAGAAGCGGCTCTTGCACCGCAAGATGGTCAAGCGCGGCGAGCGCTGACCGCCCGCCGTTCGCTCAGGAGGGCGTCAGTCGATGCACGACTCCCACACGTTGGGGTTGGGCGCCGCCATGGCGCAGCGGTGCTCCTTCTTCGTGATCTCCGCCTCGCACTGCTCGAACACCTTGCGGTACGACGGCTGCGCCTTGCGCACGGCGCGCTTCATGTCGCGCGCGATCTGCTTCTGCGCGGGCGGCAGCTTCGCGAGCTCGGGGTCGTCGGCGATGACCATGTCGAGGTACTTGTCGAGCATCTGCTCGCAGTCGGCCTTGGTCGCGCGGCCGTTGCACCCGAGCCCCGCGAGCGCGAGGGACGCGAGCCCTGCGAGGGCGGCGAGGGTGCGGAGAGCGCGCATTCCCCGGGTATAGCGCATGTGCGGCCCCTCGTGATCCCTCGCTCGCCTTGACGCGGGATCCCGGGTGTGAGAGCACGGCGAGCAGGCGCGTCGTCCGCGCCGGAATCTCGCGCTCATTCTCGCGCTCATCTCCCCATGTCCGACCTCGCCCTCCTGCGCTCGCACATCTCCAAGCGACGCACCTTCGCCATCATCTCGCACCCGGACGCGGGCAAGACCACGCTCACCGAGAAGCTCTTGCTCTACGGCGGCGCCATCCACCTCGCCGGCTCGGTCAAGTCGCGGCGCGCCGCGAGGCACGCGACGAGCGACTGGATGGCGCTCGAGAAGGAGCGCGGCATCTCGATCAGCACGAGCGTGCTGCAGTTCGACTACGCCGGCTGCCACTTCAACCTGCTCGACACGCCCGGCCACAACGACTTCAGCGAGGACACCTACCGCACGCTCGCGGCCGCGGACTGCGCGGTCATGCTCATCGACTGCGTGAAGGGCGTGGAGCCGCAGACCATCAAGCTCTTCGAGGTGTGCCGGATGCGCGGCATCCCCATCGTCACGTTCATCAACAAGGTGGACCGACCGGGCAAGCTGCCGCTCGACCTCCTCGACGAGATCGAGCAGGTGCTCGGCATCCCCTGCGCGCCCATGACGTGGCCGGTGGGCATGGGCCCCTCGTTCCGGGGCGTGTACGACCGCGAGACGACCACGTTCTATCGGTTCGAGGCGGGCGAAGACATCGGCCACAAGGCCGCGATGGAGGTAGGCAGCCTCGACGATCCGGCCCTGAAGGACGAGATGGGCGAGACGCAGCACGCGCAGCTGCGCGACGAGCTCGAGCTGCTCGACGCCGCCGGGAACGCCTTCGATCGCGACGCGTTCCTCCGGGGCCGCATCACGCCCGTGTTCTTCGGCAGCGCGATGAACAACTTCGGCGTCGAGCCCTTCCTCGCCCGCTTCATGGGCCTCTGCCCGCCTCCGAGCACGCGCTTCGCCGGCGACGTGGAGATCCCCGCGGACGCCGAGTACTTCACCGGGTTCGTCTTCAAGATCCAGGCGAACATGGACCCGCAGCACCGCGATCGCATCGCGTTCGTGCGCATCTGCTCCGGAAAGTTCGACCGCGGCATGGACGTGCGCCACGTGCGCACGAAGAAGAAGCTCACGCTGTCGCGCTCCTTGAACTTCCTCGCGCAGGAGCGCGTCACGGTCGACGAGGCCTACTCGGGCGACATCGTCGGCGTGTGGGACCCGGGCGTGCTCCGCATCGGCGACGCGCTCAGCACCGGCCCCGACGTCGAGTTCGACGGCATCCCGCGCTTCTCTCCGGAGCACTTCGTCCGCGTGCGCTCGGCCGATCCGATGAAGCGCAAGCAGCTCAAGAAGGGGCTCGAGGAGCTCTCCGACGAGGGCGCCGTGCTGCTGCTCTTCGACCGCGACGAGAACGACGCGGAGCCCATCCTCGGCACGGTCGGCCCGCTCCAGTTCGACGTGGTGCAGTACCGGCTGAAGGCCGAATACGGCGTCCCCGCGCTCTTCGATCGGCTCCCGTACAACTACGCGCGCTGGATCGAGGAGACCCCCACCGCCAAGTTCGTCGCCGAGGAGATCGTGCGCCGCGGCTCGATCGCGTGCGTGTACGACGTCGAGCGGCGGCCGCTGCTCCTCTTCGACACCGAGTGGGTCATGCACCGCACCCAGGAGAAGCTCTCGGGGCTCAAGTTCATCGCCGCCGCGCAGCCGGGGCGGCGGGCGCACGGCAAGCGCTGAGCGCGCGACGTGCGGGGCCCGCGAGTCACGCCCTCACGGCGTGGCGCGCTTCGCGTGGAAGATGCGCGACCGGGGCCCGCTCGGCTCGGTCACCGGCTGCGTCCACACGGCGTGGAGCTCGGTGCCGGCCGGGTTGAAGAAGAGCGAGAAGTACTCGCCCATCCACACCGGCGAGTGTCGCACGAGCTCATACGCCGCGAAGGGCGCGTCGCTGATGGCCTCGCTTGGCGCGCAGGTCGCGCCGTCGGCGGCGCACGTGGTGTAGGCCGCGCGCCCCACGCCGCCGCGGTTCTCCAGCCACGCCACGTGGAGGCGCCCCGTCCCGGGCTCGAGCGCGACGGTGGGCGTCGCGTGGTTCGCGCACGGCGCGTCGTCGTTGACCTTCACGCGCGAGAACGTCGCCCCGCCGTCGGTCGAGGTCGCGAGCTGGATGTCCCACCTTCCGTCGGGCGCGCCGGCCGCGTACACCACGTGCAGGCGCCCGCCGGCGGCGTTCCACACCACCTGCGGGTTCACGAAATAGAACGGGGTCGACTCGCCCGCCGCCTTGACGGACCGAAGGGGGGAGAACGTCAGCGCGCCGTCGGCGCTCACGGCGTACTCGACGGCGTTGTCCGGCGCCCCGAGCGGCGAGCCGCCCCCGCGCGCGCCCGTCAGGTGGACGCTGCCGTCGCTGGCGATCTCGAGATCGCCGTACACGCCGATCCCCGCGACGAGCGCCCCCTTGGAGAAGGTCGAGCCGCCGTCGGTCGAGCGGAGGAGGCGCGTGCCCGAGGGCGCGCCGTAGGAGATCACGACGAGGTCCCGCGTGGGGTCGGCCTTGTCGGGGCCAATCGCGATCATGGGCTTGTCGGTGCAGGCGGCGCCTGTTGGGCAGTCCGCCGCGTCGAGCACGTTCCGCGGAGCGGCCCACGTGACGCCATCGGCGCTCGTCGTGTACCAAATTTTGCTGTTCACGTCGAAGCCGTCGTGTCCAAAGTAGACCGCGTGGAGCTTGCCCGCGCGGTCGCGCGCCATCCACGCGTCGAAGGCGAATTTGCTTGGGGTCGCGAGGGTTCGGTCCTTGTCGAGCTGGCCACTCGCCGCGAGCGTCGATACCCCAAGAGCGCTGCCCTCGAGCAGGTCGTTGCGCGCCATGTAGAGCACGCTGAGCGCCCCCCGCGAGTCGAGCGCCGCGGCCGGTTCCATGTGGTATTTCCCCGGTCCCGCGCCCGTGGAGAGCTGGGTGACCGGGCCGAAGGCCTTGCGGGCGGGCGCCGCCCCCGGGCACGACGCGAGCCGCGGCGAGCTCACCCACTGCGTGCAGGCCTTCCACCCCGGATCACAGGAGTACCCCTCTCGAGTTCGACAGTCGCCCGAGCTCGCGCACGAACGCGCGCACAGCGGCCCGTCCTTCGGAGTGAGGACGCACGCCGAGCCGGGCGGGCACGACGCGAAGCCGCACAGCGTGGTGCAGTAGCCCCCGGGCGCAGGGAAGCACGCGAGGCCAGGCGGACACGTGCCTTGCACCCCCCCGTCGGGCGAGGCCTTGCAAGCGAGGCCCACGGCCGACTCGGTCGCGTCCACGGGCTCGGGCGCGTCGACGGCGACGATGGCGTCGACGCCCGCCTCCGGCGCCGCCGCGTCCGCGCCGGCCGCCGGCTCCTCGCTCGAGCAGCTCGCTCCGAGCGCGAGCCCCGCCACCGCCGCGCAGAGCGCCGCGCCACCCACCAAAGCACGACCACGCCGCCTGCGATGCTCCCCCATGATTGACGAGACTACCGCGGCCTGAACCCGGCGCAACGAGCGTCGAGGCCCCGCGTCGGGTTTCGCCTTGACCCCCTGGGCTCCGGGTCGTAGGCCAGGACCATGAGCGCTCTCTCTTCCTTGCGACCAATGCGCTCCACGCTGACCGCGGCGGCGCTCGCGGCGGCGGCGATGTCCGGGGCCTGCGGGAGCGTCGACGGCGCCGCGACCGACACGCCCACGAGCGCGGCCACCCCCGGTGCGTCGACGTCGAGCCCCGCCGCCCCCTCGGCCTCGGGGCTGCCGTCTCCATCCGCGCCGCCCTCCGGGGCGCCGGCTCCCTCGGCGGCGCCCGACGCCAGCCCGCCGCGCGACAGCGGCGCCGACTCCAGCGTCGACGCCGCGCCGCCCGACGCCGGACCGCCGCCCGTGCTCCGCTTCGCCGCGCTCGGTGACACGGGGAAGGGCAACACCGGGCAGATGGCAGTCGGCGCCGCGGTCGCGGCGAAGTGTGCGGCAGACGGCTGCGACTTCGTGCAGCTCCTCGGCGACAACTTCTACGACAGCGGCGTCTCTTCGCCCACCGATCCGCTCTTCCAGACCTATTTCGAGGTGCCCTACGCGAGCGTGGCGGCGCCCTTCTGGGTGGTGCTCGGCAACCACGACTACGGCGCCGGCGGCGCGGGCACCGACTTCACGCGGGGTCAGCACCAGGTCGACTACACCGCGCGCTCCACCAAGTGGAAGCTGCCCTCGAAGTACTGGCACCGAACGGCGGCGCACGCGGAGCTCATCGGCCTCGACACGAACATGATGATGTTCAGCCTCGCCTCCGACCAAGCGCGCGACGTGCCCCGCTGGATCGCCGCGGCCACGTCGACCTGGAAGATCGCGTTCGGTCACCACCCGTACCTGTCCAACGGCCCGCACGGCAACGCGGGCTCCTACGACAACCTGCCCATCGTACCCATCGCGAACGGCAAGGGCGTGAAGGACTTCCTCGACGACAACATCTGCGGCCGGGTCGACGTCTACATTTGCGGTCACGATCACTCGAGCCAGTGGCTCACGCCCAAGTGCGGCGCGAACACCGAGCTCTTCGTGGCGGGCGCCGGCGCCTCCGCGACGACCCTCACCTCGCGAAACGCCTCGTATTTCCAGACCGAGACGCTGAGCTTCCTCTACGTGGTCATCGAGGGCAGGAAGCTCACCGCGTCGTTCATCTCCGACACCGGCGCGACCCTCTTCACCCGGTCCTACACGAAGTAGGTTGGGGGCCCGTTGAGCCGCACGTCCCCCCCAGCCGAGCTCATCCTCGCCTCCACGTCGCGCTACCGCGTCGAGCTCTTCGGCCGGCTCGGCGTGCCCTTCCGCGCGGTCGCGCACGGGTGCGACGAGCGCGTCGTCGAGCGGTCCGTGCCGCGCGCGCCCGAGGAGGGGTACGACGAGCGCATCGCGCTCACGCTCGCGATGGCGAAGGCCGAGAGCCTCGCGGCCGCGCACCCTGACGCGCTCATCCTCGGCTCGGATCAGGTCGTGAGCCTCGACGGGAAGATCTTCGGGAAGCCGGGGGCGGACGTGGGCGCGCGCGCGCAGCTCGCGCGCCTCGCCGGGCGGGAGCACCGCATCGTCACCGCGGTGAGCCTGCGAACGCCGGACGGCGCCCACCGCTCGCACGTGGACGTCCACCGGATGCGAATGCGGGCGCTCACGCCCGAGGCCATCGCGCGCTACGTGGCGCGCGACGAGCCGCTCGACTGCGCCGGCTCCTACCGCATCGAGGCGCTCGGCATCGCGCTCTTCGAGGCGATCGAGGGCGCCGACCACACGGCCATCATGGGCCTGCCGCTCGCCGCCACGGTGTCGCTCTTGACGAGCGTCGGCCTCGCGATCCCCTAGTCCACGGGCGGCGCCCCGCGCAGCGGCGCGGAGGACGGGCGAGGGCTAGCTCGCGTCGCCGGCGGCGCCGCCGCCCACCGGGAGCCACGCGCGCGTGAGGTTCTCCGGGGCCCCGCCGCCAGGCTCCACGAAGAGATCGTCCTCGATGCGCACGCCGCCGAGCGCAGAGAGCGCCTCGACCAACGAGAAGTCGACGGCGCCCGCGTGCGGGCCTTCGCGCAGCTCGGCGAGCTTCTGGTCGATGAAGTAGACGCCCGGCTCGACCGTGAAGGTCTGGCCCGCCGCGATGACCGCGGTGTTGCGCAGGAACGGGTTGTCGCCGCGCGGCCGCTCGAGGGCGCACCCCACGTCGTGGGTCTGCAGCCCGAGCGAGTGCCCGAGGCCGTGCGGGTAGAAGAGCCGGCTTATCCCGCGCGCGCAGATCTCCTCGGGCGACAGGCGCACGAGCCCCACCTCGGCGAGCACCGCCGACACGCGACGATGCGACTCGTCGTGGAGGTCTTCGTAGCGGCGCCCCTCCACGGCGCCCAAGCACAGCGCGCGCTGGAGCGACTCCACCCCACGCACGAGGCCGAGGAACGCCGAGGCCGCCGCGCCCTCGCCCTTCACCCAGGTGCGAGTGATGTCCGAACAGTACCCTTGGAACGTGGCGCCCGCGTCGAGCAGGAGCGAGTGTTCGCCGCGCCCCTCTCGCAAGTACGCAATATGATGTAGAATTGCGCCGTTGTGGCCCTTCGCCACGATGTTCTTGTAGGGGGTCTCGGGGTCGTCCTGCGAGGTCGCCCGGAGAAACTCGAGGTGCAGCTCGAGCTCCGACGCGTCGCCCGAGGCGAAGGCGCGGCGCACGGACTCGTGGCCGAGCGCGGCGACCCGGTTCGCCTCGACGAGGCAGGCCCGCTCGTAGGGCGACTTGAGCACGCGGAGCGCGTCGAGGTCGCGCAGCAGGGATTCAGGGTTGCACGCGGCGGCGGCGAGGCCCCACTCGGCGGCGGCCTCGGGATCCTCGCCTACGAACGCGATCGCGCCGGTGGGCGCGAGCTCGCGCAGCAGCTCCTTGCCGGCCGCGTACGCCGTGGGCCGCTCGACGCGGAGCGAGCGCTCGAACGCCGTGGTGAGCGGCGCGCGCGGGCGCTCCCAGAAATCGAGGCCGCTCGGCCACACGAGCGTAGGCTCGCGGCCCGGCGCCACGATGACGGCGCAGTCGGGCTCGGCGAGCGCGAGCCAGTGCTGGAAGTGGGGCGTCGAGCGCAGCGCGAAGGCCTGGTCGTCGAAGCGAGAGCGGGACTTGGGGCGTCCCCCGTGCACGACGATCGCGGCGAGCGCGTGGCGCTCGGCGACGCGCCCGTAGGCCGCGGTGAGCGCGCGGAGGGGGTCGGCCTGCAGGGCGTCGAGGGCGGCGAGCTTCGTCGAGTCCACCCGACGACCCTAGCACCTCCGCCGGCCCGCGCGACCGCGCGCGCGCCGCCCTTCAGCCGCGGAACGCGCTGGCGTTGTCGCGCGCCCAGGCCTCGAGCGAGCGGGGCGCGGCGCCGGTGAGCTCCTTCACGCAGTCGGTCACGATGTCGGCGTCGCCCGCGCCGAAGAACCGCACGTAGACGTCGGCGAGGACGGCGGCGAACGACTCTTCCATGCCGGCCTGGACGCACCCGGCGATGAAGGCCGCCTCGGGCACGTCGACGAAGTGCACGGGGCGCCCGAGCACGCGGGAGAAGATCGCGGCGGCGTCGCCGTGGGAGAGGGACTCGGGCCCCGTGAGCGCGTAGCGCTTGCCGAGGTGCGCGTCGTCGCCCATCACGGCGACCGCGGAGCGCCCGATGTCCTCGACGTCGACGAGGCCCGCGCGGGCCTCGCCCGTGGGCAGCGGCAGCGCGCCGCCGGCGATCGCGCCCGCGAGGCCGAGGAAGTTCTGCATGAAGAAGCTCGGCGCGAGGATCGTGTAGGGGACGTTCGCGCGGACGTAGTCCTCGAGCTCCGCGTGGACGCGCTGAATCACGGCCTGCCCGCCCGCGACCTTCACGCCCGAGCACTTGACGTATTGGCGAACCCCCCGCGCCCGCGCCGCGTCGACGACGGCCTTCTCGAGCTCCACGAGGCTCGCCGTGCGCCCGAGGCCCACGTAGAGGACGTCGACGCCCTCGAGCGCCGCGTGAAGCGAGGCCGCGTCCATCAGATCGGCCGCCATGATCTCCGCCTTCTCCGGCAGCGCGCCCCGCGCCGCGGCGACGTCGCGCACGATCGCGCGCACGCGCTCGCCCCGCCCCGTGAGACCACGCACCACAGCCGCCCCCGTGTTTCCGGTCGCGCCAATCACTCCGTACATGTCGCCCTCCCTCCGCGGCACTACGCGGGGCTCGCGCGCGCGGTTCCATGGTCCGCCGCGCCACCGACGCGGCGCGACCCGGCAGGTGCTACGTTCAGGAGCCCGTGCGAGCCGTCTGCCCTCGGTGCCAGAGCGTGTGTGAGGCGGGGGCCCCCTCGCCTGCGCCGCCGAGCGTGTGCCGCGAGTGCGGCGAGGCGCTGCCCCCCGTGCCGGAGGGCGACGCGACGGGCCTCGTCAAGCGCGAGGAGCGACTGCTCGACGGCGCGCGCGTGCTCCTCTTGCCTCGGCCGCGCGAGCCGGCCGTCCGCGCGCTCGTCGTCGCGTTCGCGTGGAACAGCCTCGTCGCGAGCGCGCTCACGGTCGCGTGGCTCAACGACGGAGGCACCGTCTTGCTCCTGCTGACCGTCCTGCTCTCGGCGGGCCTCGGCGCCACGTACTTCGCCGCGCGAGGCCTGGCGAACCACGTGCGCGTCGAGGTGGGGCCGCGCGGCCTCCGCGTCGAGGAGCGCCCGCTGCCGCCGACCGGCGCGCTCAGCCATCCGCCGCGCGCGCTGCTCGGGTTCGCGGTGCACGCGACGGGCTGGGCGAGCGCCCCGCGGGTCCACGTGCTCCTGCGCGACGGGCGCGCGCTGCCCCTGCCCTTCGCGTTCGCGCGGCAAGAGCACGCGGCGTGGGTCGCCGACGCCCTCCAGCAGAGCCTCGACGAAGCGCGCGCGACCCTGCCCTACCGATGACACGCGCGAGGCGTGCGCCCGTTACGGCGCCGCCGCGCCGCTCCCCGCGCGGCGCGGCTCCGCGACGCCGACCCACTCGAGCCCGGCGCGCCCGATGGCCGGCGCGTCGGCGAGGTGCCCGCGCTCCTTGAACGTGTACCCCATGCCCTCGAGGCGCGCGCGCACGGGCGGTAAGAGACCGCCGGTCTCGTAAGCCACTTGGTCGGGCAGGTGCTGCATGTGGAAGCGCGGGGCGCCCACCGCCGCGCCCGGGTCGACGCCGTGATCGATCACCGCCGTGAGCTCCTGGAGCACCGCGGTGATGATGGTCGGGCCCCCGGCGGCGCCGGCGACGAGGAGCACCTTGCCGTCGGGTGCGCTGACGATGGTCGGCGCCATCGAAGAGAGCATGCGCTTCCCCGGCGCGACGGCGTTCGGCTCGCCCTGCACGAGGCCGAACCCGTTGGCGGTGCCCGGCACGGCGGCGAAGTCGTCCATCTCGTTGTTGAGCACGAACCCCGCGCCCTTGACGGTGACGCCCGAGCCGAACCACCAGTTGATGGTCGTCGTGAGCGCGACCACGTCGCCTTGGGCGTCGACGACCGAGAAGTGCGTCGTGTGGGGGCCCATCCCGGACGCGGGCCCGTCGACCGCGATCGCGCTCGAGGGCGTCGCCCGATCCGCCGCGATGCCGGCGCGCTGCTCCTTCGCCCACGCGTCGGAGAGGAGGCGCTCCACGGGCAGCTTCACGAAGTCGGGATCGCCGAGCTTGGCGTTGCGCGCGGCGTAGGAGCGACGCATCGCCTCGAAGACGTAGTGGAGCTCCTCGGGCGACTGCCACCCGAGCTTGCCGAGGTCGTACCCCTCGAGGATGTGGCAAATCATCGCGAGGGTGAGCCCGCCGGACGACGGCGGCGGCATCGAGGCGATCCGGTGCCCGCGGTACGTGAACTCGATCGGCGTGCGCCACTTGGGCTTGTACTTCGCGAGATCGGCGGCCGTCATGATGCCGCGATCGGCCTTCATCTGCGCCACGATCGCGGCGGCCGTCGGGCCCTCGTAGAAGCCCTTGGGCCCCTTCGCCGCGACGCGCTCGAGCACGGCCGCGAGCTCGGGGTTCTTCCACGTGGAGCCGAGGGCCGGGGGCTTCCCTCCCGGGAGGAAGAGCGCCGCCGACGCCGGGTACTTCTTCAGGCGCTCCGTCGCGTGCTCGATGGTGTCGACGAACGCCGCGTCCACGACGAAGCCGTCCCGCGCGAGGGCGATCGCCGGCGCCACGAGCTCGGCCCAGGTCTTCTTCTTCGATCCGAGCACCTTGTGGAGCTCGGCGAGGCCCGCCACGCTGCCCGGCACGCCGGCCGAGAGGATGCCCTCCCCCGACGCCTTCGTGGGCTTGCCGCTCGCGTCGAGGTACATGTCTCGCCGCGCGGCCGCCGGCGCCGTCTCCCGAAAATCGAGCGCTTTCAACGACTTGTCGCCAAATCGGGTCACGGCGAAGCCGCCCCCACCGAGGTTCCCGGCGGTGGGGTACGTGACCGCGAGGGCGAACGCCGTGGCGACCGCAGCGTCGGCCGCGTTCCCGCCCTGCGCGAGCACGTCGCGCCCGACCTTCGTGGCGAGCGCGTTGTCGGAGACGACCATGCCCTTCGCGCTCCGCACGGTCGCCGGCGACGCGTAGGGCCACGCGGGCGCGGGCGCCGGCGGCGAGGCGTCTGCGGGCG
>DAORJJ010000082.1:0-17296 GCA_035439005.1 Polyangiaceae bacterium | reverse complement strand
CTCCGGCTTGGGCGCCGGCGCGGGCTTTGGCGCGACAGCGACGGGCTTCGGCTCGGGTGCCGCCGCGGCCGCGATTGGCGGCGCCGGCGCCGGCGGCGCGACCCCGACGGCCACCGCGGGCTGGGCGGGGACGGCCACGGGCGGGTTCACCGGCTGCACCGGCTGCGCGCCGACGATCTGCGCGGTGACGGCAGGAGCCGCGACCGCAGGCGGAGAGGCATTCAAGGGCTGCGAGGGCTGCACGGCCTGGACCGCCTGCACGGGCTGCGTCTGCTGCGCGCCCGGCGTGGTCACTTCGGCGGGGGCGGCCCGACCGCCCGGCGCGCGCGAGGGGTCCACGAACGCGGCCACGGTCGGCGAGCCCCGGAGCACGAACGCGGCGAGCGCGGCGGCCGCGCCGACCGCGACGAGCGCCATCGCCCAGACGCGCGCCGGCTTGGGCGCGGCGAGCGACGTAGAGAGAGCCATGGCTGGCGGGTCGAGCGGACGCGCGGGGGGCACCGAGAAGTGCGCCGGCGACGCGAACGGCGCGTGCGACGCAGGCGGCAGAGACGCCACGGGGCCGCTCTGCATCGCCGACGGCATGCCCATCGCCGGGACGGGGCCGGAGCGCATCGCCGGAGGCAGCTGCGCGCCGGGGGCGAGGCCCATGGGCGGCTGCGAGCGCGAAGAGACGAGCGGCGCGGAGGTCACGGGCGAGAACGTGTGAGGGACCGCGTGCGCAGGCGGCGCCATCGCGGCCTGCGCGGGGAAGGGCTGCGGCTGCGCGTGGACGATCGGGGCCGGCGCTGCCTGAGGCGCGACGGGCTGCGCGGGCGCGGGCGCGGCGGCCGCGTTCTGCCCGGGTCCGGGCCCCAGTTGAACTGTGAAATCGGGCGCGTTCGCCCCGGTCTCGTGGTCTTCCTCGAGCACGGCGGCCGAGAGAGAGAGCGACACCTCCGCGCGCGGATCGAGGCGCACGACCGGAGGCTCCTTGCCTCGCGGCTGGGCCTGCACCGCAGGCGCCACGCGGCCCCGGCGGGGCATGTGGCGAATCTGCGTGTGGCTGTCTTCTTCCTCGTCGGGCTCGGACGGTGCCGGCGGGCGCACGTAGTGGAGCGCGGTCGCGGTCTCGCCCGTCTCCTCGAAGCTGTGCGCGAGCGGCGCGGCGGGCTTCTTCGCAGGCGACGCCATGAAGGTCGTCACCTCCTCGTCGGAGCGTGAAGCCTGAAACGGGCGAATAGGCTGGACGGGCTCTTCCTCGAACCGCTCGACGCGAGGCTGCGAGCGCGCGGGCGGCGGCACGGCGCGACTCGAGCGTTGCAGCGCGCGATCGGTCGGGTCCCCTTCAGGGGCGTCGTCACGCGGGTCACGGCCAGGTCGCTTGTTGAATGGGAGCACGGAGCCTCCGGGACGCGGAAGGCGCACCAACTTGCGCCTTCGTGAGACGAGCATAGCAGCCCATCGATGGAGTCGCTCGACGCCCCCGCCCGACGAATGTCAATTTAGTGGGAGAATTGCGCACACGCGTGCCGCGGGAACGAACCTCCCCGGCCGGGCGTTTGCACGCAACCGCGACGAACACGGAACTTTTTCGCGGCGCGAACGTCCATCCCGGACCGCGCCGCGAACGCGCCGCTGTTCCTCCCCGGCCGTCCACGGAGAGCGCCCAAACGATGAAGCACTCGTCGAGCCCCCCTTCCCGCGCGCGTAACCTGCCAGGCCAGCGCGCGCGGCCCCGGCTCGCCCCCCGTCGGCGGGTGGCCTTGCTGGCGGCGGTCGCCTCCCTCGTCTTCATCGCCGCCCCTGCGGACGCGGGCGCCGCCGGCCCGGCGCGCGCGGGCGTCGGCCTGGCGATCGAGCCCATCTTTGGAGGGGACCTCACGGCCGCGGACGGGTGGACCGAGCTCATCGTCCGCGTCGCCGCGCCCGCCGGGAGTCCGGTCCGAGGCGAGCTCCGGGCGACGAGCGGCGGCTCCGCTCCGAGCGCCGTCACCTTTCCCGTCGAGGTGGGCGCCTCGGGGACGACGCAGGTCGTCCTGCCGGCCCGAAGCCTCGACGGCGAGCTCATCGTCACGTTCACGGACGAGCACGGGGCCGTGCTCGCGACCGAGCGGGTGCCTACGCGGGGGCGCGTCTCGCCCGCGCTGCTCGTGTGGTCGGCGGACACGCGCCTCGGCGGCGAGCTGCGGGGCGACGAGATCCCCGGGCGGCGAGATCAAGGCCGCGACATGAAGCTGCGGGTGGGCAAGGTGGAGCACGACCCCCAAACGGGCGCGGCCATCGCGCCGCACAGCGCAGCCGCGTACGGGCAGGTCGACGCCGTGCTGATGCGGGCGGCGGACCTCGCCGCGCTCCGGGGAGCGCCCCTCGCCGCGCTCACGACGTGGGTGCTCGGGGGCGGCACCCTCGCCGTCGTGCCCGGGGGCGCGAACGAGCTCACGGACGCGCCGTTCGTCGCGATCCTGGGCGGCGTCGCGCGCCGCGCCCCCGACGACGGGCCCGTCGTGAGGTTCCGCGGAGGCAACCTCCGTGACAGCGCGCTGGGCGCGGTCGGCAGCTACGGGCTCGGCGAGGTCCACCTGCTCGGCTTCGACCCGCTCTCCGTCGACGGCGCGCGCGACCCGTGGACGCAGGCGCGCGTACGCGAGCTCGTCGCCCAAGGGTTTGAGCGACGCGAGCTGCGATCGTTTCCCGCGCGCGCCATGGAGGGGCGAGACCCCGACGGCGCCGTGCTGCGGGCCCTCGACCCGAACCAGAGCTACGGGCGCGCGCTCGCCCTCGCGGCGCTCGTCCTGACGCTCTACGCCGTGCTCGCGGGGCCGGTCGTGCACCTCCGCGCGCGCAGGAAGCGGCGCCCGCTCGACCCGCTGGTTCAGGTGCCGCTGCTCTCGGCCGGCGCCTTCGGCCTGATCGTCGTCATCGGCCTCGCGTCGAAGGGCTTCGGCGGACGCGCGCGCCACGTGACCTTGGTCGAGAGCGGCGCAGGGCTCTCTCGCGGTACCGGCGTCGCCTACCGGGGCTTCTTCACGAGCCGCACGACGCACCTCGCGGTGCCGAGCAGCGCTCCGGGCGCGCGCGTGGCGAGGGTCGACCGCTACGACGGGGCGTCGCTCGACCGGTACGTAGCGACGCCGCGCGGCGTCGCCCTCGTGGACCTGACTGTGCGCCCGTGGCGGACCGTCGTCGTGAAAGAGTCGGGGTTCACCTACGACCTCGAGGGGGGCGTCGCGATGCAGCGCCGCCCCGACGGGCGCCTCGTCGTCCGAAACGCCACGGGGCACGCGCTCCGGGACGTGCTCATCGCCGACGGCCTCGAGGCGGCCTATCTCGAGCGCGTCGAGAGCGGCGCGACGGCGGCGTTCTCCGACGGCCGCGCCCTCGGCCCGCACTTCCGGATGGCCCGAGGGAGCCTCGACGCGGAGCGCGATCGGCGCCTGTCCTCGGCCCTGCTGGGCGCCGCGATCGGCGGACACGAGGGCGCGCGTGTCCTCGCGACGTGGCAGCTCGCCGAGGACAGCGCCTGGCAGAGCGACTTCTGGCCCGAGTCGAGCCCGGTGCTGATCGCCGAGCTCGACTCACCCCGCGCCGCCGCGCAGGACTCCGGCCTGCGCCTCGAGAGCGAGCGCGTCCTGCTGCGCGTCGTCGGCGAGGGAGGCGCGCCGTGAGCGCGGCGACGCAGACCGGCGCCCGCCCCGCGATCCGCGTGCGCCAGCTAGGCCACCGGTTCGGATCGCACGAGGCGCTGAAGGGCGTGTCGTTCGACGTCGCGCCCGGCGAGATCTTCGGCTTCATCGGGCCCAATGGCGCAGGCAAGACCACCACCATCCGCGTCATGACGACGCTCCTCGAGCCGACCGCCGGGCGCGTCGAGATCGAGGGCCACGACGTCAGCGTGGATCCGGAGAAGGTGCGGCGCCTCATCGGCTACATGCCGGACCACGCCGGGGTCTATGAGCAGGTGACGGTGCGCGAGTACCTCGAGTTCTTCGCGGACGCCTACGACGTGTCGGAGGGCGGGCGCGACTACGCGACCGTGGACGCCGTGCTCGAGCTCACCGACCTCGCGAAGCTCGAGGACAAGCTCGTCGTCTCCATGTCGAAGGGCATGAAGCAGCGCCTCCAGCTTGGGCGCGTGCTGCTCCACGATCCGAAGGTCCTCATCCTCGACGAGCCGGCGAGCGATCTCGACCCTCGGGCGCGCATCGAGATGCGCGATCTGCTGGTCGAGCTGCGCTCGATGGGCAAGACCATCTTTCTCTCGAGCCACATCCTCACGGAGCTGGCCGACGTGTGCACGTCGGTGGCGATCCTGGAGCGCGGCTCGCTGGTGGTCGCGGGCCCGATCGCGGAGATCGCCGAGCGGCTCGCCGCCGCGCGCGCGGCACCGGAGGACGGCGAGCGCGCCGCCCGGGTCGACGCGCCGAAGCGCACGCTCCGCCTCAAGGTGCGTGGGGACCTGGCGACGGTGGCGGGGGTCCTCGCCGGCGCGGGCTTCGTCTCGAAGGTGGGCCCGGGGCCCGCCGGCAGCGTTCACGTGGCGTTCACGGGCGGTGAGCCCGAGGTCGAGGAGATCGTGCGGCGGCTCGTGCTGGCCGACGTCGGGGTGCTCGGCGTGGAGCCGGAGCGCAGCGAGCTCGAGCGCATTTTTCTCGAAGTGACGAGAGGAGATCTGCAGTGACCTCACCCGCCCCCTCGCGCCTCCGCGGAGCGCGCGCCCTTCTCCCACGCCTCGGCCCGCCGGACCCCGTCTGGATGCGCGAGATGAGGCAGGCGCAGCGCGCCTCCCGCAGGCCGTGGATCCTCCTGGCGCTGACCCTCGCCCTCTCGCTCGGCCTCTGCGCGATCGGCGGCCTCGCGGCGAGCGAGGACGCGAACCCCGCGAAGGTCGGCAGCGCCCTCTTCCAGGTGTTCTTCTCGATTTCGTACGCGGTCGTGGCGATCGTCGGGCCGGCCGTCGCGGCGAACGGTATCGCGGCCGAGCGTGAGGGGCGCACCTGGGAGGCCGTGCTCCTGGCCGGCCTCGACGCGCCGAGGCTCGCGCGGGGCAAGTTCCTCGCCGCCTACACCACGCTCTCGCTGTACCTCGTGACGCTCGCGCCGGTGGGAGCCCTCTCGTTTCTCTTCGGGGGCGTGACGGCGACCGAGGTCGTCCTCGCCTTCGTGCTCCTGTTCGCGATCGCCGCGCTCGCGGTGTCGTTCGGGCTCGCGGTGAGCTCCCTCCTGGACAACCTCCGCGGAGCGCTGGTGGGGACGCTCGCCCTCGCGACCGCCATCGGGCCTGCGCTGTATGTCTTCTTTGGTCTCGTGGGCGGCCAGCTCGCGCACAGGCAGTGGCCCGAGGTCGATCGCGAGTCGCCGGTCTGGCTGCCGCTCGCGCTCGCCCGGGCCGACGTCGACACCACCTACCTCGTGGGGCTCGTGCTGGTGCCAGCCGCGGTCTCCCTGGTCGGCGCGCGGTTCCTCTACAGCGTGACGGTGGCGAACCTCGGGGGCGAGACCGACGATCGCTCGACGGGGCTCAACCGGTGGATGCTGTTCTCGACGCCCGCGGTCCTCGGCGTCGCGGTCGCGACCACCGCGCTCGCGACGAACCAGGGCGACGCGGCCATCTTCGCGATGTGCGGCGCGCTCGCCTACGGGGCTCTCATGACGCTGCTGTTCGTGCGGGAGCCCCTCGGCCCCTCGCGGCGGGTGAGGGTGCGCTGGGCGCGGGAGGGCGCGTCCGCGCTCACTCGCGCGCTCGGCCCGGGGCTCACGAGCTCCGCACGCCTGGTGCAGCTCGCCACGCTCGCGCTCGTCGCGGCGCTCGCGGCGACGAGCTGCGCCCTCGTCAGCGACCACCCGTACGCGCCGGTTGCTCAGGCGCGGGTGCTCTTCCTCGCCGCCTCGGGCGGGGCGTTCCTCTCGTTCATGATCGGGCTCGGCCACGCGCTCCGCGCGCGCGGCGTGGCGGTCTGGACGACGAGGGGCCTCGTCGTCGTCGCGGCGCTCGCCGCGTCCACAGCGCCGTGGATCGTGGCCGCTGTCGCCTGCGCCTCGGCCGGAGGCGACAAGGAGCTGCTCGCGCTCGGCGCGCCCAGCCCGTTCTATGCATTCTACATGTTCGATCAGGTGAGCATGACGCAAGCGCCCGCGTGGCACGCGATCGGGGCCGGCCTGGGGGCCGACGTGATGTGGACGGTGCTCGGGGTCGCGCTCACGGCGTACGGAGCGGGCCGCGCGGCGGCGCGTCGCCGGCAAGCGGAGGCGGCGGAGGAGCCCGCAGAGGCCTGAGGCGGCGACGTGCCGAGCGAGCGGAACTACCGGGTTAGCGGAGGACGAGCAGCGCCACGACGGCCGCCGCGAGCAGGACGACGGCGGCGATCGCGGGAACGAGCCACGCGGGGGTCTTGGCGACGACGACGGGGGGCGGCGGCGGCGCGGACGGGGCACGCTGAGCCCAGAACTCCGCGGGCGGTGGCGCCAGCTCGGGGACCGGTGGGACGGGCGTGGGCGGGCGCTCGGAGACCCGTGGCGGCGCCGCGGCGGACGCGAACGGGTCGGGCGCGGCCGAGATGCGAGCCGCGAAAGGATCGCCCTGAGCCTCGGCCCGCTCCGCGGGCTGGGAGGCCTCGAGCGTCACGGTGAGCTCGGCGAGGGGTGTCCGCGCCCAGTCCTGGTGCGTGCCGGGGAGCCCGTAGGCGTGCCCGAGCGCGTCGGCGAAGGCCCCGACGGTCGCCTGCCGGTGGTTGGGGTTCTTCGCGAGGGCGAGCTCCATCACCTCGTCCATCGCGGCGGGGATGGGGTACTTCGCCTTGCGCCCCGCGACCGTGGGGGGCGGCGGATCTTCGGTGAGGATCGCGAGCAGGATCGACGGCCCGTTGTTGCCCGAGAAGGGCACCGTGCCCACGATGCACTCGTACGAAATCGCGGCGAGCGCGAACACGTCGGCGCGCGAGTCGAGCGTCTCGAGCCCCTGGGCCTGCTCGGGCGCCATGTAGAACGGCGAGCCGATGGTGGTGCCCATCACGGTGAGCTTCGGGGCGTTCGCGTTCTTGTCCTTGACGGAGCCGAAGTCGAGGATCTTGGTGCGGTCTCCGTCGCGTGCGCCGCACATGAACAGGTTGTCGGGCTTGAGATCGCGGTGAATGAACTGGCTGGCGTGGGCGGCGTCGAGGCCGATCGCGACCTGCGCGACCATGCGCACGACGCGCGCCGGCGCCAGGTACTTGTCGCGCTTGAGCACGACGCGGAGCTCTTCGCCCTCCAGGAACTCCATCACCAGGAGCCAGACGCCGGCCGCTTCGTCGCGCTGAAAGTCGAGCACGCGGACGACGTAGTCGTTCACGAGCTTGCTCGAGATCTCGTACTCGCGCTTGAAGCGGGCGAGCGAGACCTCGTCGCGCGCCACGTCGTCGTGGAGCACCTTGATCGCGATGCGGGTGTCGGTGGGGATGTCGATCCCTTCGTAGACGCGCCCCATGCCCCCGTCGGCGACGATGCGGCGGACCTCGTAGCGCCCGAAGATGAGCGTCCCGACGCGTGGATCTTCGCTGTTCACGGCGCGCACGGTCGACGCGGGCGCGAGGCCCTCGCCGTCGTGTGCGCAGAACGACGCGTCCTCGGGGAAGCTGCGAAAGCACTTCGGGCAGCTCTTCACGGGCTCGCTCCGGGAGGTTGGGGCGCGGGGTGGCTCACGAGGAGACGCTCGGCGCCACGGGCGGGGCGAAGTAGATGAGGCGATTGCACGAAGGGCACTGCTCGATCATCGGCTCACGCCGAAGGCGGTGGAAGAGCTGCGGGGGGAGCGCGATGTTGCACGCGGTGCACGTGCCGCTCGTCGTCTTCGCGAGGCCGGAGCCGCGCTTCGCCCGGACCGCGTCGTAGCGGCGGTACATGATGGTCGGCAGCTGGCGGACGAGCGCGTCGCGACCGCCGGCCTTCGTGCCGTGGGCGGCCTCGAGCTCGCCCACGTTGGCGGCGATGAGCCCCTCCTTCTCGGCGAGCTCCGCGAGGATGCGGGCCTTCTCTTCCTCCGCCGCGGTCAGGGCGCCGCGGATGGCCTCGATGGACTTGCCGAAGCGCTCGACCTCTTCTTCGCGGTCGCGCTGGAGCTTCCGGAGCTCTTCGAGCTCGCGCTGCACCGCGTTCGTCTCGCGCTCCGTGCGCGCCCGGTTCATCTTGTCGCGCGACGCATCGAGCTGGCCGGCGGTCGAGCGGGCCTCGGCGTACGCTTCGCCCCGGGCCTTCTCGGTCGACTCGAGGGCCGCGCGCTCGGCGGTGACCTTGGCCTCGACGGCGGCGAGCGAGGTCTTGAGCCCCTCGAGGAGCGCGCGCTCCACGACGAGGGCGTCGCCCACGCTCTTCAGCTCGGAGTCGAGCTTGGCGAGCTCCTCGAGGGCACGAATCTGGTCGACGATGCTCAAAAGCAGATCTCCTGAATTAAGGGACCGGGCGCAGCGCGCGCGCGCGATCCGTTCGTAGGCCCACCTGGGTTCGAACCAGGAACAGCCCGGTTATGAGCCGGGGGCTCTGACCGATTGAGCTATGGGCCCGCTGCGACACGCCCGACCGAAAGTAGTCGAAGCCGGCGCGAGAAGGAAGGTTCGCCGCATGGCGGCGCGCGAGAATCGCACGAGAACAAGGGTTCAGCGCGCGGGATCGCGGGCGCGGGCTCACGGGCACGTGTGGCGTCGCAGCCACGCGCGCCCTGCCCCGCCGTCCGCGCCCACCTCCACCGACACGCTGTAGAGCACGCCCGCCGAGGCCGCCACGAAGCGCCCGCCGCGCGCGAGCGGCTCCCGCGTGAGCACCCGGGCGGCGCCGCTCGAGCTGAAGAGCATGCTGCGCTCCGCGAGGTCGACGAAGCCGACCAGCCCGGGGCCGAGGACGGACGGGGACGCGCCCACGCCGCCGGCGAGGAGCTCCTCGCTCGGGAGGACCTTGCCCCCACGCACGGGGACCCGGAGCAGGCGCGCGCCCTCTCGCTCGCCACGGAGCACCGCGTCGTACACGTACACGTCGGCCCCGCCGGCCGCCGCGGGCGCGAGCTCGAACGCGGTCGCGTGGGAGCGCGTCCGCGGCGTGACCGAGACGATCGGCCCCGAGAGCTTCCCGGCGGCGTCGAGCGGCGCGAGCTGCACCCACTGGCGGGCCCGCTCTTCCCCGGCGGTCTCGAGGTAGTCTCCCTGGCGGTCGGGCTCGGGCGCGCCCTTTTCGCCACCGTCCTGGCTCGCCAGGACGTCGCGCGCGAGCCACGCGAGCATGAGCTGCCCATCGACCGCGCGGAGCAAGCCCGGAGAGTCGGCGTCGGTCTCGTAGGGGGTCGCGACGGAGGGGCTCGCGACGCGCCCGTCGGCGAACGAGGCGACCTTGACGACGCCCCGCACGACGCGGTCGGAGTCCTCGTCCCACGCGACGAGGCCGGAGGCCTTGCCCGTCATGACCAGGTCGAAGGCGAGGGAGTCGTCCGCCTGCTGCGCCACGCGGAAGAGCGGCGTCGCGCGCTCGGGCCCGAGCTCGGCCACGGCGAGCGTTCGGGTCGCGACCACGCGCGCGGCGCCGGGTCGATTGCCGAGGGACTTCGGGGTGGAGCCGCGCACGTAGCTCGCGACGAGCACCGCGCCCTCGTGGGCGAAGAGGCGGGGAGCGAGCTCGCCCCCCGCGAGGTCGCCGAGGTCGAGCGTTCGGAGCTTCGCGAGGGCCGGGTCCGCGAGGAACACGACGCCGACACGGCTCCCGTCGCGCTCGATCGTCGCGGAGAGCGCGAGGCCCGCAGGCGTGAGGTGCGCGTCTCCCACCTCGAGGCTCGCGCCCCCCTCGAGCGCGAGCTCGGCGGTGGTGGCCTCGCACCGCGCGGGCAGGTCGGCGCCACCGTCGCCGCGGCCGGCGTCCGCGTCAGACGCCTCGGGGGCGCCGTCGAGCGCCGCAGCCGCGAGCTCTTGCCGACCACGGCAGTCACCGCAGGCGGCCGAGCCGAGCAGGAACACGAGCGCCCATGCCGGCGACGCCCCGCCCGCCTTGCGCTTCGCGCGGGCCTTCATGGCTCGAGGAAGCCGTCGACGACCTCGAGCGCGAGCTCGTACCGGCCGAGCGGCGGCATGATGTACGCGCCCGCCACGCGAGAGCGCACCGAGGCGAGCATCTCGCGCGCGATGGCGACGCCCTCCGCCCGCGCCTCGGCGCCCGTCCCGGCGCGCTGCATGCGCGCGCGCACCGCCTCGGGGACGGACATGCCCGGGACCTCGTTGTGGAGGAACTCCGCGTTCCGGTAGCTCGCGAGCGGCAGCAACCCGACCAGCACCGGAAGGCCCAAGCCTTCGATGTCATTCAAGAATTTGTCGAGCACGGCGGGGTCGTACACCGGCTGAGTCATCACGAGCTCGGCGCCCGCGGCCTTCTTCTCGGCGAGCCGCTTGAGCTCGCGCTCGTAGTTGAGCGCGGCCGGCTCCGCGCCCGTCGCGAGCAGGAAGCTCGTGACTCCGCCGAGCGGCTTGCCCCCGGGATCGACGCCGTGGTTCAGGTTCCGCGCGAGCTTCAGGATGCCGATCGAGTCGAGGTCGTAGACCGCAGACGCGTCTGGGAAGTCGCCCATCTTGGGCGGATCGCCGGTGATGATGACGAGGTTGCGCGACCCGAGGTCGTGCGCTCCCAGCAGGTGCGCGAGCGTGCCGAGCAGGTTGCGGTCGCGCCCGCACACATGAAGGATGGTCTCGAGGCCCACCTCGCGCTGCACGCGCACGGCCATGGCGAGGTTCACCATGCGGGCCTGCGCGCGCGCGCCGTCCGCGATGTTGATGACGTCGACGCCGCCCGCCTTGAGCATCTTCGCGGCCTCGATGGCCTTCTTCGGGTCGAGCCCCACGGGCGGGTTGACCTCGACGGAGACGACGAAGCGCCCCTCGGCGATCTTGCGCGCGAGCTCGCTCTTCTCGGCGAACGGGACGGGCGGCTGGTCGGGCCCGGCGGCCCGCGCGTCGGAGGAAATCTCGGCGACGCGCGCCTCGCCCCGGGGCTCCTCGGAGTGGGCCGAGCCCGCCATGCGCGCCGCCGCGGCGATTCGCTTGACGTGCTCCGGGGTCGTGCCGCAGCAGCCTCCCACGAGCTTCACGCCCAGCTTGAACATGCGCCGGGCGTACACGCCGAAGTACTCGGGCGTAGAGACGTAGACGAGGCGCTCGTCGACGCGGCGCGGGAGGCCCGCGTTCGGCACCGCGTACACCGGGAGGCCCGCCGCGAGCATCGCCTCGGCGGCCTCGAGCACCATCATCGGGCCGTCCGAGCAGTTGATGCCCACGATGTCGGCGCCCCAGTCCTTGAGCATGCGCCCGAGCTCGGCGGCGGTGGTGCCGTCGGACATGCGGCCGCTCTCGTCGACCGAGGCGCTCGCGATGACGGGGATCTTGCCGTTCGCGGCGCCCCGCGCGGCCTCGAGCGCGATGCGGATCTCGGTGGTCTGGCGCATGGTCTCGACCGCCAGGAGGTCGGCGCCCGCGGCGACGAGCGCGTGCGCCTGCTCGGAGAGCGCGTCGCGGACCCGGGCCACGTCGTCGGCGCCCGGGTCCCCCAGGAACCAGCCGCTCGGCCCCACGTTCCCAGCCACGAAGGCGCGGCCGCCGGCGACCTCCTTCGCGAGGTGGACCGCGCGCTCGTTGATCTCCGCGACGCGGCCGGAGAGGCCGTGCTTCTCGAGGCGGAGCGCGTTGGCCCCGAACGTGTTGGTGACGAGCACCTGCGCGCCGGCCCGCACGTAGTCCTCGTGCACCTTCTTGACGAGCTCGGGGCGCGAGACGTTCAGCTCCTCGAAGCACGCGCTGTAGAGGACGCCGCGCTCGTAGAGCTGCGTGCCCATGCCGCCGTCGACGACGAGCACCCCTTGCGCGAGGGCCTCCGAGAACGTGCGACCGAGAGGAGCGACGCTTTCTGCTTTGGCGGTCATCGTCGCGGTGAGTAGGCGCGAACGGCCAAGCGTGCAAGGAGGCGCGTCGCGCGGCCGCGATTTCGGCGCCGCCCCGGCCGCGCGCTCACGCGCTGCAGGGGTCGGACGACGTCGAGATACGGCTCCCTTCGCCGGCGGGCACGAGCACCACGTGGCCGGCCTCGAGGACGGGAGTGTACACGGTGACGGACGCGCCGCGCGTGATGGTCACCTCGACCTTCGCGCCGACGCGCACCGACCAGGTCGCGCTCGAGGACACGAGGGCGCCGGTCTCGAAATCGAAGCTCCGGAACGTCGCCTTGCCGCCCGCGGCGAACGAGACCTCGAACAGGTTGGCGATGCCCGGCTTCGGCCCGAACATGGTCTTTCCAGGCAGCACCTTCTCGAGGTTGGTGAAGCCCTTCGTGTCGAGCGCGCCGGAGACGACGTCGCCGAGGACGCTGTCGGCGAGCACCTCGCGCGCGGGCGCGGCGTAGGGGCTGGTCTTGTAGACGTCGCGGAACGCCGCGCAGGTGGCCACGGCCTCCTGGAGCAGCTCGCCGACGGCCTCGTCGGTCGCCTCGGTGCTCTGGCCGTCCTTCGGGTTCGTGACCGAGTCGCACACCTTCTTGGCCCGCACCGACTTGGCGGCGATCACCGCGAGCTCGTACTTGCGGAGCGCGGGGGTGTACTTGGCGCCGCAGCTCGTGCGCTGGCTCGAGACGATGTCGGCCTCCGACTCCTCGACCGTAGGCTCGGCGCCCGGCTCGACGGTGGCGGAGCAGGCGGTGGCGGAGAAGGCGATGGCGGAGAGGGCAGCGAGGACGAGAAAGCGCATCGAAGGAGCTCCTGGTTGGGGATGTGTCGGCTTATGAAAGATATGTGCCATATTGTCCTACATGCTGCGCGCCCAATAGATCCGCTCTTTCGTGGCCGCGACGCGGATCGACTGAGCCCCCGCGGATCCAGCCCGGCGATCCACCTGCGGCGCAGCGCGCCGGCCGCGACGCGAGACATCGCCCGACCGCGGGAATAAGCTCGTCGCGATGACGTCGCTCCTCTCCCACTTCGCCCGCGAGGTCCCCGGCGTCCGGGTCTCCGACTCGGTCGTCGACCAGGTCGCGTACGGACGCGACCTCTGGCCGCGGCACCACCTCGCGGTGCGCTCCGGCGTCGTGGGCACGCACCGCCCGGGCGCGATCGTGTGGCCGGAGTCGACCGCCGACGTCGAGCGCATCGTCGCCTTCTGCAACCACACCGGCACGCCCCTCGTGCCCTTCGGCGCGGGCAGCGGCGTGTGCGGCGGGGTGCTCCCGACGAGCGAGGCGCTCGTGCTCGACATGAAGCGCATGACCCGCTGGCTCGCGCTCGACGCGGCGGCCCCCACCCTCACGGTCGAGGCCGGCCAGATGGGCCTGCCACTCGAGGACGAGCTCGGCCGCCGTGGCTACACCCTCGGGCACTTCCCCTCGTCGATCGTGTGCAGCACGGTCGGCGGTTGGGTGGCGGGGCGCAGCGCCGGCCAGAGCTCCGGGAAGTACGGCAAGATCGAGGACATGGTCGTCTCCGTGGAGTGCGTCACGGGCCGGGGCGAGCGGCTCGTGCTGCCACGCCGAGGGCACGGGCCGAGCCTCCTGCCGCTCGTCATCGGCAGCGAGGGCACGCTCGCCGTCATCACGCAGGCGACGCTGCGCCTCCACCCTCGCCCGACGGCCCGCGCGTTCGCGGGGTTCGCGTTCGACTCGACCGAGGCGGGCTGGGAGGGGATGCGCGCGCTCTTCCAGCGCGGCCTGCGCCCCGCGGTCGCGCGGCTCTACGACCCGTTCGACGCGATGTTGGCCCGGCAAGGGGCGGTGAAGGCCGAGAAGACCGCCAAGGGCCCCGGCGACGCGGCGCCGGGCATGGGCGGCGCCGTGCTGCGCACCATGCTGCGCGCGCCGGGCGCGCTCAACGCGCTCGTCGAGGGGCTCGGGAGCCGCGTCTTCGGCGGCGCGCTCCTCGTGCTCGTCTTCGAGGGCGAGGGCGACGGGCCGGGCGAGGAGTGCCGGGAGGCGCGCGCGGTGCTCGAGGCCATGGGCGCCCGCTACGAGGGCGAAGGCCCGGCGCGAAAGTGGCTCGCTCACCGCTACTCGGTGAGCTACCGGCAGGCGCCTGTGTTCCGCGACGGGGCGTTCTCCGACACGATGGAGGTCGCCGCCTCGTGGTCGAAGCTCGGCGCCCTCTACGACGGCGTGCGGCGCGCGCTCGGCGAGAGCGTGTTCGTGATGGCGCACTTCAGCCACGCGTACCCCGACGGGTGCTGCATCTACTTCTCGTTCGCGGGCAGCGCCCCGCCGGGCACGCCCCGGGGCGAGTGGGACGCCGCCTCGGAGGCCGTGTACGACCGCACGTGGCGCGCCGCGCTCGGGGCGGCGGTCGACGCGGGCGCCACCCTCGCCCACCACCACGGCGTCGGGCGCTCGAAGGCGCCGAAGCTCGCGCTCGAGCTCGGGAGCACCGGCATCGCGACGGCCCACGCCGTCAAGCGCGCGTTCGACCCGCGCGGCATCCTGAACCCCGGCGCGCTGCTCCCCCCCGTCTCGCCCGAGCCGTACCTGAAGCGCGCGGGGACCGCGCCGGTCGTGCGGGCGACCGCGGGGCTCGGCCAGCGAGGCGCGCGATGATCGCCCTCGACACGAAGAGCCTGCTCGTCGAGGTCTCCGCGGACGTCACCGTCGCCGAGCTCGAGGCGTCGCTTGTGGATGCACACTACACGCTTTGCCTCTCCGGCGAGCCGCCCGAGGGCTCGGTCGGCGCGTGGCTCGCGGCGGGCGCGCGCGGCGCGCCGTGCCCGTGGGACGACCCGGCCGACCACCTGGTCGCGGGCTTTCAGGCGAAGCACCGCGGCACGGGCGAGGACCTCGACGTGCGGGCCGCGCCGCGCAAGAGCGTGGGGCCCGATCTGCTCGCGCTCGTCGTGGGCATGCGGGAGCGCTACTTCGTGCTCACGCGGGTGTGGCTGCGGATCTTCCCGCGCGACGCGCGGCCCGTGGTCACCCCCTTTCAGGCGCCGGCCGACGGCCCGGTCTCGCCCGAGGAGAGCGCGCTGATGGCGCGCATCGCGACCGAGCTCGGGGTGACCTGACGCGCGCGGCGTCGTGACCTGACGCGCGCGGCGTCGTGACGTTCAGTCGTGACCGAGCGTGCCGCGGCGGTAGTCGTAGAACGCCCGCTCGATCTCTTCCTTCGTGTTCATGACGAAGGGGCCGTACTGCACGATGGGCTCGCCGAAGGGCTTCCCCGCCGCGAAGAGGAGCTGCGCGCCGTCGGCCCCCGCGGTGAGCGCGACGCGCTCGCCCGCCCCGAGCACCGCGAGCTCGGCGCGCTGGACCGCGCGCTCTCCGACCGTGATCGCGCCCTCGTTGACGAACACGAACGCCGTGTGCCCCGCGGGGACGGGGAAGTCGAGCTTCTGACCCGCGCCCAGCGTGAGGTGGGCGAGCAGCGGCTCCGCGGGCCGCGGGCGCACGGGCCCCTTGACCCCGAAGAGATCGCCCGAGACCACGCGGGCCTCGCCGCGCCCATCGAGGCTGGCCACGGCGAGCTTCTCGGGCTGCAGGTCTTGGTAGAACGGGGCCGTCATCTTCTCCGAGGCCGGGAGGTTCACCCAGAGCTGAAAGCCGCTCATGAGCCCCCGCTCCTGCTCGGGCATCTCCGAGTGGACGATGCCCCGCCCCGCGGTCATCCACTGGATGCCGCCGCCGCGGATGAGGCCCTCGTTCCCGCGGCTGTCTTTGTGGCGCATGCGGCCGTCGAGCATGACGGTGACGGTCTCGAAGCCGCGGTGCGGGTGGTCGGGGAAGCCCGCGATGTACGCGCCCGGATCGTCGGAGTGGAAGCGATCGAGCATGAGGAAGGGGTCGAGGTTCCGCAGGCGCGGCTGCCCGATCACGCGCGTCAGGCGCACGCCCGCGCCGTCGCTCGTGGCCATGCCGGGGAGCACCTCGCGGACGAGGCGCGCGGAGGATTGAGGGGTCGTGAGCACGGCGTTCTCCTTTCGCGTCGCGCACGCGGGCACGGCGAGCCCGAGGGCCGAGGCAGCTGCCTGGGTCAGGAAGGTCCTGCGTGTCGTCGCCATGACGTGAGAATAGGCCGTCGCGGGTGGCCGCGCAGCCGCGCGGGGCGAGCAAACGTTGTTCTCATCTCGAGAACAGTGCACCCTGCACGGAACGCAGCGCGCGCTACGCGAAGAGCGAGCTCACCGACTCGCCGGAGTGGATGCGCTTGATCGCCTCGCCGAGGAGCCGCGCGATGGTGACCTGCTTGATCTTCCCGCAGGTGCGCGCCGCCTCGGAGAGCGGGATCGAGTCGGTGACCACGACCTCCTTCAGCGGCGACGCCATGATGCGCTCGATGGCCGGCCCCGAGAGCACGCCGTGCGTCGCGCACGCGACCACGCTGGCGGCGCCGGCGTCCATCAGCGCCTTGGCGGCGCCCGCGAGCGTGCCGGCCGTGTCGATCATGTCGTCGACGACCACGCAGTCCTTCCCGCGGACGTCGCCGATGATGTGCATCACCTCGCTCACGTTCGCCCGCTCGCGGCGCTTGTCGATGATGGCGAGCGAGGCGTTCAGGCGCTTCGAGAAGGCGCGCGCGCGCTCGACGCCGCCCGCGTCGGGCGAGACCACGGCGCACGACGAGTCGAAGTTCTTCTTCAGGTAGTCCTCGAGGAGCACCGGCATGGCGTACAGGTGATCGAAGGGGATGTTGAAGAAGCCCTGGATTTGCCCAGCGTGGAGGTCGACCGAGACCACACGGGTGACGCCCGCGGCCTGCAGCAGGTCGGCGACGAGCTTCGAGGTGATGGGAGTGCGCGGGGCCACCTTGCGGTCTTGCCGGGCGTAGCCGTAGTAGGGCAGCACGGCGGTGATGTGCTTCGCCGACGCGCGCTTCAGCGTGTCGGCCATGATGAGCAGCTCCATCACGTTGTCGTTCACGGGGCTCGACGTGGGCTGGACGATGTAGGCGTCGACGGCGCGGACGTTCTCGCCGATCTCGCAGAAGGTCTCGCCGTCGGAGAAGCGGACCACGCGCGCCTTCGCGACGGGGATCTCGAGGAAGGCGCCGATGGCCGAGGCGAGCGCGGGGTGCGCGTTACCGGTGAACAGACGGACCTGGGTTTGCACGTGGTCTCCCGCGGTTGGTTTGCCCCGGTGGCGGGCTCGCTTTCGCGCGTGTGTACCCGCGCGGGGGGGTCATGTCAACGCGCGGCCCGCGCGGCGCGCCGCTAGCGCAGGCCGTACGTGCGTCGCAGCGCGCGCATCGCGTTGTCGCACGCGAGCACGCGCGCCTGTCCCTCCGCGAGGCTCGCCTCGGCGGCCGCGAGCTCCTCGAGGAGGCGCTTGGCGCGCGGATCGTCGGGCGTGGGCGGCTGCGAGG
>DAORJJ010000081.1:0-17335 GCA_035439005.1 Polyangiaceae bacterium | reverse complement strand
ACACCACCTCGGCGCGGATGCGCGCGGCGATCGGCGCGCCGCCTCGGGTGGCGGGCTGGAAGGTCCACCCGCGCGCGGCGGCCTCGGCGGCCTCGGTGAAGCGCGAGGCCGGCCCTTCGGCGGTCGCGCGGCTCACGCGGCCGTCCTTCTCGACCACGAGCGTCAGCACGACGGTCGCGTCGCCCTCCGCCCCCGTGGGGTACGGCACCTCCTGCGGCGACGCAGGCGAGGGCGGCACGACGGCCGGCGGCGTGGGGGGCTCGGCCGCCGAGGCGCTCACGGAGAGGCCGACGAGCGCGAGCGCCCACGCGCACGCGAGCCACCGGGGCGAGCGGGCCCGGGCGTGGGCGGGGGGAGCGAGGGGCGCGTGGGACGTCAAGAGGCGTAGGGGCGCATCCGCCCTCCATCGAGCATGTGGCGGGCGCGCGCCAAATGGATCACGAAGCTGCGATGCGGCCTCCCCTTTTTTTCTTTCGGGCGTCCGCGCGCCACTCCGCCCTCCCGCCCGCCGCGGCGCCCTGCCGGCGGCTGTACGCAGCATTTCCCCTGGCGACCGCGGGCACGCTGGGGTAACGTCGGCGCCGCCTTCAGCCGATGAAATCCTACGATGTCGACCAAGCCGCCGGCTCCTCGCGCGGCTCCTCGAGCCCAAGCGGAGGACGAGCTGGCAGGCGCGACGAGGGCGCGGGGCGGACCCCTGGGCCGGCGCCGCACCGCAGGACCTCATGCGCATCGCACTGCTGAACAACAACAACAACATCCTCTTCTCGACGGCCCGCTACCTTCGCGACCGGGGTCACGACGTCACCCTGATGGTGATGGACAACGAGATGCTCGAGTGGCCGCACTTTCACCCCTCGTGCGACGCCTTCGATCTCGACTACCAGACCTACACGCGCGAGGTCTCGTGGGGCACGGGCAACCGCTTCTCCACGTACGACTGGGACATGATCGCGCGGGACCTCGCGCCCTTCGACTTCTTCGTGGGCTCGGGCACGGCGCCCGCGTTCGTGGCGCGCGCCGGGCGGGTGCTCGACGTGTTCATCCCGTTCGGCTCCGACCTCTGCGAGGACGCGTTCCGTCCCCCCAAGTTCAACCGCCGGAGCCTCCGCTCGCTCGTGGCCTATCCTTACTGGCAGCGCAAGGGCATCGTAGAGAGCCGCGCGGTGTTCGCGGACATCGCCCCCACGTACGTCGAGCCCGCCCTCGCCAAGCTCGGGTTCAAGGGCAAGCGCGTCTTCGCGTCGCTGCTCGTCCCCTACGCGCCGCTCTACACGCCCGAGGTGCTCGAGGGCTACACCGACCGCACCTACTGGTATCCGCTCGTGAAGGCCCTCCGCGAGCGCACCGACGTCCTCGTCACCTCGCACTCACGCCACCTCTGGAAGAACGCGACCTCGGCGAACTGGTCGAAGGGCACCGATAAGCTCATTCGCGCCGTGGCCTCCGTGAAGAAGCGCAGGCCGAGCGCGCGGCTCGGCATCGTGTTCTACGAGTACGGGCCGGACGTCGCCGCCTCGCGTGCGCTGGTCGAGGAGCTCGGGCTGCGCGACGACGTCCTCTGGCTCCCCCGCTCCAGCCGGAAAGACATCATGGCGAACCTCACGCTCACGGACTTCGCGTGCGGCGAGCTCGGCCCCGACTCTTGGTACATGGGCGGCGCCGTCGCCGAGGTGCTCTGCATGGGCAAGCCCCTCTTCCACCGAAGGGACGACGCGCTCTTCGCCCACCTCTACCCGGAGATGTATCCCATGATCGACGTCCAGCGCCCCGACGACATCGCCGGCGCCCTCGAGGGGTTCCTCGACTCACCCGAGAAGTACCGCGACATCGGCAGGCGAGGGCGGCGCTGGTTCGAGGAGCACATCTGGGGGCACTCCGTCGACGCGTTCGAGCGCCTCATCGAGGGCCGATGAGCGCCGACTTCTCCTACGCGACCCTCCGCGCCGAGCTCGCGGCCGTGCGCGACGCGGGCTACGCGTCCCTGCGGTGCGTGGACTACCTCGAGCACAAGAAGAGCCCGCGCGCCGCGCAGGTGCTCGTGCTGCGGGTCGACATCGACCTCTCCATGGCCAAGACGACCATGCTGCTCGACATCTTCGCCGAGCTTGGCCTCAAGGCGACGTTCTTCGTGCGCCTCCACGCGCCCGAGTACAACCCCTTCTCGTTCGAGGGCTATCGCATCCTCAAGCGCATCGTCACGGAGGGGCACGAGCTCGGGTATCACGCCGAGATCATCGACCAAGCGACCATCTGGCAGGAAGACGGCGGCGCCTGCCTGCGGCGCGATCTCGCCGTACTCAGCGCCATGGCGGGCGTGCCCATTCTGGGGGCGGCCTGCCACGGCGGGCTCACGGGCAACAACAACCTCGACTTCTTCAAGGAGAACGATCACCGCTCGTTCGGGCTCCTGTACGAGGGATACGATCGCACCCCCGAGTTCAACCTGTTTCACGAGAGTCGGTACGTCTCGGACAGCGAGTGGACTCGCTGGAAGGCCTACGACCAAGGGGTCCGCATGGAGGGTGACGTGCGGCCGCCCAGCGGGCACCTGCCCGACCGCCCGCCGGTGCTCCACCTGCTGATCCACCCAGACACCTATTATCACTCGCACTTCTACGAGCGTGAGCGGTGAGCCGGGTCGTCGCCATTCACCAGCCGGACTTCCTGCCGTGGCTGGGCTTCTTCGTGAAGATCGCCAAGTCCGACGTGTTCGTCGTGCTCGACCACACCGAGAACAACCCGCGGCGCGCGTTCCTGTGCAAGCGCGTGAGCTTCCAACTCCCAGGGTCGGTGGGGTTCCTGGGCCTCGTGCTCGAGCACCCGGCCGACGGGCGCGTCAGCGTCCCGCTCGCCGAGATGAGGCTCGCTGCGGAGATGGACCGCAACCTCGTGAAGATGGAGCGGTCGGTCGAGCAGGCCTACAAGCGCGCCCCCTTCTTCGACGAGGTGTTCCCCCTCGTGGCGGAGTTCTTGCGCTCGGAGGAGCCTCGCTTGGTCCAGCGAAACATGATGTTCATCGACCAGGTGCTCGAGCGTCTGGCGATACGCCCCGAGCGCGTGTACTCGTCCACGCTCACCTCGACCGCGCGCGCGGGGGAGCTCGTCGCCGAGCTGTGCGTGTTGACGGGCGGGGACGTGTACCTCAGCGGCGAGGGTGGCCGAGACTATCAGTCTCCCGCGTCGTTCGAATCGCGCGGAATACGCCTCGCGTACAACCACTTCAAGCCCCGGGAGTACCCTCGCTTTCAGGGGGGCGCGTTCGTCCCGGGGCTCAGCGTCGTGGACGCCTTGATGAACCTCGGCTTCGCGGGCACCGCCGCGCTCGTGGCCGAGGAGGTGGCCCTCTCCGAGGCGCGCGCGCGGGCCGTGGGCGAGGCCGTTCACCCCTGAGCAGCCAACGTTAGACGAGCGCCAGCGAGAGGGTCTGGTCGACGCCGTCGGAGTCGACGACCCGAAAGCCGAGCGACTGGTAGAAGCGGAGCCCGCGCGGGTTGGCCACCGGGCACTTGAGGTCGATGGACCGGAGCCCCAGGCCCTTGCAGTGGTCGACGCACACCGCGAAGAAGTCTCTCCCTACGCCGAACGCGCGGTGCTCCTCGGCCACGAAGAGCAAGTGCACGTAGTAGGCGCCCGGGATCTTGCCCGACGCCATGCAGAAGCCCACGAGGCGCTCGCCGCGGAAGAAGCCGTAGGAGTACTCCCACTTCTTCTCGACGTCGGAGGTGAAGTTCTCCTCGCGCCAATCGCCGTGCTCCCACCGCGCGATGAGCGCCGTGAAGTCGCCCGCGTGCGCCTCCACGTAGGCCTTGGAGAGGCGTCGGAACTCCGTCTTCGCGTCCGCCGGCGTCGCGCTCACGGGGTGGCGCCCGCGGCTTCGGCCCGGGCGTCGCTCGCCGGTGCGTGGTGGAAGGTGGGGATCATGCTGCGCTCCCGGCGGCCCCCCGTTGCGGGGAGTCACGCCTCGACCTCGACAGGCTACCACGGCGGCGCGGGGCAGTCGGGGCTCGACGGTGACCGCACGCGCGTCCCGCGCAAAGCGACGGCGACGGGCGCCACCGGCCGGTGGGGTTGGCCGCGCGCCGAAACTCGGCTAGTGCTGCCTGTGACGAACTCAGGGAGGATTGGTAAATGAAGCGTACTATTGTCTCGGTCCTTGGCGTGGCGCTCGCGGTGGTCTCGTTCGCGTGCAGCAGCGCGGCGGACGACATCTGCACCAAGGCCAGCCCGTGCGGCAACGACGTGCCCGCCACGCAGGCCCAGAAGGACCAGTGCATCTCGACGCTCAAGGCGAACGAGTCGAGCGCCTGCTACAGCGAGGGCGTCTCGTACCTCCAGTGCCAGCAGAACAACATCGTCTGCGGCGGCGATCAGAAGACCGACGCGAAGCTCTCGGCGACCCAGATCGAGAACAACTGCAAGAACCAGCTCGCCGACGTGCGCTCGTGCTGCACGAAGAACCCCTCCGCGACCGTCTGCAAGTAGGCCCGGGGGCGCTCTCGAGCGCCGCCGCCCCCCTCACTAGCCGCTAGAGCAGCCCCTGGTCGCGGTACCACTCGGCGGCGTCGCGGAGGGAGACGGCGGCCGGGCGTGACCGGTACCCGAGCTCCCGCGCGGCCTTGTCGCTCGAGACCGCTACGCGCAGGCACGACTGGATGGCCATCTCCTCGGTGAGGAGCACGGGCGTGCCGCGCAGCGCGCCGAGCGCGTCGAGCGCGCGCCCGAGGGTGCGCATCACGGGCGCGGGCAGCTTGGCGATGGGCGCGTGGCCGCCGACCTCCTGCGCGATGCGGCCCATGAGCTCGCTCACCGACATGGCCTCGCCCGCGAGGGCGTAGCGCTCGCCCGACCGGCCGCGCAGCGCCGCGGCGAGGTGCCCATCGGCGACGTCGCGCACGTCGCAGATCGTGCGCATGCCGTGGGTCGCCAGGTAGCCCGCGGGGCTCCGCGTGGCGCGGAAGAGGGGCAGCAGGTTGTGCTTGAAGTCCCAGGGGCCGAAGATGGCCGTGGGGTGCGTGACCACGACCTCGAACGACGGGGTCGCGGCCGCGAGCGCGAGCTCCTCGGCGAGCCACTTGGTGTGGGGATACACCCACCCGAGGTGCGCGAAGTTGTAAGCGCAGGTCTCGTCGATGGTGACCACGGGCCCGCGCGTGGCGTCGAGGGGCTTGCCGAGGGTGGAGCCGCTCGACGTGAAGATGAACCGCCGCACGCCCTGGGCCTTCGCCCGCGCGAGCATGACCCGCGTGCCCTCCACGTTCGTGCGGTGCACCTCGGCCCACGCGGCGCGCGACATGCGCACGTCGGCGGCGACGTGGAAGACGTGCTCGGCGCCGGTCATGCCCCGGTCGAGGGCGTCCGTGTCGTGCAGGTCCCCGCGCACGGCCTTCACGCCGAGCTCGGCGAGCCCGCCGGGGAGCGAGGCACCGCGGACGAGGGCGGTGACCTCGGCCCCCCGCTCGCGGAGCGCGCGCGCGACGGCGTAGCCCAAGAAGCCCGTCGCGCCGGTCACGAACGCCCGCTTGCCGCTCCACTCGCCCATGGCGGCGCAGCCTACCACGCGCGCCGCGGGCCACGCGCGCCGGGCGGGCGCGCTTGGGCGAGCCCCCGCTACGGCACGGCCGTGCCCTCGTAATACGTGCGCGCGAGCGCGGTCGCGTCCATGCCCACCTTCGAGCCGAGGCGGCGCCCCACGAAGTCGTCGGGCGAGATGTGGATCCCGCCCCAGATGCGCGACTGGCCCGCTTGGTCGGCCGCGTCGTAGTACGACGCCCACTGCAAGTGCACGTCGGCCGTCGGCCCGATCTCGAAGACGAGGTACTTGTTCTTCGGGCAGACGAACTCGCCGAAGCCGCCGGGGAAATACGGGCTCCCCGTGAGCGCGGTGAGCACCTCGGCGCCCGCCCGGCTGAACGTGCTGTGCCCGGAGATGAAGCCAGGGAAGCCGGGCGTGACGAAGTTGCGGCGCTGGTAGGGCATCCAGTCGACCCCGCGCACCCAACCGACGCCGGAGAACTCGGTCGTGTGATCGCCAGGCTCGCCGCGCCAGGTCTTGATGGCGATCTGCCCCACGAAGAGGGAGAGGTTCGCGTGGCGCTGACCGGGGGCCGCGCTCTCCTTCGTGATCACCTCCACGAGCCCGGGGACGAGGGGGATGCCGTCGGGCGAGTAGCTCGCGCCCGCGGGGTCGCTCGACTGGCCCTTCTGCGACATGTAGCGCACCCAGGCGATGGGGCGGCCTCGCGCGGCGCGCCGCTTGATGTCCCACGCGGTGATGCCGGCGTCGTGGACGGCGCCGTTGAGTGCAAGATACACGTGAACGTCCCACGAGAGCGCGTCCAGATCGGGCCCCGCGCCGAAGAGCTTGCGGGGTGGGTTGGGCGCGTCGGCGACGGAGTTGGCGAGCACGTTCCAGTGCCCTGGCGGCGTCTCGGACTTGGGGCCGTCGGCCCAGAACTCGGCGAGCACGCGGCCGAAATCGCCGCGCTTCGCCATCGCCGGCGCGTAGGGCTGGCCCGTCACGGGGTTGGTGGGGCGGCCCTTTCCGTCGTTCGCCCCGAGCGAGTTGTTGCCCACCGCGCCCGGCGAGGTGTCCATGGTCTCGCCGTCGTTGGGGTCGAGGTAGCTCGAAGTGCGGAGCACCTCGAGCACGAGGGGCTTGAGGTCGGGGCCGAAGTCGGGCGGCGGGCCGGGGTCGTGCCACGGCACCGCCGACGACGCGCGCTTCAGCGCGAAGGGCCGCACGCCGCCCCAGTTCGAGCCGACGTACTCCTGCACGCCCGCCGGCAGGATGATGCCGTTCTGCGTGGCAGCGACAGACAGGTTCAGCGGCTGCCACGCGCTCGTGTTCACCATGGTCACGCCCGGGGCGTCGACCACCAGCGGCGGGGTCGGCGAGGTGTAGGGCGACGGATCCGCGTAGTCGCCCGCCTCGTTGGAGCCGTCCGCGTCGCCGGCGGCGAGCACCGCCTTGGCGACGCGGTTGCCGAGCCCGCGCGGGGTGTCGCCGAACTCGCTCGCGTCGGCCGGATCGTAGCCGAGGTCCTTCATGACGGCGCGGTAGCACGCGAGCGACACGGCGCCGCCGTTGGCCTTCTTGTAGCGCCGCTCGAGCACGCGGAAGGCCGCGTAGGAGATCGCCTCCTTGCGAGCCGCGGCCAGGTCGGCGGCGGTCTGGCGCTCGTTGGAGAACACGCCGTCGGCGGTGGTGTCGTACGCGGCCCACGCGTCCCACATGGCGGCGGACGCGTGGAAGAGGTTCCGCGCGTGCACCGTCGGGCGGGGGAGATCGCGCCGAATCGACGCGAGCAGCTGCTCGTTCCAGCGCCGCGCGATCGACTTGGTCGCGCCCGCCGCGATGACCTCCGCGGGGCACTCGGCCTGCGGGACCTCGCCGTCGGGGCCGCCGTCCGGCGCGGGCGGGAGGATGCGCGGCAGCTCCTTCTCGCCGAAGTGCGCGACGCCGCCCGCCGCGAGCGCCGGCGAGAGCACCTCCCCGCCGACCGCGAGCACGTCGCCCTCCGGCGCGATCCACGTGGCGTGGAAGGACTGCACCTTCACGGTCGGCTGCGTCGCCGTCGGGAGCAGCTTCGCGCCGCCGAGCTTCATCTCGTACACGAGCCCGCGCTCGCCGGCGGCGAACACGCGGCTGCCGCGCGCGAAGACCCCTTGGATGAGCGCCGTGTCGCTCGGTGAGATGTCGCGCACGGCCTCGGTGGCCGCGTCGATCTCGAGGGCGCGCCCGTTCGACGCGCCGCCCACCGCGTACACCTTGCCGCCCGTGCCGTGCACGGTGAAGAGCGTCTCGGTGAGTCCGCTCGGGATCACCTTGAACGCGCCGCCCTTCTTCTTGTGGAGGATCGTGCCCGCCCCGCCCACGGCCCACACGTCGTCGCCCTCGCCCCACACCTTGAAGAGCCCCGGCGACTCCCCCTTGTCGGTCCTCGGGAGGTCGTCGGGGAGCCGCTCTTCCTTGAAGGACGTCCCGTCGAAATGCCAAAGGAAGCCGTCGCGTCCGCTCGCCCCGCCCGCCGCGTAGACGTCGTTCGCGGCGAGCGCGTGCACGCCGAAGATCGTCTGCTTCGCGAGGCCCGGAGTGGGCATTCGCTCGAACTTGCCCCCCTGGTAACGGAGCACCATGCCCGAGGCCCCGGCCATGAACACCGGCCCGCCGGGGAGCGCGTTCACCCACCAGAGATCCCCGCGCTGGCCGGTGGCCAGGGGCGTCCACGCGGCGCCGTCGAAGTGGTAGACCGCCGGGCCAGCGCCCTTGTCGGCGCCGACGACGTAGATGTCTCTGCGTGACGTGCCGCTCACCGCGAGGAACGCGCTCGGCAGGCTCGTCGCGACGTCCCGCCACGCGCCGCTCTCGGGCACCACGATGACGTCGGGCGGCGTCGCGTCCGGCGGGGGCTCGGAGGGGGTGTCGGGGCAGCCGCCGAGGCCGGTCGCGAGCAGCGGGACCGCGGCGAGCGCGGCGAGGCGGACAGACCAGGCGGACCAGGAGAGCTTGGCGCGGAGCCGGCGAGAACGGAGCATGGACGCCCCTCAGACTAGCAAGAATCCTCACGCCGGGCCTCCAAGCCCGGGGCAGAGGGGGCAGAGGGGCAGGAGAGGTCGAGTGCCTGGTTCTGCCCGCGGCGGCCCTGGACTGTCCCGGGCTGAAGCCCGGAGCAGGCAGCAGCGGGGTTGTCGGTAGAAAAGCCCGCCGGGCGGGCTCCCGCGGTGCCCATGGTTGTCCAGCTTGCGATGGAGGGCGCGAGCGCCTGTGGAGCCCGCCTCGGCGGGCTTGTCGCCGGTCGATCGGTTCTTGACCCTGCCCCGGGCTTCAGCCCGGGCCAGAGGGAGAGCCAGGAGAGGTCGAGCCCTGGCTGCTTGTGCTCAGTCGAGCTTGGCGCCCTGGGCGACCCAGCGACCGAGGGTCTCGCGCTCGGCCGGCGTCATGCCGGTCTTGTTGGCGAGGGGCATCGTCTTCAGGATGGCGGCTCGCTCGCGGATGCGCGGCGCGAGCTGCTGCATGCGCTCGGGCGTGTCGAGCATGATGCCCACGGGCGCCGCCTTCCACACGTCGTCGGTGGGGTTCTGCGCGTGGCACGAGGTGCAGCGGGCCTCGATGATGGCCCGCGCCTCGGCGAAGCGCACCGGCGTGGTGTTGGTCGAGGGGGCGTCGTCCCAGCGCGCGGTGAGCACGTAGGTGCCGAGGAGCCCCGCGAGCACGACGCCGACGGTGACGGGGAACCACGGCTTGAACACGAAGCGCACGTTCATGAAGTGGCGGACGGTGGCGCCCGTGGCCATCACGACGAACAGCGCGGCCCAGCTCCACTTCGCGCCCGTGACGGCCGGGAAGTGGTTCGACACCATGATGAAGAGCAGCGGGAACGTGAGGTAGTTGTTGTGGATGCTCCGCTGCTTGGCCTTGAGGCTGAGGGTCTTGTCCTGCTCGCGGCCCTCCTCGGTGGCGCGGACGAGCTCGCGCTGCGACGGCACGATGGTCATCCACACGTTGCCCGTCATGCAGGTGCCCATGATGACGCCCACGTGGAGGAACGCGGCGCGCCCGCTCATCGCGTGCGTGAGCCCGTAGGCCGCCCCGAAGAGCCCGGCGATGGAGAGGGCCGTGGCGGCCGGCGCGCTGATCTTGCCGAGCGTCTTCCAGAGGACGTCGTACACCACCCACGAGACGAGGATGCTGCCCACGCCGAGGCCGATGAGGGCGTGCGGGTGCAGCTTGGCGATGCTGGGATCGCCCATGAGCGACGCGCCGCCCATGTAATAGACCACGATGAGCAGCGCGATGCCGCTCGCCCAGGTGGTGAAGTTCTGCCACTTGAACCAGTGGAGCACCTTCGGCATCTCGCCCGGGGCGAGGAGCTTCTTCTCGACCTGGTAGAAGGCGCCCGAGTGGAGCAGCCAGATCTCCCCCTCGTGGAGCTTCGTGCGGCCGGGCACCTTCTCGAGGTTTCGGTCGAGCCAGTTGAAGAGCAGCGAGTTGCCGATCCACATGATGCCCGCGATGATGTGGACCCAGCGGACGACGAGGTCGGTGATCTCCCTAAGGTGTGCGCTCACGAGGGTCTCCTTACCGGAAGGATTACTAGGTAGGGGCGGACAAGGACACTGGGAAGCGGCTCGCTCCTCGTCGATGACGCGCGCCGCGCGGCGGGCGCGCTCGCGGGGGAGCGCCGCGCCGGGCAGCTGAAAGAACCCTCCCTCGACGTACGCGCAAACTTATGAAACCATGAGCGAATGCGCTTTCGTGCCGTCGCCCTCGCCGCCGCCTTCGTGCCCTTCCTGCTGCGGTGCTCGAGCGCGGAGACCCCGGGCGGCGACACCACGACCACCGACGGCGCGCCGAGCGCCTCGTCGCCGCCAACAGCGAGCCCGACGGGCACGTCGACGTCGACCCCCGAGGGCGGCCCTGGGGACGCGGGCCCGAGGACCGACGCCGCTCCGGAGGAGGACGCGGAGCCGCCGCCGCCGCCGCTCCCGCCGCTGCCCACGACGAGCCCGGGGTGCGGGCTCGCCGCGAACCCGAGCCCCGCGGCGGGGGTCCGCAAGACCGTCACGGTGGGCGGCGTGTCGCGCTCGTTCGTGCTCTTCGTGCCGGCCGGGTACGACCCGAACCGCGCGTACCCCGTGGTCGTCGTGTTCCACGGCATCGGCGCGACGGGCGCGCAGATGGCGCAGTTCATCCAGATGCAGGTGTACGCCGCGGGCGAGGCGATCGTCGCGTTCCCTGACGCGCGCGGCGGCGCGTGGGACCTCGGCGGCGCGACCGATCTCGACTTCTTCGACGCGCTCACGACGGAGGTCCAAGACACCCTCTGCGTGAACGAGCAGCGCGTCTTCGCCGTGGGCTTCAGCTACGGCGCGTACATGACGAACTACCTCGCGTGCAACCGCACCCGCACCGTGCGCGCGATCGTCGCGGCCGCCGGCTCGTTCGCGGGCGCGGGGTGCGGCGCCACGGCGGCGCTCGTGTACCACCGCACGGACGACAACGACGAGCCCGTGGCGAACGGCCGCGGAGCGCGCGACCTGTGGCTCTCGTACAACGGCTGCGCCTCCACCTCGACGCCGTCGGCCGCGCCGATCGACGGCCTCGGCTGCGTCACCTACGACGGCTGCGGCGCCGACACGCCGGTGGTGTGGTGCGAGGACCGCGCGGCGAGCCCGTACAAACACGACTTCCGCTACGAGTACCGCGTGCCCGCGTGGAACTGGCTAAACCAGTTCTGAGCGAGCGCCCGCGGCCCGCGCCTCGAGCGCCGCGCGGGTGACATCGAGGAGGGCGCGCGAGCCCTCGGCCTCCACCGCGACGCTCGCAGTCGCGGCGCCCCGCGCGAGCGCGTCGCCCACGCCGCACCCGGTGGCGAGGGCGGCCATGAACGCGCCCGCGAACGCGTCGCCCGCGCCCGTCGGGTCCACCTCGCGCGCGGGTCTCGCCGTCCACGGGGTGAAGGTGCGCGCGCGGGCGTCGTAGAGCACGCCTCCCTCGGCGCCGCGCTTGTGGAGCACGTACCGGAGGCGACCGACGGCGACGGCGCGGAGGGCCTCCTCCTCGTGGGCGCCTGGGAGGCAGAGCTCCTCTCGGCTCGCGAAGAGCACGTCCGCGCGGGCGAGCACCGCCCGCCAGGCCTCGAGCGAGCCCTCGGTGATCGGCTCGCAGGGATCGATCGAGACGGTGCGCGCGCCGTCGCCGAGCGCGTCGGTCAGCGCGCGCTGCTGGGCGAGCGGCATGGGCGCCACATGCACCGCCGGCGCGCGGAGCCACGAGGGCGGGATGGCCGAGGGCCCCGGCGACACCTCCGCGTGCGACGGGCGGCCCGCGCGGTGGAGCATGCGCCGTCCGCCTCCCTCGTAGAGCAGCCACACGCGCGCGCCCGGCGTGGGCAGCGTCGTGAGCCCGTCGAGCGCCACGCCCCGCGCGCGGAGGGCGTCGAGCGCCTCCACGGGGTAGTCGCTCCCCGCGACGGTGACGCACCCCACCCGCGCGCCCCACGCCGCGGCGCCGAGCGCCGCGTGGAGCAGCGCGCCGCCCGCCTGGGCCATGCGGGTGGAGCCGTCGTCGAACACGAGGTCGTCGACGAGGAGGTTGCCGACCAGGACGAGCGCGGGCGGGCTCACGCCGGGAGCGCCTCGAACGCGCGCGCGACGGCCGCCACCGCGGCGGGGTCGAGGGGCGCCGACCACGCGCCGCCCTGCTTCACGGACGAGCCGACGATGAAGCCGCGCGCGCCCGCGTACTCGGCGAGGTTCGCGGCGGTGAGGCCGGAGCCCACGAGCACGGGCAGCGCCGCGGCGCGCACGACCGCGTCGACCTCGCGCGCCGAGGCCGCGTGGCCGGTGGAGGTGCCGGTCACGATCACGCCGTCGGCGAGGAAGAACTCGGCCGCGTGCGCGGTCTCCTCGATAGATACATCAGATGTAATCGCGTGCGCCGAGTGCTTCTTCTTGATGTCGGCGTAGACGCGCACGTGCTCGGCGCCGATGGCGCGGCGGTAGCGGAGCAGCGGCCCGGCGCAGGCCTCGATGACGCCCTCGTCGGCCACGTGCGCGAAGGCGAAGCCCTCGACGCGGACGAAGTCGGCGCCCGCGGCGAGCGCGACGGCGAGCGCCTCCTGGTTCGCGCCGGCGAGGAGCTGCACGCCGAGGGGCACGCGCACCGCGCGCCGCACCTCGAGGGTGATCGCCGCCATCGCCGCCACGATCTCGGGCCCGACCGCGCCCTTCAAGTACGGGCGGTCGTGCATGTTCTCGAGCAGGAGCGCGGTGAAGCCGGCGTCGACGTACACGCGCGCCTCGGCCACCGCCCGCGCCGCCAGCGCGTCGACCGGATCGCGCGAGCGCGCGGTGCCCGGGAGCGCGCCCACGTGGAGCATGCCGATGAGGGCGCGCGGCCGCCCGAAGAGGCTGGAGAAGTCGTCGAGGGGGCTCACGGCGCGACCGTACCGCGCGGGGGGCGCGGGGTCCACGCGCTGCGCGTGTCGGCCCCGGCCCGAGAGGGCTCGGGTTCGGGTATCGTGCGCGCATGGCCCCGCCCGCGCCCCCCGCTCCCGTGGACGACGACCCGCTCCTCCTCAGCGACGAGGTCGTGGAGGTGGTGGCCGCGCTGCGCCCGGTGACGGCCACGTTCTGGGGCGTGCCCGGCCACGACGCCGCATGGGACGACCTCGGCCCCGAGGGCCACGAGCGCGTGCGCGCGCGGCTCGCCTCGCTCGAGGCGCGCGCGGTGGCCGCGGTCGGCGAGGGCGAGGGCGAGCGCGATCCGTGGCGTCGCCTCGCGGCCGACGTGCTCCTCGACTTCCTCCGCGTCGAGCTCGGGCGGTACGCGCACCGCGATCATCTCACCGACCTGAACACCCTGGCGTCGCCGCTCCAGCTGCTCACGATGGCCTTCGACGTGATGCCGGCCGACACCGCGGAGGCCTGGCGTGCGCGCGCGAGCCGCCTCGAGGGACTGCCCGACGCGCTCGAGGGGTACCGGGCCACGCTCGCGCTCGGGCTCGCCTCCGGCGAGGTGGTCGCCGCGCGGCAGGTGCGCGCGGTGCTCGCGCAGTGCGCGGTGCACGCGGGCGACACGTCGTTCGTGCGCGCGCTCGGCCGGCAGCTCGCGGAGCGGGGCCTCGGCGACCCCTCCCTCAGCGCGCGCGTCGAGGCCGCGATCCCCCGGGCCTGCGCGGCGTTCGCCGCCTTCGCTGCGTGGCTCGAGGAGACCTACCTGCCCCGGGCGCGCGCGGCGGACGGCGTGGGCCGCGCCCGGTACGTGCGCGAGGCGCAGCGCTTCCTCGGCATGAGCCTCGACCCGGAGGAGACCTACGTGTGGGGGTGGCGTGAGATCGACGCCCTCCGCCAGCGGATGCGCGAGGCCGCGGCGCGCGTCGCGCCCGGCGAGGCCGTCGCCGACGTGCTCGAGCGCCTGAAGACCGCCCCCGAGTACGCCGCGCCGAGCCTCGAGGTGTTCCTCGACCGCATGCGGGCGCGGCAGCGCGAAGCCCTCGAGCAGCTCGCGGGCGTGCACTTCGACGTGCCCGCGCCCGCGCGCGTCCTCGACGTGAAGGCGGCCCCGCCCGGGGGTCCGATCGGTGTATACTACACGGCACCCTCCGAGGGCTTCGCGCGCCCCGGGTGCGTCTGGTATTCGCTCGGCGATTCGGCCGCGCGCGGCGTGCCGATGTTCGATCACGTGGCGACCGCGTACCACGAGGGCTTCCCGGGCCACCACCTGCAGATCGGCACGCAGCTGTCGCTCACCGACCGGCTGAGCCGCCTGCACCGCGTCGCCGAGGGGTACTCGGGCTACGCCGAGGGGTGGGCGCTCTACGCGGAGGAGCTCATGGCCGAGCTCGGCTACTACGAGCGCCCCGAGTACCTGCTCGGCATGCTCTCGTGCCAGATGATCCGCGCGTGCCGCGTGGTGCTCGACATCGGCGCGCACCTCGGGCTCCGCATCCCCGAGGGTCAGCCGTTCCACCCCGGCGAGGCGTGGACCTTCGAGCTCGGCGTCGAGATGCTCACCGAGCTCGGCGGGCTCCTCCCGGACCGCGCGGCGTCGGAGATGGTGCGGTACCTCGGCTGGCCCGGGCAGGCGATCGCCTACAAGGTGGGGCAGCGCGTGTTCCTCGAGCTGCGCGACGCGGAGCGGGCGCGGCTCGGCGCCGCCTTCGACCCGAAGGCCTTCCACGCGAAGGTGCTCGGCTGCGGGAACGTGGGCCTCGACCACCTGCGGCGCGTCGTGCTGGGCGCGCGCCCCTGACCCTTCTCGGGCGGGCCTGGGCCGTGGTACGACGCAGGGCATGGCAAACCCCACCGCGACCCTCGAGACCTCGCTCGGTACGTTCACCATCGAGCTCTTCACCGCCGAGATGCCCATCACGGCGGGCAACTTCATCAAGCTCGCGAAGTCTGGCTTCTACGACGGCCTGCACTTCCACCGCGTGATCGAGGGCTTCATGTGCCAGTTCGGCTGCCCGCACAGCCGCGATCCGAAGAGCCCGCGCGCGGGCACCGGCGACGGCCCCGACGGCACCATCAAGGACGAGCACCCGGCGAACGCGAAGTTCTCCAACGAGCCCGGCACGCTCTCGATGGCGAACACCGGCCGCCCCAACAGCGGGAGCTGCCAGTTCTTCATCAACACGAAGCACAACGCGTTCCTCGACTTCTTCACCCCCGGCAACTCGAAGCACCCCGTCTTCGGCCGCGTCACGTCGGGCATGGACGTCGTGAAGAAGATCGAGACCACTCCGACCGACGGCGACGATCGTCCGCGCACCCCCGTGCAGATGATCCGCGTCACGGTGCAAGACGCCTGAGCGCCACCTGAGCGTCGCGCGAGCAGGCTCCTTGCGTCGAAGCCGGGGGTGGTTCATCCATGGGCCTCCCCCTCACCGAGAAGGTCTGCACGATGCGCGCTCGCTTCGCTTTGTCCCTCATGCTCGCGGTCGCGGCCGCCGCCCCTGGTCTCGCGGGGCCCGCGGTCGCGGCGCCGCGCGCCGAGTCTTACCGCGTGGTTCTCCTCGACGACGGCGAGCGCGTGCCGCGCGCGCCGTCCGTGGAGCTCCCGCCGACGCCGTTCGTCGGGGGCGTCGAGCTCTTCGCGATGCGGGGCGAGGTCGTGGCGTTCCAGGCCGTGGTCCAGGCCTTCGGCGCCAACGGCGAGCAGACCTTCACGGGGTCGCTCGGCCCGTTCACGAGCGGCGCCGGCGCCCTGCCCGCGGCGGTCGAGGTCTTCGCCGAGCAGTTCGTGGAGATCAAGCGCACCACGGGCGGCGCGCGCGGCACGGGCGTGGGGTTCGCCCGGGGCTCGGAGCCCGACCCGGCGCTGCTCGGGTTCTGGGCCGACGCGCTCGTCCCCGGCGCCGAGGTGAAGGCGGACAGCGGGAAGCGCGGGGCGCTGTGGTTTGACGTCCGCGTGCCCGAGGACGCGAGCCCGGGCCTCTACGAGAGCACGCTCAGGGTGACGAGCCCCTCCGGGAGCACGGAGCGCGCGGTGCGCTTGAGGGTCCTCCCGGACGTGATGCCCTACGCCTCGCGGCCGGTGATTGCCTATTACGATCCGGCGAACCTCACCTTGCGCATGGGCGACCGCAAGGCGGAGGGGCACCTGCGCCAGGTGCTCCACGCGCACCACGTCTCGGCGTACCGCAACGTCATGACGGTCGCCGACCTCGAGGCCGACATGCCCTACCTGAGCGGCGCGGCCTACTCGGAGGCCGCCGGCTACCGCGGCCCGGGCGCGGGCAAGGGCGAGGGCGTCGAGGTGCTCGCCGCGTACGGCGAGTTCGGCGAGCCGGGCCCCGCGCGTTTGCCGGAGATCGAGGCGCTCGCGCGGCGGGCCGCGGAGCTCGGCGTGCTAGAGCAGACCTATTTCGACGCGGGCGAGGAGGGGCCCTGGCCCGACGGCTGGCGGCCGCTCTTCGCGGCGAACCCGGTCACGAAGCCGCTCAAGATCTTCGCCGCGTGCCACAGCGATCCGCGCACGCTCAGCGCCGACGCCATCGTCTTCCTGCCCGAGGTGTTCGACCCCTTCACCGCCGCGGAGGCCACCGCGAAGCTCGGCAAGCGCGTGTGGGGCCAGAACGGCAAGCGGCCGTACGCGGGCCCGACCGTGATCGACGCGCCGGCGGTGGATCTCCGCGCGAACTCGTGGATCTCGGCGCGCTACGACGTGGCCGCGTGGACCTACTGGGAGGCCACGTCGTGGACGAAGAAGGGCGGCGGGAAGACCCCCGACACCGACACCGATCCGTTCACCGTGGCCGAGTCGTTCCGCAACGCCGGCGGCAACTTCTCGAACGGCGACGGCATCCTCGTGTACCCCGGGCGCCAGCTCGCCGGCATGACCGACTTCGGCAAGGACGAGGTGTTCCCCTCGGTGCGCCTCAAGAACATCCGCCGCGGCGCACAAGATGTAGGCTACATCGACCGCGCGCGGGCGAAGGACCGCGCGAAGGCCGACGCGATCGTCGAGCGGATCGTGCCCTCCGCGCTGCGCGGTTCGCGAGGCCCGGCCGGCTGGCCCACGCGAGGGAAGGACTTCCTCGACGCGCGGCGCGAGCTCGGGGCGATGTTCGCGGACGTGTCGGTGCCGATCCCCGCCCCGGAGGTCCCGTCGCCGCCGCCCGCCGCGCGCAGCCGGATCACCTGGGCGGCATCGACGCTGCCGCGCGCGCCCTCGCCGGCCGGCAGTCGGTCCTGCAGCAGCGCATCGGCCGATGGTCCGGCCAGCCCATACAGCGGCCATGCGGCCGAGGCATCACTGAGCTTGCACTTGGCGCGCATGACGTACATCGACAGGCGCTTCAAGGTGGCGGCAAGCAGGTCGGCGCTG
>DAORJJ010000080.1:0-17393 GCA_035439005.1 Polyangiaceae bacterium | reverse complement strand
GGCGCGCGCGACGCTCGAGGGGGCCGGCCCCCGCGCGGCCACGCTGCACGCGCTCGGGGGGGCGCTCTTCGAGCGGCTCTACCGCGCGGACAAGCGACCGGACGACGCGAAGCGCGCGATCGACGCGCTGCGCCTCTCGGCCCGCGATCCCGCCTCGCCCACGGCGTGCGACGCGAGCGTGCGCGCGGCCCACCTCGCCGGCGAGCTCGCCCACGATCCCACGGTCACCTACGGGGAGCTCTACCGCCTGTCTCGGCAGGGCTCCGCGTCCCCGCGCTGCCTCGAGACGCTGCGCGCGGGGCTCGCCTCTCTGCGCAGCTTCCGGCCGCCCTCGTCGGTGCTCGAGGCGATCGATCAGGGCCTCCTCAGCGAGGGAGCGCTTGGCGCCGCGCTGAGCGACGCGGGCGTGGCGAGCGCGCAGGCGGTGCAGGTGGCGCCCCGCGTCACGCGGATCGAGCAGTGGGCCGGGGAGCAGGGCGCGCGCGTCGTCGTGCACCTCGACAAGCCCGCGCGCTACCGCGTGGGGGATGACGCGACCCCGGGGCACTCGCCCCGCACGTTCGTCGAGCTCGACGGGGTGGAGCTCGCGGGCGGCGCGCAGGAGATGAAGCTCGGAGGCATCGCCACGGCACTCCGCGCCGAGCCCACCATCACGGGCTCTCGCATCCTGCTCGACCTCGCGGGCCCCTGCTATCGCAAGGTCTTCCACCTCGTCGAGCCCTATCGGGTGGTCATCGATATCGCGAAGAACGCGCCGGGCGCGGGCGGCCGCAACACCCGCAAGGTGGCGCGCGTGGTGCTCGACCCCGGCCACGGCGGCCACGACCCGGGCGCCATCGGCCCGACGGGCCTGCAGGAGAAGGACGTCACCCTGGCGATCGCCCACAAGGTCGCGCCCGTGCTCGCGAAGCAGGGCCTCGGCGTGATGCTCACGAGGGACGACGACCGCTTCGTCACCCTCGAAGAGCGCACCGCGCGGGCCAACGCCTTCGGCGCCGATCTGTTCGTGTCGGTGCACTGCAACGCCGCGGAGGTGCGGGCGAAGAAGGGCATCGAGACCTACGTGCTCGACACCTCGGCGTCCGAGGTGGCGAACCGCATCGCCGCGCGCGAGAACGCCACGAGCCGCGCGGCGACCGCCGAGCTCGGGGCCATCCTCCAGACCATGCGGCTCGCCGACCAGTCCACGCGCTCACGGCGGTTCGCGAACCTCCTGCAGCGCTCGGCGGTGGCCTCGCTCTCGGGCAAATACGGCGACATCGTCGACGGGGGCGTGCACCCGGCGGGCTTCTACGTGCTCGTGGGCGCGCGCATGCCCGCGGCGCTCTTCGAGGTGAGCTACGTGTCGAACGCGGTCGAGGAGCGGCGCCTCGCCTCGGACGACTACAAAGGCCGCCTCGCCGACGCGATCGCGAACGCGATCATGGCCTATCGCGAGGGGCGGTGACCCTGGCCTCCGGAGACTCGCGGCGACGGCTCGAGCGCCGGCGAGGCGAGGGCTAGTAGCTGTCGCTCGCCCCTCCGCCCCCGGACGAACCACCTCCGCCGCTGTACCCTCCCGAGGAGCCGCCGCTGTACGAGCCGCCGCCGCTCGAGCTCGACGAGCCGCCGTACGACGAGCCGCCGCCGTACGAGGAGCCCCCCGAGTCCCCGCCGCCGCCGCCGCTCGTCCAGCCGAGCTTCGCGAAGAGCCAGGCGAAGAAGCCGATCATCGCGAGGATGACGGCGAGGACCAGGAAGGGCACGAGCACCTCCTCGTGCCGCGCGAAGAAGCCGGGCAGCGGCACGTCGAGGGCGGTCTGCGCGTCGAGCAGCGCGTCGACGATCGCGGCGTCCTTCGCGCCCGCGGCCGGCTTGCCGACCCGCGTCTGGAGGTCGCGAGAGATGCGCTCGAAGGCGTCGCGGCCGGGCCCCTCGGCCTCCCGGGAGCCGTAGCCGAAGGCGCGCGCGTCGCTCCGCCGCACGACGACGATCCCGTAGACGCCGGGGAGGGCCCGGTGGAACGCCGCCTCGTTCGCGCCCGCGATCGACGCGAGCTCCGCGCGCTCTCCGTCGGGGATGACGACCACCGCGACGGCCGCCTTCCCGCTCGCCACGCGGGCCTCGGCCGCCTTGACGTACCGGGCGCGCTCCGCCGCGGGGAAGGCCGCCGAGGCGTCCACGAAGTAGCTCGTCGGCTCGTAGGTGGGCGTGGGCGCGGGGGCCCTGGGCGCGGCGGTCGCCGTCGGGGCCGGCTCGGCGCCGCCGTCGGGCACGAGAGGACCGCCAGTCATCAGCGACGCGATCGACTCGACCCCGTCGCGGAGTCCTTCGAACGCCTTGCCCTCCTTCAAACGCGGTCCCACACGCTCGGACAAGATGCGCTTCGACTGGAGATCGGTGATCGCCCCTCCCGCGCCCTTTCCGGTCTCGATACGGGTCTTGCGTTCGTTGGGGGCGACGACGAGCAGCACGCCGTCGTCCTTGCCTGCGCGCCCGAGCTTCCAGCCGTTGAACGCGCCGTACGCGACGTCTTCGATGGTCTCGCCGCCCAGCGAGGGCACGGTGAACACCACGATCTCGAAGCCGTGAGCGCTCCGGTGCTCCGCGATGCGCTTCTCGAGCGTCCCCCGCTCGGCCGCGGAGAGGAGCCCCGCGCGGTCGTTCACGGCGCCTTGAATGGGCGGCGGCGTGAAGCCCCAGGCGGGCCCCGGGAGCGCGAGCCATACGATCCACACGACGACGAACGCGAAGAAGCGGCGCATGACTGGCGAGGTAAGCAGGTCGGCGCGGTCTCTTGAAGGGGGTCGTCGTGCCGGGCGTCGAACCGAGTCACGGAGCATGCACATTTGCAGGCGACGAGGCGCGCGGCGCGGATCGGAGCGCCCCCGGAGGGGGTCATCAGGAGCGTCGAGAACGCGCCCGTTGTCGGCGCGCTCGTTCTCCTCGTCCTCGCCACGTCGCCGGTTCGCGGCCACATGGTGCGACACGCCGGATACGCGTGCGGAATAGGGGTCATTTGACGAGTCCCGCGTTTGTGGGCAGTTGTGCGCTGCACCACCGGTTGCTACGAGTAGCGTTGGATGCACCCGATTGTCCTCTTGCCAAGCTCGAGCCGCGAGCTCCTCGGGCAAAGCCCGGCGCTGCGGTTCCGCGCTTACGGGGACAACTTCGGGATGAGCGCTCCGGAGCGCGAGCACGTCGGGCGGACTGACGTCGAATCGCGAGACCCCGAGGTAGAGTTCCCGACGGTGCTCGATCCGGGGAGAGCTGTGCTCGGCTGTCGCAGGCGGCCGGTGGGACGCGCCTCCGTGCGATGCCTCACCCCGCGGCGTAGCGGCTCGCCGCTCGCGGAGATCTGCGCGCGCGTCTATCGGGGCGAGTCCCCGCTGAAGACGCGGAGCGGCTGAGTGCGGCGCGTCGCGCTCGCCACCCTGCGCCACGATCTCGTGCGCACGGTGTTGCTCGTCGCTGGACTCGCGAGCGCGTGGGCGCTCGTGACCGTGCAGCTCGGGCTGCGCCGTGGCTTCGAGCTCGCGAGCCGGGGCCTGCTTGACCACGTCGGGGGTGACGTCTGGGTCAGCGCGCGCGGAGTCAAGGTGATCGACGACGCCGAGCCGGTGCTCGCCTCCGTGCTCCCCGTTTCGCTCGACCCGTGCGTTCTGCGCCGGCGACCGCTCGTCGTGGACTTCGCGCAGGTTCGGCTCTCGGACGGCTCCCTCGTGACAGTGCAGATCGTCGGCGTGGACCCGGCGTCTCGCGACCGCGTGCCGTGGTCGGTCCTCGCCGGCGTGCGCGGAGAGATCGACAGCGCAGGCCTGGTGGGTATCGACGCTGCCGACGTCTCGAGGCTCGAGCTGAAGGGCCAGGGCATGGGGCAGGCGCTCCGCCTCCGCACGGGTGTCCCGCTGCGGGTGGGAGTGGTGAGCCGCGGCGCCCGCAACTTTACGCAGACGCCGTATGTGTTCGTGGACATCGAGACGGCGCGCCGCGTCCTCGGGCTGCCGAGCGACGGCGCGTCGTTCTGGGTCCTCGACCTGCGCGACCCGAGCTGCGCTGCGGCGGTATCGCGCTCGATCCAGGGCCCCTCCCTCGCGGCGCCGCCGCGCGAGGAGCTCGCCCTCAGCACGACGCGGGCCCGCATCGAGGGTTCGGGGATCGGTCTGCTGCTCACGGTCGGGAGCCTCATGGCGGGCGCCGTCGGCGCCGCCGCCCTCCTGCAGAGCACGATGACGCTCGTGAGGACGCACCTGCGGGAGATCGCCACGATTCGTGCGCTTGGAGCGCGCCGATCGGAGCTGGCGGTCTTCGTGGCGTGGCAGGCGGGGATCGTCTCGGTGCTGGCCGCGGTCCTCGCGCTCGCCCTCGCGTCGGCGCTCGCGAAGCTCCTCGAGGGAGCGGGGCTCTCGGTCGTCGTCGACGCTTGGAGCTGGGCTGTCGGCCTCGGCATCGCGCTGACGAGTACGATCACCGCGGCGCTCGTCGGCGCGCGGCTGCTCGGTCGCGTGGACCCGCGCGAGGTCCTCGAATGAGGCTGTCGGGCTGCGAGGGAGTCACGCACGAGTTCGACGACGCCGGCTCACCCGTCGTGGCGCTGGCCAACGTCTCGCTCGACGTCGCGGGCGGCGAGCTGGTCCTCCTCGTCGGACCCTCAGGGTCCGGTAAGTCAACCTTGTTGTCTGTTCTCGGAGGGCTCATGAAGCCCACGCGCGGCGCCGCGTGGCTCTGCGACACCCCCTTGACGGAGCTCGATGCCGAGGGCCGCGCGCGCGCGCGACGCGAGCACCTCGGGTTCGTGTTCCAGTCGTTCCATTTGTTCGGGGCCCTGTCTGCGCGCGGCAACGTCGAGTGTGTCCTCGAGATGAAGGGCGCATCGCGCCGGGATCAGGTCGGGATGGCCGAGAGGGCGCTCCGGCAGGTCGGCCTTGGGGCGCGGCTCGATCACCTGCCGGCGCAGCTCTCGGGCGGCGAGCGTCAGCGGGTCGCGCTCGCGCGCGCGCTCGCGACCGCCCCGCGCGTCATCTTCGGGGACGAGCCGACGTCGTCGATCGACGCGAAGTCGGCGTCGCTCGTCCTCGAGGTCCTTCAGGGGTTCGTGGACGCGAGCCGCTGCGTGGTGCTCGCTACCCACGATCCTCGCCTCTACCCCATCGCCACGCGCATCGTGACGCTGGAGAACGGAGCGATCGTCGACGACCGCGCTCCGTCGCGGTGAGGCTGGCGGTCGGAGAGGAGCGAGAGCGGTGCGGCGGAGGCGCGCTCTGGCGTTGAGCTCCGCACCCGCCGCCGGCGGACCAAGCCCTCAAGCGCCGGTTCGCTTCGGGAGTTGGAACTCGGGTGGGTAGAGGCGAGCCTTGGGGATCTCCCCGGCGAGGTTGCCGAGGTTGCGGAACGCGGTGAGGCACCCGAGCAGGGCCGGACGGCGGTTGTCCGGATGCTCGAGGGCGTAGGCCAGGATCTCCTCGGCCTTGGCGGCGTGCACGACGTCGGCCTCTCCGTGCACGTCGTAGAAGGATATTCCGCCACGCACCGCCTCGTTCGCCGCGAGCGCGCGGTGGATCGCCCCGCTCATTTGTGCGCCGACCGTCTCGGTCGCGTAGGTCTCTCCTACGAGGTAATAGGGCCCGTACTCTTCGAGCGCGAGGCTGTTCGCGCCGTGCAGGTTGAGGGTGGTGGGGAGCGGGAGGGTCGCGGCACACTCCGCGGGGTCGTACCCGAGCGCCGCGAGGTCACGGAGCGCGACCTTGTCGTGGCCGTCTTCGTCGCGCGCGAAGAACGAGAGCATCGCGCGGAGCGGGGCGTGGGCCTCACCCGCGGGCACCTTCGTGAGCGCCGCGCGGAACACCGGAACCGTGTACTTTACATAGTGGTACATCTGGAGAGTGAGCATCGCGAGCTCTTCTCGGGAGAGCTTGCCCTCCACGATCGCCCGCGTGGTCCACGCCGACGAGGCCTCCCGGAACAGGAAGTCGACATCCGATTTGAAACGTTCGAGCGGGGTCATGGCTCTCCGAGGTGAAGCAGCGTGGCGGTCAAGAGGGCGTCCTGATCGAACGCGCCGTCGTGCGCGATGACGACGAGGCGAAGATCGTCGCCCGAGCGTGTGGCGATCATGCCGGCGTGGTCGAAGGCGGTCGGCGACGCGAGCACCCGCACGTCGCGTACGCCGAGGGCGCGGAGCGGGGCCTCGGAGACCTTGCCGAACCCGGTCAGGTCGCTGAGCGTGAAGGTCACGTCGGAGACGGGGCGCGGGAGTCCTCGGTCGTCTCCGCGAAGGGCTCGCCGTAGCTTTCCGCCGAGGTAGAGGGCGGCCAGCGCGACGTCGTCGTGGCCCCCGTCGCGCCCGGCGCTGCGGACTTGAGCGAGCGTCGAGGGCTCGTGCGCTCGCCCGAGCTCGGAGGTCCGGACGCTGACCACGGAGGTCTCCGCGCGGAAGGACGCGCTCGCACCCCCGCGACTCCGCGCCCGGGCGATCATGAGCCCGAGGCGCGGCGGCATCGGCCCGCCCCGCGCAGCCGCCGTGTCCCGAAACGCCGAGAGTACGGACGACGCGAGCAGCTCCGAGAACGTCGCGCCGTGGCGCTTCGCGCGCGCCCGCGCTCGGGCGAAGGCGCCCACGACCACACGCTCTCCGTAGACCACGGGCTCTCGCCGAAGGGGGTTTCGAGGGAGGTACTCGACGAAGAGGCCGGGGTCGGGCAGCCTTGGGCGCGTACGCAGGCCGAGGAGCCAGGCGCGGGCCCTCGCGGCCGGTGAGGTTCGGCGGGCCCGGGGCTCGGGCACCGACGCCCCGAGCGCTCGCGCGAAGTCGCGGAGGAGAGAGAAGCCCGAGCTCGCGTCGATGACGGCATGGTGCACGCGGAGCACGATCGCCGCCGGGTTACGGACCACGTGGAGCTCGAATGGCAACGACTTCGACGGATCGAGCTCCGTCGACAGGAGCTCCCGCTCGAGCGACGGGAGATCGCGACCTTCGTGCTCGGTCGGTCTCGCGGCGCGCGCCACCTCGTCCCGCGGGGCCGCGACGAACCGAGTGGGCACACCGAGCTCCACGGCGACCTTCGACCGCAGCCGCGGGTGCCGCTCGAGCGTCCGGTGGACCGCCGACTCGAGCAGGGCGGCGCTCGGGAGCGCGCCCTCGAACGCCAGCGTCACGACCACGTACGAGGGTTTCTCGAAGCCGTCCAAGAACACCTTTTCGTACAGCGTGGTCCTCACGTGGCCCTCGTGCGCCGCTTTGCGTGGGCGTGCACGGCGCCACGGGGGCGGAGCGTCACGAGCGGGCTCGGCTCGGGCGACAGCTCGGTCGAGAGCTCGAGCTCGCCGACCCACGCGGCCAAGAGGATGCGCGCCTCGAGGCGCGCGAACGTATGGCCGATGCACGTTCGCGCCCCGCCGCCGAAAGGGAAATAGGCGAACGGAGGCGGCTCGGCGCCGAGGAAGCGGTCCGGGACGAAGGCCTCGGGGTTCGGAAAGTGGTGAGGATCGCGGTGGGTCGCGAACGGCGCGAGCATCACGAGTCGCCCGCGAGGTACCGCGAAGCCGCCGACCGTCGTGTCGCGGCGCGGCGCGCGCCCGAAGCTCCAAGCGGGAGGATAGAGCCTGAGCGTCTCGTCGACGACCGCACGGAGCCTTGGGGCGCGCGTGGCGGCCTCGTGCCGTGCGTGTCCCGGCGGCAGCGCGTCGAGCTCCTCGCGAAGGAGGCGCACCTCGTCCGGGTACCGGGAGAGGAGCACGACGGCCCACACGAGCGCGTTCGCCGTCGACTCGTGTCCGGCGATCAGGAGAGTGACGAGCTCGTCCTGGATTTGCGCCTCGGGGAGCGGGCGCCCGGCTTCATCTCGGGCCTCGAGCAGCACGTCGAGGACGTCACGGGGCGCGTCGTGGGGCACCCCTGGGCGTGCACGTCGCGCGCGGAGCAGCGCTTCGAAGAGCGTCTCCAGGGCCGCCCTCGCCGCGCGTATCCGTAGGTGCTCGGGGGTCGGCACGACGAACGGAATCTCGAACGGAGCCGCGATTCGACGGTTCGCCGCGACCTGAAGCGTCGTGATCGCCTCGGCGATGCGGGGCGCCTGGGCGCCGAGATCCGCACCGAAGAGGGCGCGCCCCACGATCGCGAGGGTCGCTCGCATGGCCACCTCGTCGAGGCGCACGCGCCCGCGCTCTGCCATCTCGGCGACCGACGCCTCGGCGACCTCGCCCATGACCTTCACGTACGAGGCGATCGACTTGCCGTGGAACGCGGGCTTCAGAATGCGGCGCTGGCGGGTCCAGAGCGGTGGCTCGCTCGTCAGCAGCCCGTTGCCAACGAAGAGCCGGAGCGTGCGGTACCCATGGGTGTCCTTCCCGTAGAGGCCTTCGGGGTCGGTGAGAACCTGGCGCACCTCCTCGGGACCGAACACCACGTGCGCCTCGCGCGAGCCGACGCGGAATCTCACGACGCTTCCGTACGTGTGCATCCAGCCGACCAGCGTGCCGAGGGGATCGCGGGAGAGAGCGCGAGCGTGACCGAAGAGGGGCTCGGCCGGCGGACTGGGGGCGAGGCTCACGAGACCTCCCACGGTGATTTCCACTTGAAGAAGAGCGCATGGACCGCGCGTTCGAGCCACGGCGCCTCGGCGAGGAGCATGGTGCGCTGGCCTCGGTAGAAGGGCGTCTGCACCGTCGGCACGAGCGTCACCACCATCGTGCCGTCGGGGGCGGGGCGGAGCGAAGCCAACGCTCCATGCCGAGACCACACGGTGCGATCGCCTCCCACGAGATCTCCGAGCGAGTAGACGACGACGTGACCGTCGACCTCTTCGGTGGTTTGAAGGAGGTGAGGGTGGTGCCCGCAGATGACGGTGACACCGGCCTCGAAGAGGGCGCGCGCGGTGCGTCGTTGAGCCTCGGTAGGTGTGTGCTCGTGCTCGTGGCCCCAGTGGAGGAGCGCGACGGTGTGCGTGGCTCCGCGCGAGGTGAGATCGGCGACGATGCCCGCGAAGGACGCGACGCTCACCTCGTACGGCACCGCCGAGAACCCAAGGTGGGGGCTCTTCGCGACGCCCACCCGGTTATGGCCGTACGAGACCCCGAGGAGCCCGACCCGATAAGGCCCTACGGGGACGATCACCCCGCCGTGCCCGCTGCGCGCGTCGCCCACCACCGCGCCGAGACCCCGCGCGACGTCCACCGTGCGAGCGAAGCCGCCGTCGCCGTCGTCCAGGGTGTGGTTGTTTGCCACGTTCAGAACGATCGGCCCAAGCTCCCGGACCAGGTCCGCGAGCCCCTGCTCGGAGACACGGGAGACCCACTCGGGGGTGTCGGCGTTGAACGCGTACGTGAGGAGCTGCTTGATGCCGCGCCAGGTCTGGAAGGGCGAGAGCTCTGCGGGCGCGGGACTGAGCGTGCCCTCGAGGTTCACCACCAACGCCTGGGCCTGGCGGATCCTCGCTCGCAGCGCCTCCGAGAACGTGCTCGCCGAGAGGGCCTCGGGCTGGAGCAGATCGCCGCCGACGAGCAGCTCCGGAAGCGCGTCGCCGTGCGGCTTGGAGCGGGGTCCACGCGTCGACGCGCGCGCGGGCGCGAGCGCGAGCGACGCGCCCAGCGTGCCTACCATCTTGGCGAAGAAGCCGACCTTCTCGGCCATCGACGCGCGCGCGACGAACGCCTCACCGCGCGCCCCATAGACTTCGTGCCGCGTGCGTTCCTTGGTCCCCGGAGAGAGCCCCTCGGCGATGCGGAAGGCCGGGTCGACCACGGCCGGCCCCAGACCGACCTGGAGCAGGTCCACGGCTCGCCCCAGCAGGCGCCGGCTCACGGGGCCTCCGCGACGAGCGAGCCTGCCGAAAAACATTGTGCATACGCCATCTTGACTACACGTCGCACGCGCGTGGCGGGGGACACGAGCGCCTCGTCGAGACCTGCGGACGCGTCGGCGCCCAGGTCGTTGGGAGGTGCGTGACCGCGCCCCAAGTAGGCGAGCGCGAGCGCGAGGTCGAGCGCGACCGAAGCGCCCACGACGTACCCGAAGACCGACTTGTACGACCGCACGTTGGCGTCGGTGAGGCTCAGGATGACGGCGAGCTCGTCCGAGTCTGCGAGGGTCGGCGGAGCGTGAGCGAGGACGAGATCGGCAGGCCCGGCGACGAGGGCGTCGCGGAGCGCGGCCTCGTAGGCGACCCGCGGGAAAGCGAGCACCGAGGCTCCTGCCGGCCTCGCAGAACGGGTCGCGACGCGAGGGATCCGGCCAAGCACGGGAGCACCCCGACGGCTCGCGTGCGCTTCGCTCTCGAGCACGAAGAAGCCCGCGCCCCCCGCTGGCACGAAGCCACCGACCTTGCCCGCGAGGGGGCGCGCGCGCTCCTCGACCGATGTGGCGTACGCAAGCTGTCGTTGCCTGTCGAACGCCCAGTAGGTCGATGGGCAGTCTTCCTCGAGCCCTCCGACGAGCACCGCCTCCTCCTCGCCCCGGGAGATGCAGTCGTGAGCTTGCGAGATCGCGACGAGGGCGCTCGTGCACGCGGCCGACACGAGGTGCCCGCCTCGCGGTGCGCCGAAGGCCGCCGCGAGGTACGTCGGCAGGAACGACGGCGTGACCCGGGTCACGGCGTGCGCGGGGTGCGGATGCGGCTCGGAGCGGAGCGTGTTTCGGAAGCAGGACTCGAGCTCTCCCATCGGCCCCGTCGCCGTCGCCACGATGACGCGGCCCACGCCGACCGACGCGGACGACTCCATCGCATCGCACGCGGCGATCGCCCCGATGCGCGAGAATCGACCGAAGTACCGAGCGTCGCTCGGGTCGAGGGGCAGGGTCGCGAACGCCTCGTCGACGTCGGGGACGCGTCCGAAGAGGGTGCAGCGACTACCGAGCGCGCGGAGCCGGGGCTCGTCGCGGAGGGCCGGGGCCCGCGCGTCGATGGCGGAGACGAGCGGATCCAGCCCTCGTCCACACGAGGACATCACCCCGACACCAGTGACCACGACGGGGTTCAAGGCTCCTCGAGCGCGACGACGAGATCGTGGAGTGTCACGAGGTCGTGCAGGCGAGCTTGATCGATCGGGCGCCCGAAGCGGTCCTCGAGATCGAGGACGATGCCGATCATGTCGACCGACGGGATGGCGAGCGATTGGAGCGAGACGAAGCGAGGATCGCCGTCGACGAGCCTCGGGTCGCTCGTGTGCGCGGAGAGGATGGCGCGGACGACCTCGAGCGTAGAGGGCTTCACGACGGCTCTCCGTTCGACCACCGGAAGAGCTCGGACCTCCGCCCGCGTCGGGCCCTCGCGCGATCGAGCCTGAGCTCACCGAAGACGATCTTCTTGTGGGTCTCCCGGGTTCCGCCCGCGATTTGCGCGCAGAGCGCGTCCGCGAGGTAGGCCCCGTACCGGGCGCTCGCCTGAACACCGTACGATCCGAAGACCTCGATCGCGGCACGAAAGACCTCCACGGCGGCGTCCGCCGCGGCCGCCTTGGCGAGCGACGCACTCACCGCCACGTTCCCCCCCGAGACGACGGCCCGGAGCGCCGCATCGGCGAGGGATCGCGCGTTCACGAGCGCGGAGTAGGCCGTGAGGATCTTGTCTTGGACGAACTGGAACTCATGGAGGGGGCGATCGAACTGCACCCTCGTCTCCACGTGATCGAGGCACTCCTCGATGACTCGCTCCATCTTGCCCACGAGCGGCCACGGCGCCAGAACCCGCTCTCGCGTGAAGGCCAGGTCGAGCCACTTCTGCCCGTCTTCGCGCCTGCCGAGGACTCGATCCTCCGGAACCTCCACGCCGTCGAGGAGGATCTCGCCCGTCGGCGAGCCCTTGCACCCCACGAGCTCGAGGGGAGGGCCGAACGAGACTCCTCGGTCTTCGCGCCGCACGACGACGGCGACGAGGAAGGTGTCGGACGTGGTCTTGTCCATCGCGAACACGATCGCCGCGTCGGCCTCCGGGGCGTTCGTGATGTGCCATTTGCGGCCGTCGAGACGCAGCGCGCCGTTCGGCGCTCGACGTAGCGCGGTTGTCATCGCTCGCACGTCGGACCCGGCTCCTCGTTCGGTGATGCCGACGGCGAGCACGGCCTCTCCGCGGAGGCCGGCGGCGTGGAGCGCGCCATGCGCCGCCCCGCCCCTCGCGAGGAGCGGCAGCGCGAGGCCCGCGGTCGCGACGACCGAGAGGAAGACCCCGAGCTCGTCCGCGTCGTACGCGAGGCGCGCGAGCTCGTGGCATCCAGCCTCCAGCCGATCGAGCTCGGAGATCGACGCGAGGACCCCGCGGGAACCGAACTCCGCGAGGCGGGCCCGAAGCGGCGTACTTGTCATCATGGAAGCCTCGTCGTCAGCAGGAAGTTGAACGTTCCGAAGCGCCGGCAATACGCCGGTTCGGAGGCGAGCGTGGTGCGAGGACCCGCGAGCAGTCGTAGCATGGGTGACACTTCGTCCGGCCCGAGCGGCCCCGCGCTCGCGAGCTCTTGGGGTGTGGGCGGCGCGAGCTCGTAGCCCGGGGCCGGCGCCCCGCGACCTTTCGCGACCATCACCCGGTCCTCGAGGTAGCGCGCGAGGCGCGCGAGCGCGCGGCGGTCGTCGATGTCCCCGGGGACGATGGCGACGCTGAGCACATCGCGGATGTCGCGCTCCCTGCAGTACCTTCGAAAGGCCTGGAAGAGCAGGAGCGGGACGGGGCCACCTCGCTCTTCGCGGGTCACCGCGAACCGGGCCCCCTCGACGAAGCGCGTGGCCGACCACGTGGGCCCGAGGAGGCGAAACTCGAGCTCCGCGTAGTAGGGCGCGCGCCCGGGGGGTTGCATTCGAATCGTCCCGAGCGTCCGGCCGTCGTCCGACTCGACGACCGCAAAGTCGCAGTCGAGATCGCGCGCTTCGCAGTCGAGCCCGGCGGCGTGGTCGAGGTCGTCCATGTCGAGCCCGAGGTCGCGGTGGTACACGTTGTACCGCAAGGCACGACAGGCGCGGAGGCGCTGCGGGTCGTCGATGGGAGAGAACGAGACGAGGTGGTTCATGCCGTGCTCCCTTCGGTCGCGAGGCCTAGGCACGCCGCTCGCCTGCGGCTCGGTTGCATGTTCATGCGCCGCAGACCTCGACCGCGATGATTTGTGCCGTGAGAGCGAACGTGAAGAGCCACTCGTCGACCATCCCGCCGAGCGCGTGCTCTTTCGTAGAGGCCGCGATCCGCGCCCGCGCCGCGTCACAGACGCCGAAGTCGAGGAGCCCGACGCGAGCGAAGGCCTCCCGCGACCAGTACGTCGAGACACCGGGTTCCGAGAGCAGGTTGGGGAGGAAGGCTCTCGAGTCCGTGTAGAGTGCCTTCTTTCTTCGTCGCGTGATCGCCTTGGGCAGACGGCGCTCGTGTATGCGACGCAGGACGCGCTTGTTCTCGAGAGGAGTCGCGCGGAGTCGCTCCGGCATGGTGAGTGCCTCGGCGACGAACGCGTCGTCGAGGTAGGGAAAGCGGAGCTCGATGCCGTGCGCGCTGCTCATACGATCGCCCATGTGAAGGATCCAGCTCGGCAGGCGTTCGCTGATCTCCCACTGGAGGTTCCTCTCGAGAGACGACAGGCCGTGCGCCGTCGACGCGAGCGAGGCGTGCGAGTGGACGCGCTCCACCTCGCGCGCGGAGGCGTCGTCGCTCGACGCGAGGAGCGGCGCGCGCTGCTCGACGGCCTCCCAAAGCGCGAGGTTCTCGGGGTAAAAGCCGAAGTGGTCGACGACGTGACGGCGTCGCTCGGCGTGGTGTGACCTGAGGTAGGCCGCGACGACGCTGGAGTCGAGCGGGAGCCAGGGCACGAAGCGCTGGCCCACGTGGGCCGCGATCGACGAGAGCCGCGCGAGAGGCGCGAGCGGGCCCGTGAACGCAGGACGGAACGGGGAGACTCGGTAGACGTCGTACCCCGCGAAGAGCTCGTCGGGGCCTTCCCCCGCGAGCACGACCTTCACGCCGCGCTCGCGTGCCTTGGCCGCGAGCACCGAGAGCGCGAGGTCACTCGTCCAAAACTGCGGCATCTCGGCGCGGCCCGCGTACTCGATCAGCCCGGCGAGATCGATCTCGCCGAGCCGAACCAGCTCGACCTGGGCCCCGAGGGACTGCGCCGTCTCGACGATGTCGCGCTCCTCGGAGAGAGCCCCCTCTCCCACCACGAGCCCGAAGAAGCGGTCGTGTGCGAGCGAGCTCGCGGCGGCGATACCCGCGGAGTCGACGCCGCCGCTCAGGTACACGCCGACGTCGACGTCGACGTCTCTGGCGCGGGCCACCGACCGGAGGAAGGCTGCGTCGAGGCGCTCCTCGGCCGCGCGCGCAGACGTCGGACGAGGGGCGAGCGCGAGCTTCCCAAACTGGAAGGTTCGCGTTGCCCCGGTGCGAACGTCGATCTCGCGCGCGTGGCCTGGCAAGAGGCGCGAGATTCCCTCGAAGTACGTGCGCTCGCCCAAGGTGTGGTTGTGCCGAAGCACCTGGCGCAGCGCGATGGGGTCGACGCGTCTCGGGAGGTCGGCGCCCGCGAACAGCGCGCCGACCTCGCTGGCGGCGAAGTGGCGCCCTCGGCTGTCCGCCGCAAAGACGAGGGGCTTGATGCCAGCGCGATCGCGCGCGAGGAGCAGGCTCCCACGGGCTTCGTCGTGGTAGGCGAAGGCGAACATGCCCTCGAGCCGAGGGAGGACGTGGGCCCCATGAACACGGAGGGCGTGGAGGAGCACCTCCGTGTCTCCGCGCGTGCGGAACACCACGCCGTAGTCGGTCTCGAGCTCACGTCGCAGCGACGCGTATCCCAGGATCGCGCCCGAGAACACGAGGTGGCTCTGCGCGAACGACATCGGTTGATCGGCCCGGGGCTCGGGGTCTACGACGCGGAGGCGCGTGTGACCGAGGGCAACCGGCCCGCGCTGCCAGGTCCCCGAGTGGTCGGGGCCGCGGGCGCGGAGGGCACCGACCATCGCGTCGAGGCGACCGACGAGGCTCCCGTCGCCCTCGCGGGGGCTCACGATGGCAGCGACGCCGCACACGACGAGAGCCTCCTTACCCGCTCAGACCGTCGGAACACGCACATTTCGGCGAGGGTATCTCGCCCTGGATCGGAGGGGAAACCACTACCTCGGGGCGTCGTGGGGAGAGCGCGCATCACGCAGCAAGCTGCATCGAGCGTGCCAGCGCGATCGCCGCGCAGAACGAAGTGGTTCGATGACTCAGTGAATCCTCGTTCACGGGGCCCGTGTATTCGTGGTCGAACCGTCCGCTGGCTGCGCCGTGACCGCCGGCCGAGCTCAGCTCCGCGCGACCAGGAGAAGCAGCGCGCCGCCGTATTTCGCGCAGGTCGTGGGGCCCATCCCGGCGACCGCGAGCAGCTCCGCGAGATCGCTCGGGCGGGCGGCGGCGATGCCCTCGAGGGTGCGGTCGTTCATCACCTTGAAGAACGGGATGCGCCGGCGCTTCGCCTCGGCGGCGCGCCACTCACGGAGCGCCTCGGACAGCGCGCTCCGAGGCGCCGCCTCGTCGGTCACGCGCGGACGCGCGGCTCGCCGCGTGGGCCCGTCGCCGACGCTCGCCGCCGCGTCCCCGTCGGGGATCGCGCGCGCGCGCTTCGCGCCGCGCGTGCGCGTGGCCTTCCCCTTCGTGGCGGTCTTCTTCCTCTTGGTGCGCGTCGGGGGAGACGCGGCGATCTGGAGCTCCGGCTCGTAGATGAGCGTGCGCCCGCCGGCGCCGCCGCCGCCCAAGCGCACGCGCTGAAACTGGATGGTCGCGCCGTCCTTCACCCACTCGTCGGTCGTCACGCGCACGGCGCCCGCCCGCGCGAGCGCGGCGAGCACGTGGTCGAGGCCGCGGCGGTCGAGCGCGCCGTCGGCGAACACGTCGCGGAGGAGCTGCCCCACCGTCTGGCCGTCGCGCTCGCCGAGGGCGTCGAGCACGCGTCGCGCCGCGTCGGTCTCGGCGGCGCTGGGCGCGCGGAAGGCCTCGGCCACGCACGAGGCGGGCGCGCACACGTCGCACTGGCCGCACGGCGCGCCGCTGTCGTGCTGGTCGCCGAAGTGCGCGACGAGCTCCATCATTCGGCACGACGGCAGCTCGGCGAACGCGCGCATCTTCGCGAGCTGCGCCTGTTTGTGGGCCCGCTGCCGGGCGTACGCGGCGCGAAAGTCGCTCTCGCCGCGGCGCACGTTGCCGTCGGCGTCGACGATCGCGCCGCCGTGGACCCAGAGCTTCTCCAGGGCCTTCTCGAAGCTCGCCTCCGCCACGCCCGAGCGCCTCCGCACGTCGTCGGGCTCGCGGGGCTCGTCGCCCAGCACGCGCGCGATGCGCGAGAGCAGCTCCTCGTCGGGGTAGTCGCGCTCGAGGAAGAACTCGTGGGTCTTCGTGTCGACGAACGAGTGGAGGAGGATGGCGCGGGCCGGCGCCCCGTCGCGCCCCGCGCGCCCGATCTCCTGGTAGTAGCCCTCGACCGTGGCCGGCAGCGCCGCGTGGATCACCGTGCGCACGTCCGCCTTGTCGATGCCCATGCCGAACGCGGTGGTCGCGACCACCACGTCGAGCGCGCCGCCGAGGAAGGCCGACTGCACCTGGTCGCGCGCCGCCGCCCCGAGGCCCGCGTGGTAGGCGCCCGCGCGCACGCCGCCGCGCCCGCCGAGCGTCTTGGCGATCGACTCGGCCTCCTTGCGGGTCGGCGCGTACACGATCGCGGGGCGCCGCGCGGCCGGCGCGAGCAGCGCGCGCACGAGGTCGGCGCGCTCGCTTGGGAGGCGCTCCACCACCTCGACGCCGAGGTTCGTGCGGCGGAAGCCGTGGATGTGGCGGCTCGGCTGGAGGAGTCGGAGCTCGGCCACGATGTCGTCTTGCACCTCCGGCGTGGCCGTCGCCGTCAGCGCGACGATCGGGGCGGGCCGCAGCGCCGGGAGGCGCTCGCCGAGCATGCGGTAGTCGGGGCGAAAGTCGTGGCCCCACTGGGAGATGCAGTGCGCCTCGTCGATGGCGACGAGCGTGGGCTTGCGCTTGGCGAGCAGCTCGGGGAAGCCCGGCACGCGCAGCCGCTCGGGCGCGATGAAGAGAAAATCGAGGGCCCCCGCGAGGTACGCGCGGCACACCTCGCGCGACTCGGTGCGGGGCCTCCCCGAGTGGATGCGCGCGGCGGCGAACCCGAGCGAAGAGAGCTTCTCCACCTGGTCTTCCATGAGCGCGATGAGGGGGCTCACCACGAGGGTGGTGCCGCCGCGGGCCACGCCCGGGAGCTGGTAGCAGAGCGACTTTCCGGCCCCCGTCGGCATCACGAGCAGCACGTCCTCGCCCCGCGCGACCGCGCGGCACACGTCCTCTTGGTAGGGGCGGAACGACGAGAGGCCGAACGGGCCGCGCAGCAGCGTGTCGAGGTCGCTGGAGCGCGCCGCGCGCGCGGGCGTGGGCGCGGACGGCGCGTCGACGATGGGCGTGGGCGCGGCCTCGTGG
>DAORJJ010000079.1:0-17463 GCA_035439005.1 Polyangiaceae bacterium | reverse complement strand
CCAAGCGGCCTCGACACGCGAGAGGCCGATGAGCTCATGAACGCTGGGTCCGACTCCCCCAACCCCGACACGCACGCTGGCCCCGCCGACGGCGCCCAGCCCGCGCAGCCCGCGCCGCAGCCGGGGCCGACCATCCCGCGCATCCGCAGCTTCGACAAGGTCGAGCGCTGACATGTTGGAGCAGCGCTTCCTCGGTGAGATCCTCGCGCGGCGGGCCCAGGTGCCGCCGGAGCGCCTCGAGGCCCTCTACGCCGTCCAGCGGGAGAAGGGGCTCGATCTCGTCGACCTCCTCGTGAACGGCAACGTGCTCGACGAGGGCTCGATCGCGAGCGCCCTCGCCGCGGAGGCCGAGCTGCCCTACGTGCCCACGGTCGAGCCGGAGCGGGTGTCGACGGCGCTCGCGCTCCGCCTGCCCATCGGGTTCGCGAAGTCGCACAAGCTGCTCGTCACGAGCGAGGACGACCACGCGGTGTATGTCATCTGCGCCGACCCGTTCGACACGAGCGCCATCGACGCGGTGCGGGTCGTGTTCGGCAAGCCCGTGGAGGTCTCGGTCTCCGCGGGCGAGCGCATCATCGACGCCATCAACCGCGTGTACGAGCGCGACGCGGGCGGCGGCGAGCTCGAGGGCGAGCAAGACGAGGTGGAGGTCGACGGGGTCGGCGGCGACATCCTCGACTCGGACGACGAGGCGCCCGTCATCCGGTGGGTCAACTCGCTCTTCCTCCAGGCCATGAAGGAGCGGGCGAGCGACATCCACATCGAGCCCGAGGAGAAAGAGGTCCTCGTCCGCTACCGCATCGACGGCGAGCTCTACATCGCTCGCAGGGCGCCGCGCGCCTTCATGAACAGCATCGTCTCCCGCGTGAAGATCGAGGCCGCGCTGAACATCGCCGAGAAGCGCCTCCCCCAAGACGGCAGAATCTCCAAGAAGATCGCGGGAAAATCGTTCGATATTCGCGTCAGCACCATCCCGACGAGCCGCGGCTACGAGCGCATCGTCATGCGCCTCTTGAACAAGTCGAGCGTGCTGCTCGACCTGCCCGACCTCGGGTTCTCGCCGCGCGACTACGCGCTGATGGACGGGCTCATCCACCGGCCCGACGGCATCATCCTCGTCACCGGGCCCACCGGCTCGGGCAAGACGACCACGCTCTACGCGTGCCTGAACCGCATCAACCAGCCCAACATCAACATCCTCACGGCCGAGGATCCGGTCGAGTACGAGCTCGCGGGCATCCACCAGCTCCACGTACAGCCGAAGATCGGCCTCACGTTCGCGAGCGCGCTCCGCGCGTTCCTCCGCCAGGATCCCGACGTCGTCATGGTGGGCGAGATCCGCGACAAGGAGACGGTCGAGATCGCCGTCAACGCGTCGCTCACGGGTCACCTCGTGCTCTCCACGATCCACACGAACGACGCCGCGGGCGCGATCACCCGCATGGTCGACATGGGGGTCGAGCCGTTCCTGCTCCGCTCGAGCATCATCGGCATCTTGGCGCAGCGCCTGGTCCGCGTGCTGTGCCCGCACTGCAAGGAGGCGTACGCGGGCACCGAGACGGAGCTCGACGAGCTCGGCCTCACCCACGAGCGCGTCGCCCAGCGCCTGCGTCGCACGCAGAACGCGCAGAGCCGGTATTTCCCGCGGCAGGTCTCCGCGGTCGACGTCCTCGACGTGCCGCCGACCGAGGGGGTCACCTTCTATCGGCCGCGCGGCTGCGACAAGTGCGCGCAGACGGGCTTCTCCGGGCGCCGCGGCATCTACGAGCTCTTGCTCATGGACGACGTGGTGGGGCCGCTCGTGCTGCGCAACGCGGACGCGCAGACCATCAAGCGCGCGGCCATCGACGTCGGCATGGACAGCCTGCGCGACGACGGGGCGCGCAAGGTGCTCGCCGGCATGACGTCGGTCGAGGAGGTGCTGCTCGCGACCCAAGAGGACACGGTCGCCGCCGAGGGCGCCCCGAGCTCCATACGGAACGTGAGGGTCTGACCCATGGCCGTCTTCGAGTACAGAGGCCTGCTCGCCGCGACGGGGAAGACCGTCCACGACGTGCGCGACGCCGACAACCCGAAGGCGCTCCGTGCCCAGCTGAAGCGCGAGGGCATCCTCCTCACCGAGGCGACCGAGGTGAACCGCGCGAAGAGCGCGAGCGCGAGCTCTGGCGGAATGTTCGCGTTCTTCCGCAGAGTTACGGTGACCGACGTCGCCATGATGACCCGCCAGCTGTCGACCCTCGTGGGCGCCGGCATCCCGCTCGTGGAGGCGGTCACCGCGCTGACCGAGCAGGTCGAAAAGGACGAAATGAAGCGGGTGCTCGCGCTCGTTCGCGACCGCCTGAACGAGGGCAGCTCGCTCGCGAAGGCGCTCGAGGCGCACCCGAAGGTGTTCCCGCCGCTCTACGTGAACATGGTGGCCGCGGGCGAGGCGTCGGGCACCCTCGAGGTCGTGCTCGATCGGCTCTCCGACTTCATGGAGTCCCAGGCCCGCCTGAAGGGCAAGGTGAGCGCCGCGCTCGCGTACCCGATCCTCATGCTCATCATCGGCACGTGCCTCATCACGGTCATGATGGTCGTGGTCGTCCCCAAGGTGACGAGCATCTTCGCGAGCCTCGATCGTGCGCTGCCTTGGTACACGCAGGTCCTCATCACCATCTCGGCCGCGATCTCGTCGAACATCACCCTCGGCATGGCGCTGAGCCTCGTCGGGACGACCTTCGTGCGCCGCGCGCTCGCCCCCGGCGGCGGGCGCACGGGCTTCATCGTGGGCGCCAGCCTGTCGGGCCTCGTGCTGCTGGTCTCGGCGTTCTATGTCGAGTCGCTCGCGCTCCTCGGCGGCGGCGTCTTCCTGGGGCTCGTGCTCGGGGTCGCGCTCGGCCAGTTCCTGAACTACGTGGCGACGCCGCGCGGCCAGCTCTGGAAGGACGGCGTCGCGCTGCGCGCGCCCATCTTCGGGCAGCTCGTGCGCATGCTCGCGGTGTCGCGCTTCGCGCGTACGCTCGCGACGCTCCTGAAGAGCGGCGTGCCGCTCCTCAAGGCCATGGACATCGTCAAGAACGTCCTCGACAACGCGAAGCTCTCGAAGGTCGTGGAGGACGCCATCGGCAGCATCCGCGAGGGCGAGTCGATCGCCGGGCCGCTCCGCAAGAGCGGCCAGTTCCCACCGATCGTCACCCACATGATCGCGGTGGGCGAGAAGAGCGGGCAGCTCGAGCAGATGCTCGAGAACGTGGCGCGCGCGTACGACTCGGACGTCGAGACCCGCATCCAGGGAATGACGTCGCTGCTCGAGCCGCTCATCATCGTCTTCATGGGCGGCGGCGTCGGGTTCATCGCGTTCTCGATCCTCATGCCGCTCATCCAAATGAACGATTTCGTCCAGTGAGGTCCGCGTGCGACGGCGAAGGCAAGATCCCCAGCGAGTCTTCTTCCCTTGGGAGAGACGTCGAGGCGTGCTCGGGGCGCTCGGCCGCGCGCGGCTCAAGCTCGGGGTCGCCGTCGCCGTGCTCTTGGCGCTCGCGCTCGGCCTCCGCGGTCGGGAGGAGCACGCCGCGAGCGTGCGCGCGACGCGCGCCGCGATCACCAACGCCACCCGGCAGGTCGCGAGCTTCCGCGCCGACCACGGCGGCAAGTGCCCGGCCGCGCTGCCCGAGCTCGTCGCCCAGGGGTACGCGCGCGACGTGCCGGTGGACGCCTGGGGACGGCCGCTGCGGCTCACGTGCCCGGGCCGCCGCGATCCTCGCGGCTTCGACCTCTCCAGCGACGGCCCCGACGGCGTGCCGGGTGGGCTCGATCGTGTGGAGTGAACGTTTGGAACGCACGGCGTCCGCGCCCGCGGGCGACACGAAGAAAAGGAGCGAGAGATGAACGTCGGTAAGGAATTCGATGCCCTTGTGTCAGCGGAGCGCAGCGCGCTCGTCGGTCGCCTTCGCCGGCGGCTGCGTCGGGCCCGCGGGGCTCGGCGGGGCGTCACCCTCATCGAGATCCTGATCGTGCTCGCGATCGTCGGCCTCATCGCGGGCGGCATCGCGGTGTTCGCGATCCCCAAGTTCAAGGACGCGCAGCTCGCGACGACCAAGCAGAGCGCGCAGCAGCTCCACACCATCTCCGAGGCCTGGCACGCCACGCACACGCAGGAGTGTCCGACCCCCGAGCTGCTCCGCAAAGAGAAGGAGATCTCGGTGACCTCGAACATCAACGACGCGTGGGGCAAGCCCTTCAAGATCGTCTGCACGGACGACGGCGACGTGGTGGTCACGAGCTTCGGCCCCGACGGCAAAGAGAACACCGCCGACGACATCCGCGTGCCCGACATCAAGCCCGAGTAGCCCGGCCACAGCTCATCCCACCGCCCATCCCGCCGCCCATCCCGCTCATGCGCCACCCGCTCGCCACCCCCCAGCTCCAGTCGCCGCGCGCCGCGCGCGGGCGGCGCGTGTGCGAGCGGCGAGCGGCGAGCGGCGTCCGCGGGATGACGCTCATCGAGATCCTCATCGTGCTCGCGATCATCGGGGTGGTGACGGGGGGCGTGCTGGCCGGCACCGGGCAGCTCGCCTCGTCGAGGCTCCGGCAGTCGTCGACCACCCTCGCCGGGGCGATTCGTGTAGCCTACACACAAGCCACGGCGACCTCCCGCAGCGTGAGGCTCGTGCTCGACCTCGACGAGCAGACCTTCTGGCTCGAGCAGGCCGATCGCCCCATGCTGGTGCAGTCGAAGGGCGCGTCTCCGACGGGCGGGGCGGAGGGCGCGACCACGGCCGAGGAGGAGGCGGAGGCGGAGACCGCGCGCATCGTGAAGGGGCCCGTGGCGCCCAAGCCGCGCTTCAAGGCCATCGAGCCCGCGGGCGTCGCCGTGAGCGCCAAGCAGAAGGGGCCGAAGCCGCTCGCGCGCGGCATCGCGTTCCGGGCGGTGCAGACCGCCCACGACGGCGAGCCGCGCACGCAAGGGCGCGCGTACATCTACTTCTGGCCGGGGGGGCAGACCGAGCGCGCCTCGGTGCAGCTCTTCGTGTGCGGCAAGGCCAACGAGGACCGCGCCCGGTGCCGCGTCGACGACGCGACCACGGTGACGCTGGATGTGGCCCCGCTGACGGGCAAGGTGACGGCGCACGACGGCGCGCGCGAGCTCGCGAAGCCGCCCGCGACCGACGAGGAGGCCTCCGATCGCGTCGACACCGGGGGCGGCCTATGAGCGTCACCACGAGCGTCTTGGTCCGTCGCGCGCGGAGGCGCGCCTTCTCCCTCCTCGAGGTGATGGTCGCGGTCGCGATCCTGGGGCTCCTGCTCAGCGTCATCCTCTCCGCGCAGGGCGGCCTCGCCGCGAGCAACCGCAGCGCCGCCAACATGGGCATGGCGGCGGACCTCGCGCGCTGCAAGATGACCGAGATCGAGGAGAAGATGCTCCGCGACGGGTACCCCGAGATCGACGCGCTCGACACGGAGGTCTCGTGCTGCCTCGACGGCGATCGCGAGGGCTTCCAGTGCGACACGCGCCTCGAGAAGGTCGAGCTGCCGCAGCCTCCGCAGAACTCCCTGGATGACGGCGGCGGCCTGCTCGGGAGCGCTGGAGGCGGCGACGGCGGCGCGCTCAGCCTGCTCTCGAACCCGGCCGGCACCGGCGAGCTGAACCTCGACGGGGGTATCCAGAACCTGCAGGGCCAGCTCGGGCCCGGCGCCGCGCAGGGCATGCTCACCACCGTGATGGGCATGGTCTACCCCAGCATCAAGCTGCTGATGGAGGCGTCCATTCGCCGGGTGACGGTCGTCGTCAAGTGGAAGGAGGGGCCCAAGTCGAAGGAGCTCGAGCTCGTTCAGTTCATCACGAACCCGCAGCGCGGCGGCCTCGGGTTTGGCATTGACGCCGGCGTCGCGCCCGCGGCCAGCGGCGCGAGCGGCGCCTCCACCACGAGCCCAGCCACCTCTCCCTTCAAGTCGCCGCTGCCGGGGCTGCCATGAGCGGGCGCGCGCTCCGCGGGCGCTCGCGCGCGATGACGCTGCTCGAGATCCTCGTCTCGCTCGGCATCCTCGCGATGATCTCCATCCTGATCTACGGCGCCTTCGACTCCATGGCGCGCGGCAAGAAGGGCGAGACCCTGCGCGTGGATCGGGCGCGCCAGGGGCGGCTCGCCGTCGACCGCATCGCGCGGGAGGTGCAGAGCGCGTTCCTCACGCTCCACCAGCCGCAGAGCCAGGCGCTCGTGGTGCGGCTCACGGCCTTCTCCGGCAGGTCGAGCCGCGACTTCGACAGGCTCGATTTCGCCGCGTTCGCGCACCGTCGCATCGACAGCGAGTCGCACGAGTCGGATCAGTGCGAGCTCGGCTACTTCGTGGTGAAGGACCCCGACGTGGCCGACAAGATGGACCTCGTGCGCCGCGAGCAGACGCCGATCGATCTCGATCCGCTCCGCGGCGGAGTGGTCAACGTCCTGGCCGAGAACGTCGAGTCGCTGCACTTCAAGTACCTCGACCCCATGACGGGTCTGTGGACCGACACCTGGGACACGACGCAGGTGTCCGGGCAGCCCGGCCGCCTGCCGCTCGAGGTGCGCATCACGCTCACGATGAAGGAGATCCGCAACGAGCCCGCGTACACCTACACGACGAAGGTGATGATCCCCATGCGCGAGCCCCTGAGCTTCGGGATCTCCCAATGAGCGCGCGCCCGCCGTCCACGCCGTCCTCCCGCACACCGGCCTCCGGCAGGCGCGCGTCGCGTCGCGCCCGCCGCAGGGCGAAGGAGCGTGGCATCGCGCTCGTGATGGTGCTCGGCGCGATCGCGGTGCTCACGGTCATGCTCGCCGAGTTCCAAGACGAGACCAGCGCAGAGGCGGCGAGCGCCACCTCGGAGCGCGACGCCATTCAGGCGGAGTACACGGCCCGCAGCGCGGTCAACCTCGCCCGGCTCTTGATCGCGACCGAGCCGACGATCCGCGGCGCCATCGCGCCGCTCTTCATGATGATGCGCAAGACGCCGCCGCAGCTCCCCGTGTGGGAGTTCTCCGACCGCCTGCTCGGCGCGTTCAACGACGGCGAGGGCAGCGACGACTTCAGCGCGACGGTCGGCGTCGACGCCAAGACCGGGAAGAACCTCGGCCTGAAGGAGGGGCGCTTCGAGCTCGTCATCGTCGACGAGGACGCGAAGATCAACGTGAACCTCGGCGCGGCCAACGACATCGCGCACATCCGCCTCGCCCAGGAGCTCATGGGCCTCATGGCGCCCCCGCAGTACAACACCCTCTTCGAGCAGCGCGACGGCGCCGGCCAGTTCGCCGACCGTCTGACCGTGTGCTCTGCCATCATCGACTGGTCGGACCAAGACGAGCGCCTCTTCAACTGCGACCTCAGCAAGCTCTCGGGCGCCTCGACCGCCGGGGCGGAGGACGCCTACTACCAGCTCCTCCCGAAGCCCTACCGCCGCAAGAACGCGCCGTTCGACTCGCTCGAGGAGCTCCACGCGGTGCGCGGGGTGAGCGAGGACTTCTGGGCCACGTTCGTCGACCCGGCGCCGGAGAACCCGAAGAAGCGCCCCATGACGGTCTGGGGCACCGGGCGCGTGAACGTCAACACGGCCAACCCTCAGACGCTCCTCGGGATCGTGTGCGCGGGCGCGCCGACCGCGCCCATCTGCACCGACGTCACGCAGGCGCAGACGTTCCTCACGGGAGTGACGATGGCGCGGGGGCTCACGATGGGCGCGCCGCTGTTCGGCACGGCCAACGACTTCGTGCAGACCATGACCGGGAAGGGGCAGCTCGGCCCCGTGCTCGCCGCGTTCGGCATGAAGCCCGTGCTCTTCAAGAGCGAGGCCGAGTTCGCCAAGAGCATCTCCACGGAGAGCAAGGTCTTCTCGATCTACGCGGTCGGCGTCAAGAAGGGTGGGCTCAAGCGCGAGACCCGAGTGTCGGTCCACGCGGTGGTCGACTTCCAGCACACCCCGGGCCTCGACGCGGCGATGGGCGGCCTGCTCGCCGGCCTGTCGGGGGCGGGCGGCGCCGCGGGCGCGGCGGCGGCGGCGGGCAAGGCGCTCGCCGGGGCGAACTCCGCGGCGCTCACGGCCGCGTTCCCACAAATGCCCAAGACCGCGGGGCAAGTCATCTACTACCGAGTCGAGTGAGCCGAAGATGATGAGGAGTCTCTCATGAGCGTCTGCTTGGGAATCGACGTGGGGGCGTCGGCCGTGAAGATCGCGGCCATTCGCTTCTCGTACCGAAAGACCGCCCTCATCGGGATGGTGAGCCGCGACGTGGGGCCGGACGCGGACCTCCCGGCGGTGATTCGAGAGGCCGTGAAGTCGCTCTTGGGGGAGAAGGGCGGCATGGGGGACGCGTCGGCCGTGGCCCTCGCGGGCTCGAAGGCCGCCTTCGTGACCGTCTCTCTGCCGCTCTCGAGCGCGCGGGCGCTCGCGAACATCCTGCCGTTCGAGCTCGAGCCGGTCATCCCGTTCGACATGTCGGAGGCCGTGTTCGACTACCGGGTGCTCCCGCAGGCCGCGTCGGCCGAGAAGACCCCGACGATCTCGGTGCTCTGCGCGGTGGCGCCGACGAGCGAGGTGCGCGCGCGCATCGAGCTCGTCAAGAGCGCCACGGGCGTCGAGCCCGAGCGCGTGGGCGTGGGCGGCTTCACCCTGGCGAACCTCCTCGGCTGGACGCCGGCCCTCGCGTCGCCCGAGCCGACGCTCATCCTCGACCTCGGCAACGACTCGAGCGATCTCGTCGTGCTCGAGGGCGGCGAGCCCGTGTTCGCGAGGACCCTCTCGCTCGGCACCAAGGGGCTGCCGCAGTCGGCCCCGAAGCTCGCGCGCGAGGTCCGCACCACGGTGCTCGGGCACCGCGCGGCGGGCGGCAAGCCCCCGACGCGGGTGTTCCTGGCCGGAGGCGGCGCGTTCGTCTCGGGCGCGGAGGGCTTCCTCGCGGGCGAGCTCGGGCTCGAGGTCGTGCGCATCCCCGCCCCGACGCTGGAGCTCGAGCGGCCAGGCTCGGTCGACCTCGCCGAGGTGCCACGGTTCGCGAAGGCGCTCGGCCTCGCGCTCGGGGTCGGGCCGCGGCCGCTGGGGATGAACCTGCGCAAGGGCGCGCTGTCGTTCGAGCGCGGCTTCGCGTGGGTGCGCGAGAAGATCCCGCTGCTCGCTGGCCTCGCGACGGCGATCTTCTTCATCTCCCTGCTCTCCGCCGGCGCCCAGCTCTACGCGTCGACGCGCGAGCGCGCCGCCCTCGAGGGCGCGCTCGGCACCGTCACCAAGGAGGTGCTCGGCGAGAGCACGGAGAGCGCCTCGCGCGCGCTCGAGCTGCTCGCGAAGCAGACCCAGGTCGCCGACGAGGACCCGATGCCGCACGCGGACGCCTTCGACGTCATGGTGAAGCTCTCGGAGAACATCCCGCAGAGCATGGTGCACGACATCGAGGAGCTCGACGTGCAGAAGGGGCACGTGATCGTCCACGGCATCGTGGGCACCATCCCCGACGCGCAGGCGATCATGACCTCGCTCAAAGCGGAGCGGTGCTTCAGCGACGTCAAGATCACCCGGACGAACCAGGTCGTCGGCGGTGAGCGCCAGAAGTACGTGATGGAGTTCGATCTCAAGTGCACGGAGGACGTGCACGGCACCCCGAAGAAGGGCTCGGGGGCCGCGCAGCCCGCGCCCAGCGCGAGCGGAGGCAAGTGATGGCGATCAAGGCGAACCTCAGCCCGCGCGACCAACGCTCCCTCACCGTCGGGCTGCTCGTGCTCGGCGTGCTCGTCCTCTTTGGCTTTCCGCTCGTCTTGTCCGGCCTCGCGGCCGGGAAGGACGCTGAGGTCACCGAGCTGCGCGCCGCGCTCACCCAGGTGCAGGCGGCGCGCGCGAAGGTGCGCGATCGCAAGAGCCGTGAGGACGCGATCGCCGCGCGCTACGGCAGGCGCGCCCCGGCGCTGGCCGGGTACCTCGAGCAGTCGGCGCGCACGCAGAAGCTCGACGTGAGCGACTCCGTCGACCGCGCCGAGGTGCCCCACGGAAAGCGCTACGTCGAACGCAATACCTTGATACATTTCAAGAAAGCTGGAATGCGTCCCGTCTCCAAGTTTCTCGAAGGGCTCGAGCAGAGCGGGCACCCCGTCTCGGTGTCCCGCCTGAACGTGCGCAAGCGCAGCGGCGAGCCCGACTCGTTCGACGTCGAGGTGGGCGTGTCGGCCTACGACCGCGCCGAGGCGCCGGCCAAGAAGGAGCCGAAGTGAGCGCGGCGGCCAACGGAGGTCGACGGCGAGCCCGGGCTGAAGGCGAGGTGTCGGCGTGACCCAGCAGCTCAAAGAGCGCCTCCGCGCCGCCGGTCGGTGGATCCTCTACCCAACCTTCTTCCTCTTCGCCTTCCTGCTGTTTCTGTCGTGGACCTTCCCCTACGACAAGTTGAAGGAGCGGCTCGTCTCCACGTTCAACGCGCAGCAGCGCGCGTCGAGCTCTCAGCAAGAGCTGCAGATCGACGCCCTCGACTCGTACTTCGTGACCGGCGTCCGCGCGACCGGCGTCCACCTGCTCATGCCCCCGGTCGAGCCGGGCAAGCCGCCGGTGGAGCTCAAGCTCGACGAGGCGCGGGCGCGCGTTTCGCTGCTGTCGCTGCTCGTCGGCAATAAGGACGTGACCTTCACCCTGAAGGCCTTCGAGGGGCAGATCGACGGCGAGTTCATCGACAAGGGCAAGGAGCGCATCATCAAGGTCGAGTTCGACGCGGTCGACGTCGGCAAGATCGACATGCTGAGCCAGCAGCTCGGCGTCCCGATGGAAGGGAAGCTTTTCGGCAAGGTCGACCTGCGCCTCCCCGAGGGCAAGGCGTCGAAGGGCTCGGGCGTCGTCAACCTCGAGATCCGCGACCTCTCGGTCGGCGACGGGAAGGCCAAGATCAAGGGCCTGCTCGAGCTGCCGAAGCTCACCGTGGGGGCGCTCCGCTTCGAGGCGGAGGCGAAGGAGGGGGTGCTCAAGGTGAGCAAGTTCGGCGCCGCCGGCAAGGACCTCGAGCTCGCGGGCGACGGCCGCATCCAGATGCGCGAGCTCGCCAACGACTCGGGCCTCGATCTCGCGGTGCGCTTCAAGGTGAACGACGGCTACCGCGGCAAGAACGACAAGACGAAGAGCCTCTTCGGCGCCCCTGGGTCGAACATCCCGCCGCTCTTCGAGCTCGATCCCACGGTCAAGCGGGCAAAGACGCCCGACGGGTTCTATGCGTTCCAGGTGAAGGGGCAGCTCGGCAAGCCCCAGTTCTTGCCAGCCTCGGGCCTCGGCGGCCTCGGCTCGTCACGCGGAGGTTCTCCATGAGCGTCGTCCCCCCGAAGCCCCGCGGCCTGTTGGTCGGGGTCATCCACCTGCCCGCGCTGCCTGGGAGTCCCGGCGCCTCGAGGCCGCTCCGCGAGATCGTCGCCGAGTGCGTGCAGTCTGCACGTATCCTCGCGGCCGAGGGCTACGACGTCTGCATGATCGAGAACTACGGCGACGTGCCGTTCTTCCGCGGCGCGGTGCCCCCGGTGACGACGTCCGCCATGACGCTCTGCGCGGCGGCCGCGCGCGACGCCGCCCCCGCGCTGCCGCTCGGCGTGAACGTGCTCCGCAACGACGCGCTCACGGCGCTCGCCATCGCCCACGTGGTCGGCGCCGTCTGCGTGCGCGTGAACGTGCTCACCGGCGCGCGCGTCACCGACCAGGGCGTCATCGAGGGCGCGGCGGCGGAGCTCTTGCGCGCGCGGGCCTCGCTGGGCGCGGCGGGCGTGGCGGTCTGGGCCGACGTGGACGTGAAGCACTCGTCGGCGCTCGCCCCGCAGACGCTCGCCCAAGAGACCAGCGATCTCGTGGTCCGCGCGCTGGCCGACGCCGTGCTCGTAACGGGGCCCGGCACGGGCCTCGCGGCGGACGCCGGCAAGCTCCGCGAGGTGGCGCTCGCCACCAGGTCGTCGGCGCGCCCGGGCGTCCACGTCCCCGTGCTCGTCGCGAGCGGCGCGACGGTCGCCTCGCTGCCTTCTCTCGCGGAGCACGCGGACGGCGTGATCGTCGGCAGCGCGCTGCGGGCCGACGGCCACGCGGGCGGGCCCATCGACGCCGCCGCCGCGGCCACGTTCGCGGCGGCGTTTCGCCGCGCGTTCCCGGCCTAGCAGCCCGTTGATTTACTCCCGTCGGCCCATCGCCGCCGCATCCCGGCCGCCTTCGTTGCGATCCTGCGGTGCGGGCTCACCTAGAAACGCTCACCTGGAAAACGCTCCGCGCGCTCCTCGGATCGCGCCTCGGCGGGCCGGGCGCGGACGACGACGCGCCTCGGTCCGTAAATCAACAGGCTGCTAGGCGGTGGGACAGCCAATGAGCGCCCGCTGATACGAGGCAGTCCACGCGACTCCACACTTCGAGAGAGTCTCCGCGGAGGGGACTGCCGAGCCTGGGAGTACCTAGCAGCCTCGCGCTGAAACGGACGCGCCCGCCGTCGCGCACCTCGGCGGCTCGACGACCTGGCTCGAGACGGGCCGGCCCCTTCCGCGCGCGGCGCGCTTCCATGTGAAAAAAAATCGCTCACAAGCCAGGGTTTCCCACACTACCGCCCCAGCGGGAGATGCGCTGAGGATGGATCCACGAAGGGGGGAGTGATGAACGGAACGAACGGACGGTACCGAGGACCCGTGGGACGGCCCGCCGCGCCCGGAGTGAGCACCGTGCGCCCGGCGGCCCGGGAGGAGGACCCGGGCCGCGACGGTCGCATGGATCCTCGCGCCGAGAAGACGACGTGTGGGGAGCTGCACGCCATGCTCCGGGCCGTGCTCGACGCGATCCCCGCGGCTGCGTTGCTCGTCTCCCGTGAGGGCACCCTCCTCGAGTCGAACACCGCCGGTCGCCAGTGGCTCGATCGCGACGGCGCGCGCGAGCCAGAGCTCCGCGCCGCGGCGCGCGGGCAGCCCCCGGGCGACCTGGCCGTCACGGAGATCGCAGGGGGAGGCGGCGTGATCCTGCTCGTTCAGCGCCAGGCCGACGCCGACGGCGATCCCGATGCGTTGACGGTCCCGAGCCGCTGGCGTTTCACTGCGCGCGAGCGGGACATCCTGGAGCTGCTCGTGGACGGGCGCTCGAACCGCACGATCGCCGCGGCGCTCGAGATCGTCGAGCGCACCGTGGAGACGCACCTCACGTCGATGTTCGAGAAGGCCGGCGTGGAGTCGCGCGCCGAGCTGGTCGCCCGCGTCCGCCGCGGGTGACCAGGGTCTACCGCCGCTCCCGAGGCGCGCGCCCTCGTCGCTCCGTCGGGGCCCGCTGACCGGGCGGCGCTCGCCCGCCTTGGCGCCGGGGACGTCATCCTGATGGGCGGCCTCGTTCATATCGACGGCTCCCGACGCTGCCCCCGAGGTGGCCAGGGCGCGCGGACGCGAGAAGCCCGCGCGCGGGCGTCCGGTGGGCTGGGCGCGAGCGTGGCCACCGTCTTGCACTGATGCCGGACAGGCCTCTTCGGGACACTCCCGGCGCGCGGCCCATCCACCCCATGAGGAACAGAACATGACCGCTCGAACCTTCACACCGCTGCTCGTCGCCTCTTCTCTGTTTTGGCTCGGCTGCGCGGATCCGCCGCCCCCGCGCGCGCCGGAGCCGCTCCCCACCACCGCCACCACCGCGCCCGCGACGCCGGCGAGGAAGGCCCCGGTTCGGAACGTCCAGCTCTCGAACGAGATCGTGGCCGCGTGCAAGATCGACTTCGGGAACATCGCCGAGGCGCCGAAGTTCGAATACGACAGGAGCGCGATTCTGGACGAGGACCGCGGGCTCCTGGAGCAGGTCGCGACCTGCCTCAGGACCGGCGCCCTGAAGGGGCGAGGGCTGAAGCTCGTGGGTCGCGCCGACCCACGCGGGGACGCGGAGTACAACATGGCGCTCGGGCAGCGCCGCGCGGGGAGCGCGAGGCAGTACCTCCTCAACCTCGGCGTCGACAGCAGCGCGGTCACCGAGACCTCGAGGGGCGAGCTGGACGCCACCGGGACCGCGGCGCCCGGCTGGGAGCTCGATCGACGCGTGGACATCCTGCTGCGATAGCGGGACGAGCTCGGCGTCAGGCGCCCGCGAGGGCGGCCTTCACCCGGGCGATGAGCGTCGCCGCCGCCTCCGCGAGGGGCAGGAGCTCGGCCTTCTTGGGGTCCTTCTCGGTGCGCGGCTTGAGCTCGAGCTGGCCCTGCGCGAGGCCCTTCGACCCGAGCGTGACCCGCAGCGGAATGCCGAGGAGATCCGCGTCTTTGAACTTCACGCCGGGGCGCTCGTCGCGGTCGTCCCACAGGACCTCGACGCCGGCGGCCCAGAGCGCGTCGTAGAGCTTCTTCGCCTCGGCGTAGACCCCCGGCTCCTTCGCCTGGGTGCCGAGCGTGACGAGGTGCACGTGGTAGGGCGCGAGGCTCATCGGCCACACGATGCCGAGCTCGTCGTGTCGCTGCTCGATGCACGTGGCCACGAGGCGCGAGACGCCGATGCCGTAGCAGCCCATCACGATGGGCTTCTTGGCCTGCGCCTCGTCGAGGAACGTGGCGCCCATCTGCGCGGAGTAGTGTGTACCGAGGATGAAGATGTGCCCGCCCTCGATGCCCTTGTAGGCGACCAGCGCGCTCTCGGCGCCGCAGCTCGGGCAGTCGTCGCCGCCCTGCGCGAGGCGGAGGTCGGCCACCTCGGCGGTGTAGTCGCGCCCGAAGACCACGTTCGTGAGGTGGTGGTCGGTCTCGTTGGCGCCGCACGCCCCGCTCGCGACGAGCGACGCGGCGCGATCCACCACGACCCGGCCCGCGAAGCCCACCGGGCCGGCGAAGCCAACGGCCGCGCCGGTGGCCTTCTTCACGTCGAGCTCGCCCGCGAGGAACACCTCGTCGACGCCGAGCGCGCGCGCGAGCCGCACCTCGTTCACCTCGTGATCCCCGCGCACGACCGCGAGCACCGTCGCGTCGCCAGCGAGGTACACGAGCGACTTCAAGAAGCGGTCCTTCGGGAGCGCCAGGAACGCGGACACGTCGTCGATGGAGCCCACCTTCGGCGTGACCACCTTCGCCAGCGCCGGCGTGGGCTCGGCGGGCGGCGCGGGCTCGCGGGTCTTCACGATCGCGGCCTCCACGTTGGCCGCGTATTCGCAGCGCTGACAGGCCACGATCGCGTCCTCGCCGCTGTCCGCGAGCACCTGGAACTCGGCGCTGGTGGAGCCGCCCATCGCGCCCGAGTCGGCCGCGACGAGGCGGTACGTGAGCCCCATGCGGTCGAACGCGCGCGTGTAGGCTGCACGCATTCGCTCGTAGCTCGCCTTGGCGCCCTCCTCGGTCGCGTCGAACGAGTACGCGTCCTTCATGAGGAACTCGCGGCACCGCAGGAGGCCGCCGCGCGGGCGGGGCTCGTCGCGGAACTTCGACTGGATTTGGTAGAGGTTGCGCGGCATGTCGCGCCAGCTCTGGATCTCCCGGCGCGCGATGTCGGTGACGATCTCCTCGTGGGTGGGCCCGAGGTTGTACTCGGCGCCCTTGCGGTCCTTCAGGCGGAACAGCGTGTCGCCGAAGCGGTCGAAGCGGCCGGTCTCGCGGAAGTACTCGGCGGGCAGCAGCGCCGGCATGAGGATCTCGAGCGCCCCGGCCCGGTCCATCTCCTCGCGGACGATGCCCTCGACCTTGCGCAGCGCCCGGAGCCCGAGCGGCAGGTAGTCGTACATGCCCGCGCCCACGCGGCGGATGTACCCGCCTCGCAAGAGGAGCACGTGGCTCACGTTCGTGGCGTCGGACGGAGCTTCCTTGACGGTGGGGATGAGGGCGTTCGTGAAGAGCATGGCGGCCCCGCACTAGCACACCGCGCGCCCCGCTGGAGAGCGCTTGCGCGCGCGCGCTCGCAGCGCGACGCCGACCGCGCCGCGGTCAGTCCCCGAAGATCTCGGTGGCGAGCAGGCCCGGGGGCAGCGTGCCCCGCGTCAGCAGGTCGTGGTGGAACGCCTTGAGGCTGAAAGACGCCCCGTCGCGCTGCTTGGCGCGGGCCCGCAGGGCGAGGATGCCCTGCCGCCCCGTGAGGTACGCGAGCGGCTGGGTCGGGCTCATCGAGTAGCGCTTGACCTCGCTCACGGCGAGCGGGCGCTCGAGGTGCACGCGGTCGGTGAGGAACGCGACCGCCTGGTCGAACGTCATGCCGGCGGTGTGGAGCCCCACGTCGAGCACGACGCGCGCGGCGCGCACGAGCGTCCACTCGAGCTGCATCAGGCGCTCCTCGTCCGTGTAGTAGCCGAGCTCGGCCATGAGCTCTTCGGAGTAGAGCGCCCAGCCCTCGCTGAAGATGGGCGCGTCGTGGACCTTGCGCACCTTCGAGGGGTGCTTGGCCGCGAACGAGAGCTGCAGGTGGTGGCCCGGGTAGGCCTCGTGCACGGCGGTGTCGACGATGTCGCCGTGGTCGTTCTCGCGCAGCATCGCCTCCTGCTTCGCCGGCGGCAGGCTCGCGTCGACCGGCGTCACGAAGAAGAACCCCTTCGTGCTCGCGGCGCCGTCGAAGGGCGGCGGCCTGTCGTACGCCGCGATGACCGTGGTGCGCATGAAGACCGGCGTGTCGACCACCGCGAGGTCGTCGCCCTCGGGGAACGGAACCGCGTCGCGCGCCGCCAGGAAGTCGCGGGCGCGCTTCACCTCCAAGCGGTACGCGGCAAGCAGCTCTTCACGCTTCGGGTGGTTCGCCTTCACCTTGGCGACGACCTCCGGCCAGCCCTTGGCCTTGGGGTCGAGGCGCTTGGCGATGTCGGTCATCTGCGCCTCGGTCTGGGCGAGCACGCCGCGCCCCATCGCCTCGAGCTCGGCCGGCGACTCGCGCAGAAAATAGCCCTCCCGCAGGAGCGCCGTGAAGTGCTCCTCGCCGGCCGCGAAGCTCCCCGTCGCGCGGGGCAGCACCGTCTTCTTCAGGAAGCGCGCGTAGTCCGCGTAGGCGCGCGCGGCCCCCTCGAGGGCGCGGCGCACGCGCGGCAGCTCGCCGGCCAGGTGCTGCTCGAGGAACGGGCGCTGCGCCTCGAAGAAGCTCTTCGCGCGCTCCGAGCGCTCGATGGTGACCTGCACCCACACCGACGGGGGCGCGTCGAGGTTGGCGCGCGCCGCCGCGAGCACGCCGGGGAGCTTCTCGAGCCTCGCGACGACGTCGGCGGCGCGCCGCGGCGCGGGCGCGTAGTCGCGGGCGGTCATCGCGAAGATCGCCCCCATGGGCGAGGTGTAGAGCTGCGGCTCCTGCGCGAGCGGGCGGCGCGCGCGCCCCAGCAGCTCGGTGCGCAGCATGCCGCGGAGCAGCGCGAGATCGGTGCGGGCCGCGCGCCCGAGGCGGAGCCCCGCGCTCCTCGACGCGCTCGGCGTGGGGGCCCGCGCGTCGACCCGCGCGAGCAGCGCGCGCAGCTTCGCGGTGTGCGCGTCGAAGGTGGGCTTGTCGCGCGCGTCGAGGTCGGCGTCGCGCGCGTGGAGGCCGAGGGCCGTGGCCGACTCGGGCGAGGTCTCGACGAG
>DAORJJ010000078.1:0-17595 GCA_035439005.1 Polyangiaceae bacterium | reverse complement strand
TCCCCCGCCCCCCCTCGCGTCAACGCTCCTCGAGGCCACCCATGTTCTCCAGCTCGTTCATCGACCACCTGCCGCACGTGTTCTTCGGCTCCCTGGGCGTCGCGCTCCTCGTCGGCGTCGTGAGGAGCGCCGCGCCGGCGGGCGCGGGGCTCACGCCGGGCCGGCGGGCGGCGCGCCTCGTCGGCGTCCCCCTCGCGTACCTCGCCCTCGTCGTGGGCCTCGGGCACGCCGCGTCGTTCGCTCCTGCGACGTCCGCGGCCGCGATGGCCTTCGCCCTGGTGTCGCCCGTCAGCCGCGCGGGAGTCGCCCGCAAGCTCGCGGCGCGGATTCGAGCCAACGAGAAGACCGACCGCGCCCTGGAGGAGCTCGTCGCGCTCGACCTGGCGGTCCGCGACTGCGAGGCCGCACAGTCGGACGCGTACCGCTTCCGTGCGCGGGCCACCTGGCCGAGGGTCGTCGCGGCGTGCGGCCCGAGCGAGCGGGCGGCGCGCGCGCTCTTCGAGGACGCGCGCTTCGAAGACGCGGCGGTCGCGTTCGAGAGCGCTCGCAGGGCGCGACCTGGCGCGCGAATGGAGATCGACGAGCTCACGGCGTACGTCCTCGCCAAGCACACGGAGTTTGCCGCGGCGACGCTCCGGGCCATGGAGCCCCACGGGCCCCGCCCGGGCGCGCTCAGCTGTATGGCGGACGCGATCGCGACCTATGGGGGCGCGACCGCACCAACCTCGGAGCGGTCCCGGTGCCAAGCCATGGGGCTCGTGTTCGATTTCCCTTCCGTCCCCAAGCCTCGATACGAGGCGCGGCGGTGGGCCCCGTCGACGTGTGCCCCTCATCGCAAGGCAGGGTCCGACGACTCCTCTCAACAGCAGGCTTGCGGCGTGGATCACCCGTACTTCGCGCCCCCGGGCCTGATCTTGGCCTTTGCCTCCGACGAGACCGATCCCCCCGCGGCGATCGCGCGGTGGCGGCTCCATGTCGATGACGCCGCGGGCGCCTTCGGCGTCGTGGACCGCGAGCTCGAGAGCTATTCGTGGGCGGCGCCGCTCTACGCACGCGCGGTCCGGGAGGAGCATCAGGCCTTGATGCGGCTGGCGCAGCGCGACTATCCCGAGCTCGTCTGGATTCGTACCGACTGCCACGAGGAGCTGCGCGTGCCCGCGGGTCACCCGCTCGCCGAGCGCGCGGCGAGAGATCGCGAGCTCTACGATCCGGCCCGCGACGCGGCCGACCAAGCGAACCTCGAGGGGCGCGAAGAGGCCTTGGCGTGGGCCTACGACGTCGCGGTCGAGGGCCTCGACGGCGCGCGGGCCAAGCGCTACGAGGCCCGGTCGTCTCGCGGACCTGCCGCGGCAGGAGAGCCGGCGACCTTCCGTGATCGCCGACTCCCGCTCTTGTTGGCCTTCTCGAGCGAGGCCGCGCGCGCCTTCTTCGGAGCGAGCGCTGCCCTCGACGACGCGGCCCTCGGGGACGCGCCCCTGCGCGACGAGGCCGTGCGCGACGCGGCGATCGCCGGCTCGGGGACGAGGCTCGCGGAGCGCCTGCGAGCCCTGGACGTGTCGGGCGCGGGCGTCGTGGACGTCGTGGGGTTGACCATCCCGGAGGGGCGCGAGGCGCTCGCGTCGTTCTCTCGCCACGACGCGCGCTTCGCTTGCCACGAGGTCGGCAGGCGCGGGCCGCGGTGCTCGGTGGTCGCGCTCTTGGGCGCCCTCGGCGCGAGGCACCGCGTCGCGCGGGCCGTCGGCGACGAGCGCACCGTGCGCGAGACGCGTGAGGCGCTCGACCGGGTGATCGCGCTCGTGCGTGAGCCGTGGGTCCGGAGCGAGGTGCTCGGGACCCTGCTCGGCGTGGCGGGGCTCCTCCTGAACCCGCCCGGCGACGGCGCAGCTCCGCCGCGAGAATGAGCTTCGACCGCGCGAGGCCCTACAAGAACGGGTTCACGTGCGGCGTGGGCGCGTCGGTCACGTACTTCACGCGCACCACCACGCGGGCGAGGAACACGGCGGTCGCGAGGACGAGCGCGCCGCCGAGGGCGCCCTCGAACTCGAAGCGCGCGGCCCAGCGCGCGTTCGTCCACGCGAGGCTGGTGGCGAAGGCCACCACGGCGACCAGCACGAGGCGCGCCGCGCCGCCGAGGCCGCGCCCGCCAGCCCCGTCGCGCTGCGCGCCGAGCGGGCGCGTGAAGCGCACGAGCAGCGAGAGCCCAGCGAGCGCCCAGGTCTTCGCGAGCAGCAGGCAGCCCCCCGCGACCCGCGCGAGGAGCGACAGCTTGTCGACGCCGCCGGGCAGGCGGTACCCGCCGAAGAAGAGCACCACGAGCACGCCGGACGAGAAGAGGAGCCCCACGCGGTAGGCCGTGTCGGCGCTGGGCCCGTGCGCCTCGCCGCGCGCGCGCGCGCCGAGCAGCGCCTGCGCCACGACGCACGTGACGACGAGGGCGAGCGAGAACGGCGAGCGGAACGCGTTCCACTCCCACGGCATGGCGCCCTGGCCGCGCACGGCGTCGACGCCGCGGAGCGAGCCGCTCGCGCTCACCGCGGCGACGAGGGCCAGCACGAGCGGCAGGAGCAGCAGCGTGGCGCCGCCGAGGGCGCGAAGGCGCGGCAAGAGGCCGCGCTCCTGGCTCACCGCGACGGTGAGGCTCGACGCCACGAACGCCACGAAGAGGAGCAGCACGTCCACGTCCTCCCCGACCAGGGTGCCGGCGCCGGGCAGCGCGAAGAGCGCGGCCGACGACACGGCGAGCACCGCGGGCGGGAGCCACGCGAGCTCGCGGCTCGGGCGCTCGCCGAGGAGGCCGCGCGACGCCGCGCGCGCGAGGGCCGCGAGCGAGGAGGACGTGGCGAGCGCGTCGCGGTCGCGCAGCCGGCGCAGGCGCCGCGCGATCGCGAGCTCGGCCCGCCCGAGGCGCCCCTCGAGCGGCGCGACGAAGGCCACGACGAGGGCGACGGCGAGGCCCATGAGCCACACGATCCAGGAGAAATCACGGGGCAGCGCGCGCGAGAGCCCGAGGAGCGAGAGCTCGCGCGTCTCCTCCTTGCCGCCGCCGCGGCGGAACGTGAGCGCGACCTCGCGGGCGCCGCTCGCGCGGACGTCGGAGACGCGCGTGAGCCGCACGCCGTCGAACCCGGTGAGCAGATCGCCCTTCACGAGCCCCGCCTCTTCGCCGCGCGAGCCGGGCGCGACCGCCTCGACGACCAGGCCAGGACCCGCGGCGACGACCTCGAGGCCCAGGAAGGCGAGCACGCCCGCGCCCTCCTTGTCGGCGCGCGCCGCGTCGTCGGCCCGCAGGCCCGCGGGGAACACGTCGAGCACCACGCCCTGGAGGGTCGCGGCGATCGGCGGCGCGCTCGTGCTCTGCGACGCGAAGACCACCTCGACCTCGCCGCGGAACGTGGTGTGCTCGGCGCGCGCGCCGGTGCCGGCGAAGCTCGCGAGGAGCTCCTCGGTCACCTCAAGCTCGATGCGCGTCTGCCCGGCGACGGTGCCCGTGGCGCCGATGCGCGCGCGCTCGGGCGCGTGGCCCGGGCGGTAGAGCGTCCCGCGGAACGTGAGGTGCGCGGGGCGGCCCTGCGGGAAGCCCGCGCCGTGCACCTCGAGCCGGTCGCCCGACTCGAGCTCCGACGGCGTCACCTCGTGCACCTCGATGAGGCGCAGCGGCAGATCGCGCTGGCAGCCGAGCACGCCGAGCGCGCTGAGCAGCGCCGCGAGCGCCACCCCGAGCGCCGTCCACAAGCGGTGAAGGTGGGGGGAGCGGACCATACCCCCCCTTTCTATGCGCGCGCGCTCGAGTGGCAAAATTCGTGGTGATTCCTGGCCACGCTCGGCGGTCGCCTGGCGCGATCCTGGGTCGCCCTCGGCCCCTCTGGTGGTAGGGTCTCGCCCCATGGCGGACTACGCGGTCATCATGGCGGGCGGCGCGGGTACGAGGTTCTGGCCGGCGTCGCGCGAGGCGCGCCCGAAGCAGCTCTTGCCGCTCGCGGGCGGCTCCGGCGAGTCGCTCTTGGCGGCCACCGTGAAGCGGCTCGCGCCCCTCGTGCCGCCCGAGCGCATCTACGTGGTCACCGCCGAGCGCCTCGCCGACGCGACCATCGCGGCGCTGCCCGACGTGCCCCCCTCGCAGATCCTCCGCGAGCCGACGCCGCGCAACACCGCGCCGTGCATCGCCTGGGCGACCGAGGTGCTCCTCGCGCGCGATCCCGAGGCCGTGGCGGCCGTGCTGCCGAGCGATCACCACATCGCCGACGAGGCCAGCTTCCGCGCGGTCCTCGAGCGCGCGTACGCCACGGCGCGCGAGGGCGCGTGCACCACCGTCGGCATCGTGCCCACGCGCGCCGAGACCGGCTTCGGCTACATCGAGCTCGGCGACGCCCGCGGCGCCCACGCGCGGGCCGTGGCCCGGTTCGTCGAGAAGCCCGATCGCGCGCGCGCCGAGGGCTACGTGGCGGGCGGCAAGCACCTGTGGAACGCCGGCATGTTCTTCTTCCGCGCCGACGTGATGCGCGGGCTGCTCGCCACGCACCTGCCCGCGATGGCCGAGTCGACCCGCGCCATGGTGGCCCGCGGCACCGCGGAGGCGGTCGCCGAGGTCTTCCCCACCCTGCAGAGCGTGTCGATCGACGTCGGCGTCATGGAGAAGGCCGCAGACCTCGCCGTGGTGCCCGGCAGCTTCGGCTGGAGCGACGTGGGCAGCTGGCAGAGCGCGTGGGAGCTGGGCCAGAAGGACGCGAGCGGCAACGTGCTCCCCGCCGGCGCGTTCACGGTCGACGCCGCGGGCAACTACTTCGCGAGCCTCGGCTCCGGCCGCGCGAAGCACGTGGCGTTCGTGGGCGTCTCCGACCTCGTGGTCGTCGAGACCGACGACGCGGTGCTCGTCGTCCCGCGCGACCGCGCGCAGGACGTCAAGCTGGTGGTCGAGGCGCTGAAGAGCGCGGGCAGAAAAGATCTGCTCTAACTGCGAGCTCGAGGGAGCGCCCCTCAAAGGCGCGCTCCCCGCCTCGTCAGTGCGCGGGGTGACCCTCGCGCGCGAAGCGGTCGAGCGCGTCGAGCATCTCCTGGGTGGGGCGCATGACCTGGGTCTGGCCGCCCTCGCCGGGCATCGCCCAGCCCCAGGTGCCGTCCTCGAGGGACACGCGCGAGACCTCGCCGCGCTCCTCGGCGTGGAGCATCATGTGGGCGATGTGCTCGGGGCTCGGGGGCTTGGGACCGATGCCGGCGAGCTTGCGCGACGCGGCCTGCTGGAGGGCGCTCTTCTTCTTCTTGGCCATGGGGTGTCTTTCGTCGACTCGCGCGCCGGCGGCAAGGACTTTCTAGCCCCCTCCCAGCCGGGGCCTCAGTCGGTCGGCGCGTCCACGCCGCCGTCGCTCGTGTCGGCATCGCCCGCCGCGTCGGCGTCACCTGCGCTCGCGTCGCCTGCGTCGGGGCGCTCGGGTGGTGGAGGCGCCTGCCCGCACACGATGGTCGCCGCGTTCGGCGGCGGGCTCCACACGCCGCAGCCGAACTTGTCGACCCCGTGCGTCCAGCCGGGTTGCTGCGGGTTGAGGACGACGCCGTCGAATCCCAGGATGCAGTCGTCATTCGCGTGCTCCGTGTGGCCCGGACGATGTGGACGACGACCTTGGGGCCGTTGCGGACGAGCGTGCAGCCGGACTTGACGTCGGGGCAGCACCCGAACGGGTTGCCGGAGTCCGGCCCAGCGTCTTGGCTGGTGCCTTGCGGGGTGCTCGCGCTGCACGCGGCGAGCGACGCTACGGCCAGCGCCGCCATGACGAGGGACCGGGCTGCTCGGCGGAGAGGAGAGTGCATGGCTCGTGAATAGCAAGCGCCAGGCCGTCGCGCAGCCCGTTGAAACGTGCGCCAAGACGCGCCCGCGCGTGGGTCAGCCTGCGCCACCCCGCGGCCGCGCCGCCAGACTCACCCCCACTTCGCGAGGGTGCCGCCGCGCGCGAAGAGGCGATCGACGCGGGCGGTGACGTCGGCGTTCTCGACCAGCGGCGGCGCGTGGTGAGGCTTGCTCCGCGCGTCGATGAGCACCGGGCCGTGGCAGCCCCACGCCTTGTGCTGCGTGAAGGCGCGCACGCCGCCCACGTCGACCGCCGGGTTCGAGCGCGTGAAGGTGACCCAGAGGAAGTTCGCGAAGGTGCGCGCCGTGAGCTCCGCGTCGTCCACCACGACGATGAGCGGGAGCCCGCGGAGGTCCGCCTCGGGCACCGCGGCGAGCGCGCCGGCGAGCGCCTCGACGTCGGCCGGGCTCGTCCACGGGCCGGCCTCGAGCGCGAGCACGCCGGGGCACACGAGGCGCGCGTCGCTCGCGAGCGCGGGCAAGGCGACCCGCCCGGGAAGCTCGCGCGCGAGCTCTCGGCGCTTGGGGCCGCGCGCCGCGACGACCACCTTGGACCCGCGCCCGAGGCCGGTGCCCGAGTAGTCGAGCGAGTCCATCGTGGTGTTCACGTGGAAGTGGAGATCGCGCGCGGGGTCGAGGCGCTCGAGCATGTGCCCGAGGAACGCGCGCACGTCGCGCACGCGCGGCGGCCGATCGGCCGCGTCGGCGATGAAGAGGTACTTCGCGAGCGACATCTGCCCCTGCCCGAGGATGGCGTTCGCCTGCGTGAGCAGCTCGGCCGGCGGCGCGGAGGCCGCGTCGTCGGCGTAGGGCGCGTAGCGCTCGCTGCCCACCGCGAGCAACAGCGGGTGCACGCCCGCCTCGTCGACCGCGTGCACCTCGCGCACTCCGGGCAGCACGTTCGGCACGAGCGAGGCCGTGAGGTCGTGGATGAGATCGCCGAAGATCGTGTCCTCCTGCGGGGGGCGCCCGACCACGGTGAAGGGCCAGATGGCGCCCTCGCGGTGCGTGACCGACTCCACCTCGAGCACAGGAAAGTCATGTATTTTCGCGTAGTAGCCGAGGTGATCCCCGAAGGCTCCCTCGGGCTTGTTCTTCGCGGCCACGGTGCCTGTGATGCAGAAGTCGGCGTCGGCGTGGAGGTGCGGCGAGCCGGCGACCATGCGCGCCGCGCGGCCGTTCAGCGCGCCGGCGAACGACAGCTCGGGCAGCCCCTCGGGGAGCGGCATGACCGCGGCGAGCATGAACGCGGGCGCGCCGCCGACGAAGATGCGCACGCGGAGCCGCTCGCCGCGCTCGAGCGCGCGCGCGTGGTGCACGCCGACGCCGCGGTGGAGCTGGTAGTGCAGGCCCACCTCGCGATCGCGCACGTAGGCGTTGCCGGCGAGCTGGACGCGGTACATGCCGAGGTTCGAGCCGCGCACGCCGGGCGCCGCGGGGTCTTCGGTGTACACCTGCGGCAGGGTGATGAACGGGCCGCCGTCGCCCGGCCACGACACGATCTGCGGGAGCGCCGAGACCTGCGTCGTGTGGGCCATCACCGCCCCACGCCGCACCGTGCGCGGCACGAGGTGGAGCGCCGCCCGCGGCAGCCGCGCGGCCAAGAGGGGCGAGACCGCGAGGCTGGCCGGGCTCACCTTCGCCGCGACGAGCGCGCGCACGTCGTCCAGCGTGTCGCGGAAGAGCCAGTCGGCCCGCTTGCGGGTGCCGAACAGGTTCGAGAGGCAGGGGAAGCGTGTACCCTGCACCTTCTCGAACAAGAGCGCGGGGCCGCCGGCGGCGAAGATGCGGCGCTGGACCTCCGCGAGCTCCAGGAACGGGTCGAGCCGGTCGGGCACACGGACGAGCTCCCCGTGCTTCTCGAGGTCGACCACGCACGCTTCGAGGCTCTCGTATCCCATGGGCGCGAACCGTAGGGCGACCAAGCGGAAAAGCGAAGGGCCTCGGGCGCTGAGGGCCGCAGCGCCCGAGACGCCAGCTAGCTCAGCTCTCGCTTCGTGAGCGCGCGCTCGAGAGGAGAGAGCGCCGGGTCGAGGGCCCCCGGGGCGAGGGCCATGCCCCGGGAGACGGCGGTCACGGTGTATCGGGCCGCGCCCACGACGAACATCCGGTGGAGGGTCATGCGGTTCGTCTCGTCGAGCACCAGGCACGAGAGCGGGCGCGGCAACGCGGCGCGCTCCGCTCGCTCGCCGAGAGTGAGAAAAAAAGCGGCGATGCCGGCCAGACCGTCGACGTCCCCGGCGTCGGCGCTCGCCGCGAGCGGGAGCCCCGACTCGTCGCTCAGCACGACCGAGGCGAACCCCGCCTTCTCCGCGATGGCGTCGAGGAGCCGAGGCAGCTCCCCGAGGCCCCCATCTCCGACGTGGATCGAGGACAGCTCTCGCAGAGAGCGCTCGCGCTCGAGCATCGGCGCGAGCACCTCGGTCATCATCTTGCGGACGTCGCTCGTGCCGTCGCCGCGCTGGGAAAGCAGCGAGGTGACCTTCTGGAGATCCCGGTGCACCTGATCCGGATCTTGGGCCTTCCCGACCGTCGAGAGGAGCGAGCGTATCTCGACACGGAACGAGTCGATGCTGCGCTCGCGCGCGGCGACCGAGTCGGCGAGAGACTGCATCTCGTGCCGGAGGACGTCGACGCTCGGGTCCTTCTTCGCCGTCGCGCTCGCGCTGGCGCTCACGTTGGCGATCAGCGGAGCGAGCATCCCTTGGAGTTCCAACTTCACGCGGTCGACCGCGGGCGGCGGAGCGACGGCGAGCCGCGCCTCGAGCTCGTGGACCCGCGCGACCTGCGCCTCCCGCTCTTCGAGGATCGCGGCCCGGGCGGCGCGGCCCGCGCGGGCGCCAAAGAGATAGCCGCCGACGAGGAGCGTCACGACCGACAGGACGGCGAGCACCGTGACGAGCAACATCATGGTTCGATGACCTCCTCCTTCTCGCGCGGACAACTCCCGCCTTTGGTCTGCACCACGACTCGCCGGTTCCATGAGGCGTCCGGGGGCGTCTCGTCGACGGGCCAGTAGGACCCAAACCCTCGCACCGTCATGCGCGACTTCGGGACACCCGCGCCCGCGAGCGTCGCCCCCACGAACGCCGCACGCTGACGGCTCAGGCGCAGGTTGGTGTCATCCGAGCCCGTGGCGTCGGCGTGGCCGTCGACGAAGACGCTCGCGGTCGGGTGGTCGAGCAGCCACTTCGCGAGGGAGGCCAGCGGCGGGTTCGCTGCGTGGGATGGATAAATGCTCTCGGAGCGAAAGTTCAGGATGAGCGCCGGACACTTGCCCGCGCTCGACGCGACGGGCGCGGCCGCGTCCGGGAGCGTCACGCTCGAGGTGGCCGACGGAGGGGCGGCGGGGGGCGGGCTCGCGACGGCCGACGCGACGGGCTCGACGCGGGACCCGTCGACGCTGCGATTCAGCTCGACGCGGAGGGCCCCGAGCGCGCTCGCGGCGCTCGCGATGCCCACGGCGGAGAGCGCCGTCGCGAAGAGCGGGTGGAGGTTCTCGCCGGGGACCAGGAACCGCGCGGTGTGGGTCACGTGAACCCCATCTTTCGGAGGCGCTCGAGGTTCGCTAGGACGCGCCGATCGTCAGGGGAGATCTTGTTCGCCTCGACGAACGCCGCGTGGGCGCGGGCATAGTCCTTGGCCAGGAGCGCGTCGACCCCGCGCTCGAACGCGGCGGCGAACGGGGAGTTGCCCCGGGCCGAGACCTTCGTGGGGACGTCTCGCGGTGGAAACTCGCTCGGCGCCCGCGGGGGCGGCGGGGGGCGCAGCGAGGGCGGGCGCCAGGAATTGTTGGGGCGTGGGGGCCGCGACGACCCGTCGGGTGGAGGGCGCGACGATCGACGCACGCCGTCCGCGTCGAGGAACGTGTCACCCCAGCCGTCGTCGATCGCGTCGGGCGCGGCCCCGGCGTCGCGCTCGGCCTCGTCGAACGTCTTGGCCACCTCGAGCAGGACGCTCTGGGCGGAGCGGCCGATGTCGCGGGGCGGGAGCTCGTTCTTCCGGAGAGTTCGGCAGGTGACCTGCGCGGCGCCCAGGAACACGAGCCTTCGGAACGCGTCCATCCCGGCGCCGAGCCGATCGTCCGCAGTCCACAGCTCGCCGCTCTTGATGACGATCCGCCCGTGCCCCCCCATCGAGCGGACCTCAATGACCACCGAGTGCCGCCCCATGCCCGCGAGCTGCACGTAGTCGGCGATGCCAAACGGCGACAGGGCCGCAGTGTCGGAGAGACCGAGCTTCTCCTCCGCCACGGCGCGGAGCCTGTCGAGGGCGACGGGCTTCTCGTAGATCTCGACGTCTCCGCTCGCGGGGAGTCGATGTTTGTACTTGCCGACGAAGGCCGACACGAACACGATCGGCGCTCGCAGCCCGAGCCGCTCGAGCTCCGCGGCGACCTCGATCCCCGAGCCGTCCGGGAGATCGAGGTCGGAGATCACCAGGTCCGGAGGCGCGGAGACGAGGAGACGCTTCGCCTCCGCCACCGTGCCCGCGTCCGAGACCTTCACGCCGGGGAGCTTGCCTAGGCCCCGCGCCATCGAGAGGCGGAGGATCTGCTCATCCTCGACGAGGAGTATCGTGCGTACCCCGGGCATCAGGCCTTGATGCCGTAGAGGGCCTCGACATGGTCGAGCCCGCACTCGAGGCCTTCGCACCACGAGGTGAACCGCTCGACCATCGCCTTCCCCTTGAAGAGCGCGCCGTGCTGCGGTGCGATGATCTCGACGTCGAGCTGGCGGACGAGCTTCGCCCACGCCTTCATCGCGCGACCGCTCGCCATGTAGCGGCGATGGAAGCCGAGCATGTGCGCCTCGTGCGCGTCGAAGTCGGTCACCTCACGGTAGTCCGGCCCGATGGACGCCCCGAGATCGCCGCTGTAGAGGATCTTCGAGACGGGGTCGTACAGGCTGAAATTCCCTGCAGAGTGCAGAAAGTGCGCGGGGATGGCCTTCATCGCGTGTGCCCCGAGCGGGAGCGAGATGCCCTCGTCGGGGATCGGCAGGAGGCGGGACTCGACCAAGCGATCGAGCCCGAAGTGGGGGACGAAGCGCGTCCAGAGCGACGACACGTAGGCCGTCGCGTCGGTGGTCATGAGCCAGCCGTTGACGGCGGCGACGATGTCGGGGTCCTGATGGGACAGGAAGATGGTCTCGAGCTTGGCCCCCGCGAGCACGCCCGTCGTCGCCGCGAGGACCTTCGAGTAGACCTTGTGGCCACCAGGGTCCAGGATCATGCCCGACTTCCCGTCGATGATGACGTGCTGGTTGGCTTGCACGGCGAGGCCGCCGCCGCCGTAGTCCTCGAGGAGGATGTTCTTGTGTGTTCCGTTGTCGAAGAGGGTCACGTGGGACATGTGGGCTCCTGCTCTCTCAGAGGATCTTGCGGATGTCGTCGACCGCGCGGCGCATGTCCAGGAACACGAGCCCGAGCTTCGCTTGCTTGCTCGCGAGACACAGCAAGAGCGTGCCAGAGGCGGCGGCCATCATGACCGCATAGCCGTTCTTTCCGCGAACCAGGACCTCCTCGACGTCTCCGCGCTCGAGCTCCGTGGCAGCCCGAGTGCCGAGGCTCGAGAGCGTCGCGCTCATCCCCGCGACCCGGCTCTCGTCGACGTGCTGCGGCAGCGCGCTCGCGATCATGAGCCCGTCCTCCGAGATGAGGGCGCTCGCCTCGACGTCCGGCGATGAGCTCTGGAGGCCCCTCAAGACCCGATTCAGACTGTCTACACGCGACATGTTCACCTTCCTTCCTTTGACATCACACCAACGATTTCAGGCATCCGGCCTGACAGTGAGTGGACTCCACTCGAGCGAGTCGTTCTTCGGTGTTCCGCCCCGGCTCTCTCGGAAGCCACTTGGCGGAGAGCGCGCGCGCTGTCGCGGCTCATCGCTGCGTCCCAGGCTGCGAGGGGGAGGACCCGCGTGGGGGAAAGAGCGGCACGGAGATCGTGACGCGCGTCCCGGCGCCGGGCGCGCTCACGATGTCGAGCGCCGCCCCGGAAGACTCGGCGATCTGCTGGCAGAGCGCGAGCCCGATCCCCGAGCCCTTCTGTTTGCTCGTGAAGAAGAGCTGTCGACACCGACCGAGCACCTCCGGGGTCATGCCGGGGCCGTTGTCGGCGACGCTGAGCTCAAACGTGTCGCCGGGCTCGAGGTTGGCGCGTACAGTGACGAGATCCCCCGCCTCGCAGGCCTCGATGGCGTTCTTCACGAGGTTGAAGACGATGCCGCTCACGACGCCCCAGTCGAGTGGGAGGAGGGGCAAGGTGGGCACCTCCGTCGCGAGGCTGACGCCGTGTCGGAGTGCCGTCGCCTCGAGAATTCGACAGGCCTCGACGACCGCGAGATCGACCGCGACGTGCCGGTCGGAGTGCATCGCGCGCGCGAGCCCTCCCACTCCCTGCAGCGTGAGGTTCATGCGCCGGACCTCCCACAGGATCGTGTGGAGCTGCTCGCCGGTGGCTTCGTCGACCTCCTCGACGAGGATCTCGAGCGCGCTCGTCACGGCCGCGAGTGGATTGCGCAGCTCGTGCAAGATCGATGGCAGCGCGTCGCCGAGCGCGGCCATCTGCAGCAGCCGGTCGCGCTCGCGTCGGAGCTCCAAGATCGCTGTGATCTCTTGGAACAAGATGGTGCGATCGCCCTCGCCGTTCGCCGGCCCGACCGAGAATCCGACGACCGTCGTACCGCCGTCGTGCAGCGGGATCGTCACCTCTCGCTGGGGCTTCGACGCGTGCGAGGTGAGCCCGAGGTGCTCGGCCCCAACGAGCACATCGGAGACCGCTCGCCCGCTCAGCTCTTCGGCGGGCTGCCGCAAGATCTTCCCTGCGCCTTGGTTCGCGTAGCGAACGCACCCACCTGCGTCGACCACGAGGACCCCCGCCGTGAGGCCATCGAGGATCGCGCTGGACTGGACCTCCGTGTGCGCCATGCTCGCTACGGGTGCAGTTTTCGTGCCCAAATTGCGCGCCGAATCCCTCGGATTTTGGAGGCTGCCATCCATAATGCGCGCAGAAGTTGCAGTGAGTTGCGCAGGCCATGCCGGAAGATCGAGCGCTTCGCGAGGAGGTCGCGCGCGGCGTGCTAAGCTCTGTCTAGGGTGGTGATGGCAACCGAAGGCTCCAACGAGGTCGACGCGACCCTCGCGGCGTGGCTGCTGGATCCGCCGAGCGAGGGGGCCGTGCTCACGGCGCTGCACGCGATCGCCCGCGCGCGCGGGGCTCGCGTGGCCGTGATCGCCCCGCGAGGCCACAAGGCGAGGTTCACCCTGCCGGAGAGGCCGCCAGCCGCCCTCGTTCGCATCGGCGAGGCGACGGAGGGCCAACGCGTCCAGTGCGAGCGCGGAGACCCTCTTTGGGACGCGCTCCGCGGCGACGGCGTGGGCGAGGAGCGCCTCGAGTGGCTCGTGTCCGAGCCCTTCGGCCCCGCCTCGAGCGGCGCAGTCGTCCTCGCAGCGCCGCGAGGCGGGACGTGCGACATGGCTCGTCTCGCGCGCGGCGCGGCGGTCGTGCTAGAGCGCGCGCCGGCAGAGGCTGCCGCGGCGGAGGCAGCCCACACGCGAGGCAACCTCATCGCCGCCGTGGTGTACAACCTCGACTACGCTGGGGCGCTGCTGGATGAGGCCTCGGGCTCGCCTCATGACGCGGACCTCCGTCGGGCGGTGCGCAACGCACTCGAGGCCATGGCGCGGCTCAGCGCGATGCTGCTCCCGGGCGCGAGCTGCGCGAGCCCTCAGGCGGTCCGCGGGGGCTTGGACGACGGCGACGACACCGGCCGAAATCCCGAGGGCGAGCTGCCGTAGGCCTTGGTCTGCAGGCCATACGCCTTGATGCGCAGGTAGAGGGTGCTTCGCGGCATCCCGAGCCGCCGCGCGGCGGCCTCTACGCGGCCTCCCTCAGCCCGGAGGGCCCGCTCGATGTGCTCGCGTTCCAGCTCGGCGAGGGTCCGGCCGACGAGGGGCCCGATGGGCCCGCCCTCGGCGGGGAGGGGCTCGGCCCGCGCCGGAGGAGACGCGGGGGGCAAGTGTGGCACGGACAGGTCGAACCGCAAATCGCCGGCACGGATGACGCGATCGCTCCTGTGCAGGAGGGCACGCTCGAGCACGCTCCGCAGCTCGCGGAGGTTGCCGGGCCAGCGGTATTCGAGCAGCTCGCGCGACGCGTCGGGGGCGATCTCGGCGCCAGGCGCGCCCAAGACCTCGTGGAGCAAGAAGGTCGAGAGAGGCAGGATGTCGTCGCGTCGATCCCGCAGGGCGGGCATGACGATCGTGACCGTGTTCACGCGGTAGTACAGATCGGCTCGGAACTCCCTGCGCACCACCGCCTCCGCGAGGTCGACGTGGGTCGCGGCGATGAGCCGAACGTCCGCGGTGCGCTCCCGGACGTCGCCGATGCGGCGGAAGCGCTTCTGCTCGAGCACCTTGAGGAGCTTCGGCTGCACCTGAACGTCGAGATCGCCGAGCTCGTCGAGGAAGAGGGTGCCACCGCTCGCTTCCTCGAAGAGGCCCGCCTTCGACGCATGCGCCCCGGTGAACGCGCCCCGCTCGTGGCCGAACAGCTCGGTCGCGACGAAATCCTTCGTGAGCCCCGCGCAGTTGAGGTCGACGAACGGCCCCGCGCCGCGAGCGCCGATCGTGTGGATACGGCGCGCGAGGACGCTCTTGCCGGTGCCGGTCTCGCCGAGCAGGAGCACGGTGCAGTCGGCGCTGCGCAGCCGCTCGACCTGGTCCTCGACCAGCAGCATTGCTTCCGAGCGAGCGACGAAGGCCCCGGCCGGCTTGGGGGCGATGCGAGGGGGTGCTCCGCGCGCCGACCCCTTCGCTCGAAGACTTCGAGCGACGAGCCGCTCGAGCGCCGCGAGGTTCACCGGCTTCGTGAGGAAGTCTTCGGCGCCGTCCTTCACCGCGCGCACGGCGAGGTCGATGGTGCCGTACCCCGTCACGATGAAGACGACCACGTCCGGGTCGAGCGCGCGCGCCCGTCCGAGGAGCACCAGGGCGTCGCCGTCGGGCAGGCGCAGGTCCGTTATGACCACCGCGGGGCGCTCGCGCAGCGCCCGGGTGGCCGACGCGCATGAGTCGGCCTCGAGCACGCGATACCCGCGGAGTCGAAGGGCGCCGCACATCGCGAACCGAACGCTCGGGTCATCGTCGACGACGAGGATCGTCGAGCCTTTGCCTGCTGCTTCCAAATCACCGCCCCCTGGACACCGGCACTATGTCGGCCTTGTACAAGGCTAACGTCGAGGTTCCTCGGGGATCAAGCGGGTTGCTCATTATTTTCGGACCTACCAGTCCGTTTTGCGCCTCACGTCGGCACCACGAGCCAGAACGAGGTGGGCCCGCCGGGCGGGGAGTCGACGCCGAGCCGCCCGCAGTTCTCGTGCACGAGCTGCTGGGCGATGGACAGCCCCAGCCCCGTCCCGGTCGGCTTGGTGGTGAAGAACGGGTCGAAGACCCGACCGAGCACGTCCGGCGCGATGCCCGCGCCCTCGTTGATGACCTCGAACGTGACCGACGGGTCTCCCTCGGTGCTCCGGGCGCCCGGAGGGAGAGCGCGCGCGAGGCGCAAGCGCATCCGCACGCGCGCGGGGCTGCCGGCGGCGTCGAGGGCGTTCTGGAGCAGGATGACGAGCACCTGCGCGATGTGCCGCTCGTCGACGTGGACGTCGGGGAGATCGTCCTCCGCCTCGACGGCGATCTGCTCGGACAGCGGGCGCAGGCGAGGCCGCAGCTCGGTCATCGCGGAGGCCACGATGGCGCTCGGGCGGTGGTGCGCCCGCCGCGGGGCGGCCGGGCGACCAAACTGGAGCGACGTGCGCACGAGGCGCTCGACGCGCCCGACCATCTGGAGCAGCAGGCCGACGTGGAGCGTCGACGCCCCCGCTTCGCGGAGCTCTTCGTCGAGCTCCTCGGCGATTGAGCGGATCGCGGCCACCGGGTTCCGCACCTCGTGCGCGAAGCCGGCCACCATCGTGCCCATCGCGGCCAGGCGTTCGAAGCGTCGGCGCTCCGCCTCGCGGAGCTTCTCCTGGCGAACGTCCCGCACGATCAGGTAGTACCCGGCCGATAGGCCTCCCCCTCCGTCCCCCCTGCAGACCGAGAGCTCGAGGTCGAGCTGACCACCGTCGCTCAGCTGGTGGGGATAGGCCACCTCGCAGCGAGCGGCGCCCAGAAGCAGCGCGCTCGGCGAATCGGGGAGTCCCAGGAGCTCGCGGGCGGAGAGACCGATTGCCTCGCGCTGCAGCCGGAGGAGCGTCGTGACCGCGCGATTCGCGAACGTGACGATGCCGTCTTCGGTGGTGGCCACGATGCCGACGTCGACGCCTTCGAGGATGCATGGACCGACGCGCAGGAGCGCCTCCCGGTCGTCGCGCGGGGCGACCTGGTCGCACGGCCAGCGAGCGCCACCCGACGCGAGGTCACAGCGACGATCGTGGGCGTCGCGGCGAGCGCGCCCCAGCGCGAGGAGCAGCGACAGCCGACGGCGGAGCTCTCCGCGGCTTCCCCCCGGCCCCCCGGGGAGGACGGCGCCCTCGTCGGCGCGGAGCAGCGCGAACGCGGCGTCGGGGATCGCGCTGCCGGAGACGAGGAGCAGCGGGAGGCGCGTGATGTGGGGCGAGGCGCGAACGGACTCGAGCTCGGAGACGAGCGCGGAGCGGAGGTCGAACACCACGGCGTCGAACGGCCCCTCTGCCTCCGGCTCGAGCGCGCCCACCCGCACCACACGCGCCTGGATCGTATCCTCGTTGATTTCCGGGACGTCGCCCACGATCAGCAGGGCCAGGGGCGCGGAGCACGGCATCACGGCGACGCGTCCATGGCGCGCGACGTGAGAGAGCGCAGCCGCTCGTGCGCGACGCCCGACGGCGACGCGCCGGGCAACGCGTCGCGCGCCTGCGCCCCAGCGTGCCGCTCCGCACTGTCGAGGAAGGCGGAGGGATCGACTCCAGCGCGGTGGATGAGCTCGACCGCCTTCGAGAGAGCGGCCTGGACATCCTCCGCGCGGAGCGGCGATGGGGTGATCTCGCCCAAGTACCGGACCTCACCCCCCTGCGGCCCAAAGCTGGTCGGGGAGAGGTCGACGGAGTACCCGTGACGCCGCGAGACACGCACCGCCGCGACGACGGCCTCGCCGTAGGCCGCGAGGAGACCGGGAGGGGCCGCGCCCTGGGCGAGGAGCTCCGCGAGCGGAGGCACCTCCGGTCGCACGGTCCAAATCCAGCAAGCGCCGTCGTCCGCCGCCTGCGCGACGAGGACCGTGTCGGGGACGTGCAGGCGGTCGAGCTGCACGAGCTCGCGCGCGCTCCGGACGAGCGCCTGGCGCGCGGCCTCGCCGTCGGAGAACCGCGCGCGGAGCGACGTTCGGGCGACGTAACCGTGAGCGGACAGCTCGAGTATCCCGCGCCCGTCGAACGCGCGGGATGACGGAGCGAGGTTGAGCGAGCGCAGCGTGGCCCGCCCCGTGTGCGCGGGCCAGATGAAGCCCGTGGGGACGTCGGGCGACGGGAGCGTCGGCTGCGCCGCCGGTCCTCCCGCGCCGACCACGGGCGCCGGCTCGGGGCGGAGGTCGGCGAGGGCAGCCTCGGCCTGGGCCCGCGCGGCGACGTCGGAGGCGATCGCGGCGCGCGCCTCCTCGAAGAGCATCGCCGCGTAGGCCTCCTCGAGCGCCATCTCCGCGGCCCACTCTGGCTCGAGCTGCTCCCGCGCGAGCTGCGCGAGGACGGTCGCGGCCGACGCCGCGCGACGGACGGGTAGGC
>DAORJJ010000077.1:0-17650 GCA_035439005.1 Polyangiaceae bacterium | reverse complement strand
CCGAGACCCCGACCCCGACCCTGACCCTGACCCCGACCCTGATCCGGGGTCACCCCGACACGAGGACCACGCGCGTGACCTCGGGCGGGGCGCCGACGCGCGAGGGAGGGCCCGCGACACCGAAGCCGCGGTTCACCCACAGCGTCGTGCCCCCGCGCACGTACCGGCCGGACACGTATTTCATCACCAGATCGGCCGGCCGGAAGCCTGGGTTGATCTGGCCGCCGTGCGTGTGTCCGCTGAGCTGGAGCGCCACCTGGCCGATGTGCTCTTCGAAGGTCTTCGGCTGGTGCGAGAGCAGCACGCGCGGGACGTCCTTCGCCCGCACGGTCGCGAGCGCGCGCCGCAGGTTTGGGCCCTCGTAGCCCCACCTTCGGGCCCACAGCTCGTCGAGCCCGAGCAGCGCGAAGCCGCCGCCTTCGTCGGCGCGCAGGACGCGCCCCTCGTTGACGAGCAGGGTGACGCCCGCGCGGCGCAGGGCGTCGGCCACGAGGTCGCGGCCCGTGGTGTAGTCGTGGTTGCCGTAGATGCAGAAGAGGCCGTCGCGCGCCTCGAGCCGCGCGAAGGCCCGCGCGAAGAGCGCGCAATACTCGGGGTCGTGGTCGACCAGATCGCCCGTGGCCACGATGAGATCCGGCTTCATCGCGCGCACGAGCGAGAGCCCCTCCTCGAGCTCGCGCTCCTGCACGAAGAGCCCGGCGTGGACGTCCGAGATCTGCGCGATCGTGTAGCCGTCGAGCTTCGGGGAGAGCCCGGGGATCTTCACGACCACCTCCTCGACCTCGAAGGCGTGCCGGCCGCGCACGATGCCCCAGCCGATCGCCGTGGTGCTCGAGCCGAGCAGGGCGTAGCCCGCGGTCCGCTCGATGAGGAGCCGCCGGGAGATGCGCACCTCGCGGCGCTCGTCGATGGCCGCCGCGAGCGCCTCGGCCTCGCGCGGCGCCTCGGGCTCGGGGCGGGCCGCGACCTTGGCGACCGCGCGCCTCGCGAAGGCGCGGCGGGCGCGCTCGTAGAGGCCGCCGTAGGCCCAGAAGAGCGTCTTCATGACGCCGAGGGGCGAGCCCGCGCACGCGACGACCGCGACCTCCATGAGCGCGTAGGCCGAGGCCGCGCGCGCCACGCCGAAGTGGACGGCGAGGAAGCGTAGCCACGGCCCCACGCAGGCGAGCGCCGCGGCGAGCGCGCGCGTGCGGCGCTTGTTCCGGGCCACCCACGCCACGTGGTCCTCCAGCCAGCGCGCGATGCTGAGGTGGCTCACGAGGCTCAGGACCAGCAGCACCAGGCTCGCGCCCGATCTCATGGCGCCGCGCGCCCCGCGACGACCCGCTCGATGCGCCCGAGATCGCGCGTGGTCTCGACGTCGCGGAGCCCCGCGTCGGTGAACAGCCTCGCGACGTCGGGGGCCTCGCCCGCGCCCACCTCGACGGCGAGCACGCCCCCGCGCGCGAGCAGCGGCGGGGCGTCCCGCGCGATGCGGCGGTAGAAGTCGAGCCCGTCGGCGCCGCCGTCGAGCGCCACGCGCGGCTCGAAATCGCGCACGTCCGGCATGAGGCGCTCGCAGTCGGCGGTGGCGATGTAGGGCGGGTTGGAGACGATGAGCTCGAAGCGCGGCGGGCTCCACGGCAGCCGCGCGCCGTCCAGGGCCCGGGTCAAATCGCCTTGCAAAAACGAGATGTTGTAGGCGCCGAGCCGCACGGCGTTCTCGCGGGCCACGGCGAGCGCGTCCGCCGAGATGTCGGTCGCCACGACGTCGGTGGTGGGGCGCTGCCGCGCGAGCGTGATCGCCACGCAGCCGGAGCCGGTGCACAGGTCGAGCACCCGCCCGCCGAGCGCGAAGTCGGGCGTGCGCGCGAGCGCGACGTCGACGAGGGTCTCGGTGTCGGGGCGGGGCACGAGCACGCGGCGATCGACCTTGAAGACGCGCCCGTAGAACTCGCGCTCGCCTCGCAGGTAGGCCATCGGCTCGTGGGCGCGCCGCCGCTTCACGAGCTCGCGGAGCCGCGCGAGCTCGGGGGCGGTGAGCGTGCGGTCGCCGCGCACGATCACGTCGACGCGGGTGATGCCGAGCGCGAACGCCACGATGAGCTCGGCCTCGAGCCGGGGGCTCTCGAGGCCGCGCGCGCGAAAGTCGTCCGTAGCCCACTTCGCGAGCTCGGCCACGGACCACTCGCGCGGGGCCTCAGCCTGCAAGTCGGGTGCGCTCCGCGGCCACCGTCGCCTCGACCTCGGCGCGGATCTCGGCGAGCCGCGCCTCGGTGCCGGCCTCGAACCGGAGCACCAGCACGGGGCCTGTGTTCGACGCGCGGACGAGGCCCCACGTGGGGGCGCCGCCCTTGTCGAAGGTGATGCGGGCGCCGTCGATCTCGAGCACGTCGAGGCCGCGGTCTTTGTATTTTTTCGTGACGGCCTTCACGATGTCGAACTTGAGCGCGTCCGGGCACTCGACGCGGATCTCGGGGGTGGTGAAGGTGCGGGGGACGTCGGCCAAGAGCTCCGCGATGCTGCGCCCGTCGGCCGCGAGGATCTCGAGGAGCCGCAGCGCCGCGTAGGTGGCGTCGTCGTAGCCGAAATAGCGGTCGGCGAAGAACAGGTGGCCGCTCATCTCGCCCGCGAGCGCGGCGTGCTCCTCCTTCATCTTGGTCTTGATGAGCGAGTGTCCCGTCTTCCACACGATGGGCCGGCCGCCGTGCTTCGCGATGTCGTCGTAGAGGGTCTGCGAGCACTTCACCTCGCCGATGATCGCGGCGCCCGGCGACTTCGCGAGCAGCGCACGCGAGAACAAGATCATGAGCTTGTCGCCCCACACGATGTCGCCGTTGGCGTCGACGGCCCCGAGGCGATCGGCGTCGCCGTCGAAGGCGAGGCCCACGCGCGCGCCGGTCGCCTTGACCCGCGCGATGAGCGCCTCGAGGTTCTTCGGCACGGTGGGGTCGGGGTGGTGGTTCGGGAAGCGGCCGTCCATGTCGCAGAAGAGCGGGTCGGGCTCGAGCCCGAGCTCGCGCATCACGCGGAGCGCGAGCGGCCCGCCGGCGCCGTTGCCGGCGTCGAGCACGAAGCGCGGGGACGACGCGCCGAAGGCGAAGCCCTTCTTCATCACCTCGACGTAGGCCGGCTGCACGTCGACCTCCTCGACCGAGCCCTGGCCGGGCGCGGCGTAGCGCTCGTCATCGAGGACGCGCTTGAGCGCCTGGATGTCCTCGCCGAAGAACGAGGCCTTCCCCTTCATGATCTTGAAGCCGTTCTCGTCGCCGGCGTTGTGGCTGCCCGTGATCATCACGCCGCCGTCGGTGCCGAGGTGGTGCACGCCGAAGTACAACATCGGCGTGGGGCCGACGCCGAGGTCGACGACGCGCGCGCCGCCCTCGGTCAGGCCCTCGAGGAGCGCGGCGTGGAGGCGGGGGCTCGAGAGGCGGCAGTCGCGCGCCACGCACAGGCGCGGCGTGGGGGTGCCGGCGGCCGCGCCGAGCTGGGTGGCGAGGCCGCGCCCGAGGCCGTAGGCGAGCTCGTCGGTCAGGTCGCGGTCGGCGACGCCGCGGATGTCGTACTCACGGAAGATGTGCGAAGGGACACGCATCCGCGAAGCATCGCACGGGGCAAAAGCCGCGGGAAGCGGCGCGCCGCGGCGCGCGCCCGAAAGCACGCGGCGGGCCGTCGCTCTTGAGGTAAGGTCCGCGCTCGGTGGACGCTCTCCCCCCATCCGCTCCTCCCGCCGCGCCGCCGCCGCTGCCGCCGTACGTGTACGCGGCCGCCGACGTGCGCCCGCGCCAGTCGCGGGAGATCGAGCTCTGCGAGCGGGCGAGCGGCACCGACTGGGTGTACCTGTCGGGCCTCGTCGCGGGCCTCGTCGGCACGGTCGCGCTCGACACCGCGGTGTTCCGCCAAGCCGGCACCCAGCGCGTCTCCGAGGGCGAGAGCTACGACGCGTGGCGCGCGCGCGTCGAGGGCGATCTCTCGTACCCCGCGGTGCGCACCTTCGGCGCGGGGCTCGTGGGCCTCAGCACCGGCGCCCTCATCGGCGGGATGTACCTCTCGCTGCCGAAGTGCGATCGCGCCTTCGCGTACGGTCCGCCGCCCGAGGGCACGAGCCGCTCGGTGTGGCCCACCGCGCTCACCCTCGCGCTGGCCTCGGCCGCGCTCGGCCCCATCGTCGTCGCCGTCGAGACCGGCGCCCCCTACGGCCGCACGCTCGAGTGGGAGGTGTCGGAGCGCTCGGTGCACTTCATCGTCCCAGCCTTCACAGGCTTCGCCGGGGCGCTCCTGCCGTACCTGCTCCCGCCGAAGACCTGGCGCGCCGCGCGAGAGATCGAGCGCATCCGCGCGGGGGCCACGGCGCACGGCGGCGCGTATGTAGGCTACACGCTTCGCTTCTGAAAGGGCGTCGCTCGGCGCCAGCGCCGCTGGGGTACGATGACCGGATGGAGCTCGGTCTTCCAGGAGGGGGCGCGCGTCGGCGGCGCGCGGGGGCGATGCTCCTCGCGGGGGGGCTCGCCTGGTTCGCGGTCGGGGCGGCGTGTGGCGTCGCCGAGCCCGTGCCCGCCCTGGACGGCGACACGGCCTCGGACGTGGGCGTCGGCGACGTCGCGCCCCTCGGGCCCGAGGCCGCGCTCGACGCGGGGGCGCCCGAGGCCTCCTCGGACACGGCGCCCGAAGCGTCTGCCTCGGACGCCGGGAGCGCGGACGCCGTGGCGTCCGACGCGCCCGACGTGGTCGTCGCTCGGTGCCCCCCGAGGGCGATCTCAGGCTCGCTCGAGTCGTTCGTCGCCGCCGGCGTCGCGGCGATGCGCGCGACGGGCGGCGCGGGCTCGGGAGCGTACGCGCCGCCCTCGCCCGCGGAGCGCGACGCCTTCGCCGCGATCACGCTGGCCGCGCTCGGCGGCGACGAGGTGCGCGCGTGCGATCTGCCGCCGAGCTACCGTCTCGCCGAGCTCGTGGACCCCACGTTCGGGGCCGTCCGCGTCGTGGCGGAGCTCGACGCGCTGGGCGCCCACGCGCCGAGCCTCTACTACGGGCTCTACGCGCGTCGCGTCGACCTCTCGGCGACGCGCGCGCTCGTCCTCGAGGCGCCGCACCCGCTCTTCGACGCCAACACCGCGGACGAAGCGCAAGACCTCTTCCTGGCCGGCTACGCCCGGTACCTCTTCGTCGCCGGCGCGCACCGGTGCGCCGCCGCCGACCCCTCGCCATGCTCGGGCACGACGACCGCCTGCGGGGCGCGCGCGCCGTACCGCGAGTCGGACGCGGCCCACGCGACGAGCCACCCGTTCTGGGCGATCCACAGGGAGATTTCCAGAGATCCGACGCTCCACTTCCTCCAGCTCCACGGCAACGGCGCGAGCTGTCCGGCGGCGCTGCTCAGCGATCTCTCGGGGGTCTGGCCAGCGACGGGGTGGGTGCGCGCGCTCGGAGATGGCCTCGCGGTGGCCGGCGTCGACCTCGGCCTCTGCGGGGCCGGCTTTCCCGTAGCCGGCTGCGACCTGTGCGGCGGAGCCAACGTCGAGGGGCGCGAGACCGCAGGCTCCCCGAACGCGTGCACCACAGAGGGACCCAACGCGGGGCGGTTCGCGCACCTCGAGCAGCTCCTCTCGCTCCGACGACGAGGCGCAGGCGGGGCGCCGAGCTGGGGCCCCGTCCTCGCCGCCGTCGAGGCCAGCCTGCCGCGCTGAGCTCCACGCTTCGGCGAGGTCAGCCGGGGACCTCCAGGGTGACCGCGACGAGATCGAAGCCGCGCTCCACCGCGGTGAAGTACGCGACGACCACGCGCCCTCCGTCGACGCGGGTCAGGGTGGGCGAGCCGAGGACGTCCGTCTCCGACGAGAGCGCGAAGATCACCCCGCGGTCGCCGCTCGCCTCCCGCAGCTGCCCGACGACGCGGCCCGACGCCGGCTCGGTCCAGACGGCCAAGCTTCGCCCGCCCTCGAGCGTCGCGATCGACGTGCGGAGCGCGTAGGGGGTCGCGGCGGGCGCGGCCGGCGGCTCGCCGACGAGCTCCGCGTGCGTCGAGAGGGTGATCGGGCAGAGCCGCATCGTCGTCGTGTCGCTCTGGTGCTGCGAGAAGGTCGCGCTCACCTCGCCCCCGGTCGCCGTGAGCACCACGGGGTAACGCAGGCTCGCGCGGTGGCTCAGGGTGCGGCTCGGGCCCAGCCGGACCCCCGCCGAGGCCGCGGACGCCACGGCCGCGGGGCGCGGCCCGCTCGCCGGCGCCGCGGGAGCGCACGCGGACGCGCCGACGGCGAGGGTGAAGAACAACAGAGCGGACGTCGCGTGGCGGTGGAACATGGGGACCTCTCGAGCAGGGGTGGCGCGGCGGGACCGAGGCCCCCCGCGAGTGCGTGCAGAGTGCACGTGTGTGATCACTGAAAGACGATCGGCAGGTCGAGCTGCACGACGCGGTACGCCGCGCCGGAGAGCGGCAGATCGAGGGGCTCCGCGTACGACACGCCCGGCCGGGCGACGACGCGCTCCGAGACCTGCCACGTGCCCCGTAGCCCGAACGCGACGGTGAGGGTGTCGCGCCGCGCCTCGTCCTTCGCGACGAAGGCGGGCGTGGAGAGCCAGCGCTGGTATCTCGCCTCGACGCTGGGCGTGAGCCAGGGGAAGAGGGCGTACCCCGCGTGCGCGCCGGCCGTGAGGTTCGTGCGAGACGGCTCGCGGTCGACCCCCTCGCCGCGTGTACGAAAGAGCATGAACACCGTGGACTCGAGCTGCGCCGTGAGGCCGTGTCCGACGTAGGCGACCGCGACTCCCGCGGCCTTCGTGAGGTAGTTGACCCCGAACAGGGCATTATCCATCGCGGAGCGCGCCGGGATGCCTACTAGCCGCATGACGCGCTGCGCGTCGGGGTCCGCGCCGTCGCCACCCCCCATCCCGACCGGCACGCCGAAGCCGAGGAAGAGGCCAATCTTGGTAGAGTCCGTGACGCGTGGAGAGTAGAGCGCGCCGAAGAGAGGATTGCCGATGACGGTGCCGGTCTGCGCCCCCGCCACGGACTGAATGAGCGGAACCTTGCCCAGGAGCCCGAGGGTGGACGTGACCCTCACCCCCGCGGTGAGGACGCTGGCGAGCACCGTCCCCTCGTCGCTCGCGGCCGCCGCCGTGTCGAGGCGCAGCACGTTCGGGAGCGCGATGGGGCGGAGCGCCCACGGCAGCGAGGCGGGGCTCGCCGACACCGAGGGAGCTTCCGAGGTCGCGGCCGCGCGCGCCTCGCCGCACCCGAACATGACCATCCCCATCGCCGCGCCCGCGCAGGGGAGCGACCATCGCCTCTGAGCCATTGGAGTCCCCCCTGCCTTCTGCGTTGGCCGCCATCACCCACCCAGGCGGCTGCCGTGAGCGCGCTCGCTACCTCGCGCAGCGAAAGCCGACGGCGAAGCTCCGCTGCGACGCCGGCGCGCTCGAGCGGCTCGCGCCCTCCACGCTCGCCGCCGTCACGCTGTAGAAGCTGCCCCCGCGCACCGAGCGCCCGCCGCCGACCGCGCCGGTGGTCCACTCCCACACGTTGCCGGCGAGGTCCTGCACGTCGTCGGGCGAGTCGCCGTTTGGATAGCTCCCGACGGGGGCCGTCTCGCCGAACCGGTCGGCGCCCCACGCCGCGCGCTTGGTGCCCATGAGGCCCTTGGTCGCGGCGGTCGTGCCGCACTCGGGCCCGCACGCGTTCAGCTTGGTCGCGTCGGGCTCCTCGTCCCCCCATGGGTAGCGGCCGCCCCGGGTCGCCGCGTGCTCCCACTCCGCGTCGGACGGGAGCCGCTTGCCCACCCAGGCGCAGTACGTCGTGGCCTGTTGCCAGTCGACGCAGTTGATGGGGTGGCTCCCGCGCCCCTCGGGGTGCCTCCAGTTGCAGAGGGCCTTCGGCTCGTAGGTGGACGACGCGGCGAAGCTGTCGGGCGCGCTGCACGCGCCGGCCCGAACGCACGCCGCGTAGGCGTCCACGGTGACCTCGGTCGCGTCGAGCTCGAACGGCGCGACCGCCGCGGCCGCGCTCGTGACGAGCGTGTCGCTCGGGATGGAGACCATGAGGCTCGCCGGGGCGGTCGCGGCCGGCGACGCGGCGGCGGCGGTCGCCGTGACGAAGCCCACGAGGGCGACGGCGGCGAGGGAGAGCGCGCGAGGGAGGGAGGTGCGAGGGCTCATGGTGGTCTCCGGCCGCTCAGGGCTTGTGGGTGTCTTTGAGGAGCGCGGGCGCGACGGCCTCGCCGCTCAGCGCGCCGAGGAATTTCACGAGATCGTCAGCCGTGCTGCCCTGGAGCCCGAGCGGCTTGAAGAGAGGGTCCTTCGTGAACCCCGCGTCGCCCGGGTCCGCGCCGCCCACGTCGTAGTACTTCACGACGTCGGCCAGCGTGGCGAGCTGCCCGGAGTGCATATAGGGCGCGGTCCGGGCGACGCCGCGGAGTGAGGGAGTGCGGAACTGGCCTCGCTGGGAGTCGGCCTGCGCGAGGCCGGCGAGCTTGCCTGTGTTCGTGTCGTCGCTGAAGGGCCCGTTCACGTTGAAGGTGCTGGCGAGGAGCGGGGGGACGTCCTGAAAGCGCCCGAAATCCGTCGCGGGGACACCCGCGCCGGTCTGGGGCACGCCGAGCGCGTGGAACTTGCCGTCGGTGAGCGCAGGTCCCGAGTGGCACGAGACGCACGCGCCCTTCCCGATGAAGGCCCGCATCCCGTTCTTCTGCGCGGCGTCGAGCGCGGTGAAGTCGCCGGCCACGTACCGGTCGAAGGGCGCGTTCTTCGAGACGAGCTGTCGCATGTAGGCCGCGATGGCCTTCCCGAAGTTGGCCCAGACGCGCATCGCGACCGCCTGGTCTGCCGAGGCCATGGTGTCCCAAGCGGCCTGTCCTCCCTTCCCAGAGAGCGGGAATCGAGCGGTGTCGGCGATCGCGGGATCCAGCGCGCCGAAGATGGCCTCGTATTCTGTCTTGTATTTGTCGTAGATGACGTGGACGAGCTGGAGGCGCGTGCCGTTCATCGTGGCGGGGTTCTCGACCACCGCGGGCGGGAGGGACCACTGCGAGTCGAAGCGCCCCCCCCAGTTGGTCCAGACTTGGTACGACGAGTCGAGGATGGCGAGCGCGTTGCGCGTGGTGGTGCCCGTGCCGATCGAGACGTGGTTCGGCACGGAGCGTTGATCGTCTGTCCCCTGACCCGAGTGGCAGCTGAAGCACGAGACCTTGCCCGTGTCCCCAGGGTTCCCGAGCGGGCTCGCGGTGAGGATGGAGCCGCTGAAGGCCGGCTCGTAGAAGAACATCTGACCGAGCGTGGCGGCGGCCGCGCTCTCCGCGTATTTGTTGGTGGTGTCCGCCGGCGGCTTCGCGCCGCCCGGCGAGAGCGTCTTCAGGATCGCCCACTCGGCGTCGGTGAGCCCGTCGTTCGGATCTTTGGCGTCGGGCTTCGACGTGTCGGGGGCGCCCGTGTCGGGCGTGGAGGTGTCGGCGACCGTCGCGTCGATGGGCGCGCTCGCGTCGGGGGGAGCGGTCACGGTGTCGTCGCCGCTGCAGGCGAAGAGCCACGCCGCGATGCACGAGCCCACGAGAAAATACCTTCGCATGCGAGTCCCCTCTTCTTCTTCGAGACGCGGGCCCCTCGCGAGGCTCCGCCCAGGCGAGGGCGCCTCACGCCGCACGACCCCCGTGCGGCGGCGGACAAGCCCTCTTGCTGGGGAACACGGGCCACCACGGCGGAGGTTTCGCCGCGGGACGAATTTTTTCGCGACGACGCTCACCCGCGCCGCGACCGCGCGCCTCGAGCAGAGAAATCCGCCGAAGCGCGACGATCGCGGCGGCGCGGACGATTCTCCGAAACGTCTCCCCCCCTCGCCCGTGTACCCTCACGAGGGGAGGACGGCGAACGTTGGCCGAGGGCGCGCGCGCCTCACAGGCATCACTCACTTCCAGCGCGGCGGACGCCGCGATGGACAGGTACGCCTCGGGCGACGCCTCGGCGTTCGCGGAGCTCTACGACCTCCTCGCGGGCAGGCTCTACGCGTTCCTGCTCCGGCGCACCCGCGACGCCTCGCGGGCAGAGGACCTCGTGCAGCAGACCTTCCTTCAAATGCACTGCGCACGAGAGATGTACACGACGGGCGGCCAGGTCCTCCCCTGGGCGTTCTGCATCGCCCGGCGGCTCTCGGTGGACGCCCACCGCAAGGCCGGGCGCGAGGTGCACGACGCCGGGGAGGACGATCGCGAGGCGCCGGAGAGCTGCCCGGAGTCGGCGCTGCGCGAGAAGCAGGCCGCGGTCCTGTTCCAGAAGGCGCTCGAGGCGCTCCCCGAGCCGCAGCGGCTCGCCTTCGAGCTCACCAAGTACGATGGCCTCACGCACGCGGAGGTGGCGGATGTGCTCGGCACGACCGTGATGGCCGTGAAGCTCCGCGTGCACCGCACGTACGAGGTGCTCCGCGAGGCCTCGCAAAGCCGGGGGCAGGCGCTATGATATCGAAAGACGTGTCTACCTCCCTCGACCCCGCGCCGATCGGCCTGCCTCCGGGCCTCCGCGACCGCGTGCTGAAGAGCGCGGCCACCACGCCGGCGCGCACCCGCGCCCAGGGGCGCACGCGCGCGGGCGTCGCGTATGGCCTCGCGGCGCTCGCCGGGGTGCTCTTCTTCGAGGCCTGGGGAGGCCTCGCCCACTCGGAGGGTCGACCGAGGTCGCTCACGTTCGGGCTCGCGGGCGGCGCGACGCTGCTCGCGCTCGCGTCGTCGTCGGTCGGCTGGTGGCGCGGTCGCGCGATGATGGGGCGCCCGTGGCAGCTCCTGGCGGCCGCGCCGCTGCTCGTCCCGGGGCTCACGCTCGGGTGGCTGCTCGCGTTTCACGACCGCTACGTCGAGCCCTTCGCGCGCTTCGGGTGGCGCTGCCTCGCCCTGTCCCTCGGGAGCGGCGCGGCCCTGCTCGGCGCCGCGCTCTTTCTGCGGCGCGGGACCGTGGTCCGCACGCCGGGGCTCTCGGGGGCTGCGCTCGGCGCGACGGCCGGCGCGTGGTCCGCCATCTTGGTCGATCTGTGGTGCCCGCTCACCAACGTGCCGCACGCCCTCGTGGGTCACGTGGTCCCGCTCGTGCTCCTGTCCCTCGTCGGGGGGATCGCGGGGCGTTTCGTGCTGCCCTGGCGGGCTCGGTAGGCGGGCCCGCTCTTTTCGGTTGCTCGGCGCGACGAGGCGCCTAGCCTTCTCGAATGCTGAAGAGGGGAATCGGGGTCGCGCTGCTCGGTCTCGTGCTGGTCGCGGGTGCCTGCAAGGAAGATCCGGCCCCGACGGGCCCGGCGCCCATCCTCCCGGCCGGTCCGGGCGCCTCCGCGTCGAAGGAGGTGTCGGCCGCGGGCGGGCAGGTCGCGCTCCCCACCGGCGAGAGCCTCGACATCCCCCCAGGCGCCGTCACGGGGAACGTGAAGGTCGAGGTGACCGCGGTCGACCCGGCGAAGGTGCAGCCGAAGCCGACGCAGGTCGAGCTCGTCTCCACGCCGGTGGCCTTCACGCCGCACGGGCTCACGTTCGCCGTCCCGGTCACGATCACCCTCCCGTTCACCTCCACGAGGACCGATCTCGTGGTCATGAGGCTCGACGACGAGAAGGACACGACCTGGGAGATCGTCCCCGGCGCCACGTTCGAGGGCGGCAAGGCGAAGTTCCAGACCTCGCGCTTCAGCGTGTACGTCGTGGGCCTGCGCCTCGACGCGAACGCGACCTGCCAAGAGCTGTGCCCCAAGATCGCCGCGTGCACGAGCGACTGCGCCACGGGCTGCGCGCAGGCCCGGTCCGCGTGCCTGCCCGACGCCTGGGGCCGCGTCGCCACGTGCATCGACGCGGCCCTCAAGCCCACGCAAGACTGCCCGCGGGTCGAGACCTGCATCGCGTCCGAGCCCTGCACGCGCTACCGCCTGGCGGACGGCGGGGTCGACGCGAGCGTCCCGGACACGGGCGCGCCGGACACGGGCGCCCCCGACGCGAGCGCGCCCGACGCGGCCGACGCCGCCGCGGTCGACAGTGGCGTCTGCGGCCCGGTCGCGACCTTCTCGGACACCTTCACGCGGCCCGACTCGGCCTCGCTCGGCGGCTGCTGGATCACCTACCCCGCGCAGATCGGCGCCCCGTCGCTCTCCGGGAACGCGGCCTGCGGCGACGACCAGAGCGTGGCGCTCATGCGCGTGAGCCAGGCGAACACCACGGTCGAGTACGACTGGGTGGCGACGAACGCCACGGGCCTCGAGACGAACACCATGGTGGGGCTCGACACGGCGGGCACGCTCACCTCGGGCTTCTTCGCGGGGGTCGACGGCGGCTCCACGCCGCCGCGCATGTACATCAAGTCGCTCGGCGGCACGACCCTCGCGGGCCCTTCCGACGTGAGCTTGACCGCCGGCACGACCTACCACCTGCGAGCGTCCTTCACTCCCGGTGGTGACATCTCGGTTGCGCTCACGGCGGGTGGCACCCCCGTCGCAGGCGGCATGTTGACCACCAACGTCGCCGGCGGGATCACCTTCAACCGCGCCGGGTTCGTGGTGGGGCGCAACGCCGACGGGGCGCTCACCTGCGTCGACGCGTTCTCTATCGCGCAGTGAGGACGTCAGGCGCCGCGCCGCGGTGCTGCGCGCGCGCGGCGGCGCCGGTCGGCGCGCTGTAGATTTTTTTTTCGGATCGAGGTTCACGTCCATCGCGGCGGAGACCTCTACCCATCGACGCGTCACGAACGGGCGCCGCGCGCGCCTCTCTCTTTCCTTGCGCGATGGAGTGATACGACCGATGAAATCCTCTCTGTTTTCGTGTGCAGGCGCGCTCGTCGTGGTCCTCGCTGCGGCGTGCTCGGGGACGACCACGACGGCGGATGGTGGAGCGGGCGACGGCGGCACCTCGCCCACCGCGGACGGCGCCACGCCGCCCACCGACGGCGCCACGCCGCCTACGGACGGCGCCGTCCCTCCAACCGACGGCGGGGGCGGCGGGGCCTGCGCCACGCTCCGCAACAGCGGCCAGCCCTACGTGTGCTTCACCATCTCGGGGGGTGGCCTCACGACCACCTACGACGTCGCCTATCCGCGCGTGCCGCCTGCGGCCTTTCAGGTCTATTTCGGGCTCACCGCGGCGCGCTCGTTCTTCCGCATGAATGGCCTCCCGAAGGTGAACGGCGCCGACGAGCGCGTCGCGATCGACTTCACCGTCGCGGGCACGGCCCCGGTCACCGAGGCCTGGCGCACCGACATCGGCGGCGGCGGGAGCGGCCCCAAGATCATCTTCTTCGGTCCGGACATCGGCAGCGGCGACACGGCCGAGCGCCGCGAGTTCGGCCCGATCGACGGCAGCACCGACCTCGGCACCACGACCATCACCCGGTTCGGCGCGGTCGGCGAGATGGTCGAGGGGACCTTCTCCGGGATTGGCAACTTGGACCAGCGACTGCCCACTCCCCAGATCTTCGAGCGCGTGAACCTCTCTGGCAGCTTCCGGGTGCTGCGCGCCCCCGACGCCTGAGCGCGCCCCGCGTCGACCCATGCGACGGCGTCCGCTCGGGCGAGGGCGCGCGCGAAGCGCTCAGGTCGGCGCGGCGACGGGGAGCGGCTCGGCCCGCGGGGGAGGGAGGGCCTCGCGCAGGGTCTGCACGAGCTCGTCGCGGAGCGCGCGCCGCGACGGATCCGACCACAGGTTCACGCGCTCGAGCGGGTCTTCGCGCAGATCGTAGAGCTCCCCCTCGGTGCCGTCGTAGCGGGGCACCTCGCCGCCGCGGTTCCAGAGCGGCCAATAGATCGGGAAGCGCCCGCCCACGTCGCGCGTGGACGGCGCGTAGGCCGTGCAGGTCACGCCGCCGCGGTGGATCGTCGCGAGGTGCATCCCCACCTTCGCGAACTGGCTGTCCCACGTGGTGAGCACCTGCTCGCGGCCCGAGCCCGGCGCGGTCGGAAGCGGCGCGCCCTGCATCCACGCGGGCGTGGGGAGCCCGGCGACCGCGCAGAAGGTGGGCGCGAGATCGAGGTGGCCCACCGGCTCGGAGATCTCGGCGTGGCCTATCCCCGCGGAGGGCGCCGGGCGCCAGACGAGCGGCGCGCGCATGAGCGAGTCCACGTGGTACGGGCCCTTGAAGAAGAGGCCGTGGTCACCCTGGAGATCGCCGTGGTCGGATGTGTAGAATACATCCGTGTCCTCGGAGAGCCCGAGCGCCTCGAGGGTCGCGAGCAACCGCGCCACGGCCTCGTCGATGAGCTCGTTCTCGACGTGGATCATCGCGGTCATCTCCCGCACCATCTCCCGCGTCAGCCGCGACGGGACGAAGCTCGCCGGGCAGCCCTCGGGGTTGCGGAAGCGCCCCTCCCACCACGCGAGCCAGTGCCGCGGCTTGCCCGCGAGGAGCGCGGCGGTCGCCTCGGGGCTCGTGGGCATTCCGGCGGGCAGGGGCACGTCGCGCCAGTCGATGCGCTTCTTCACCTCCTCCGCGGGCGGATCGAACGGGTGGTGAGGATCGGGGAAGCTCACCCAGCAGAAGAAGGGCGCGTCGCCCACGCCCCGCAGCCACTCGATCGCGCGGTCCGCGACCCAGTCGGTGTGGTACACGCCCCGCGGCACCGGGTTGTGCTTCACCTCGGGCGCGCCGGTGTCGCCGCCGCCCGAGCCGCTCAGCACGCCGGCGAAGCCGCGCACGTCCTCGGGGTGCTCCTTCTGGACCCAGCGGGCGTAGTGGTGCGCGCCGAGCGGGCCGTGGGTCGCGAGCTCCGCGTGCTCGAAGCCGTACCACAGCGAGCGCAGGCCCTCGGCCGCGAGGCGGTTCTCGCGGAAGCGCAGGAGCGGATCGATGTGCGGATCGAAGTGGGCCTTCCCGATGAGCGCGGTCTTGTACCCGCCGCGCTCGCGCAGCCACGCGGCGACGCTCGTGCCGTCGTCCGGCAGGCTCACGCCGTTGGAGACGACGCCGTGCGTGCGAGGGTAGAGGCCCGTGAGCATCGTCGAGCGCGCGGGCATGCACACGACGCTCTGCACGTGGGCGCGGCGGTAGCAGAGCCCCTCGCGCGCGAGCGCGTCCACCGCGGGGGTCCGCGCGATCTGCCCGCCGTTCACCCCGAGCGCGTCGTAGCGCTGCTGGTCGACGGTGACGAACAAGATGTTGCGCCGCTTCCCCGCCGCGCTCGCGGGGCGCGGGATCGGTCGAGGCTCCCCGTCGCGCGCGCGCGCGACAGCGCCTCGCGCAGCGGCGACGGCCGAGGTCGTGAGCCGGAAGAGGTCGATGCCGTGGCGGACGACGTCCATGCCCGGAGGATCCGGGGGTGGCGAGGCCGTGTCAACGGGGCGCGTCGGCGCCCGCCTCCTCGAACCGGTAGAGCACGGCGCCGCGCTGGCCGCCCGCGTAGAGGACGTCGCCTAGGACGCCGAGCGGCGCGGCGCAGAACACGTCGTCGACGCCGAAGGGCGTCTTCTTGTCGGTGACGCGCGCGAGCATGCGCGCCGACCCGCCCGCGGGATCGAGGGCCGCGAGGCCGCGCTCGCCGAGCACCACCAGGTGCCCGCGGAAGCGCTTCACGTCGGTGGGCCGCCCGAGCTCCGCCGGCAGCTGCACCTCGGTCCACGCGGCGCCGTCGACCGTGCGCCGGAGCTGCACGTCGCCGTCGCGCGTGCCGGCGAGCCAGTAGAGCGCGCCGCCGTCGGCGTACCACCGCAGCGTGAACGCCGCGCCGAGCTCGGTGATGCGCGCGCCGCGGGCGTCGGACTCTTCGAGCACGTCGCGCCCCGGCGCCGGGCGGAGCACGACGTAGTCGTAAGGGCTCTTGCCGTCGTAGTCCTGGAGGCCGGCGTACAGCGCGTCGCGAAACCGCACGAGGTAGGTGAGCCGCCACACGCCCCCGGGATACGGCGAGGGGAACCCGAGCGCGTAGGTGAAGCGATCGAGCGTGGGGCTCGCGAGGTGGAGCGCGCCCGGAGACGGCCCGGCCCAGGCGCGCGCGGTCGGGGGCACCGAGCCGGTCGACGCGTAGAGGCGCCCGCGGAACTTGATGACGTCGAGCACGTGGTACGCGCGCGGGAGCACGGCCGCGCCCGCTCGCCCGTCGGGGCCGGGCTCGGGGCGGACGGGGAGCGCCTTGTGGGGGCCGCGAGCGGGCGCGAAGGCGCCGCGCGCGTCGGAGATGAACACGTACCCCTCGGTGCCGTGGTCGAGCGCGCCGAGGCCGCCGTACGGAGGGTCCGCGTCGGGCACGAAGAGCCGCCCGTCGATCGCGTGCACGCGCAGAAATCCCTGGCCGCCGCCGCCGCCCTTCGTGGGCTCGCCGAAGCGGTTCCAGTCGAAGGCCACGCGGAAGGGTCGCGCCGCGTCGCGCGGATCGTAGGTCGTGATCGTGGCCCCGTCGGTGCCGAGCGGCTGGTTCGCGTGCGCGAGGTAGAGCCGCCCGTCGAACGCGCGGAGATCGCAGATCCGCTGCCACCCGAGCGGCGGCTTGCCCACGGGCACGAAGGCGCCGGCGCCGAGGGGGAGGGCGGGGCGGGCCGCTGCCTCACCCTCGGTCGGATCGTCGTTGCCGTCGGGATCTTGCTGCGGTGGCGCGGCGTCGGGCGCGCTCGGGGCGCGTGCGTCGGCCGCGCGTGGCGCCGCGGCGTCGGCCTCGCGAGGCGCGGTCTCGGCGGCGTCGGCGGGAGGCGTGGCGCCGGATCGCTCGTCCCCGTGGCGAGGGGTGGGGCACGCGACGAGCGCGCCGGCGAGCCCGGTCACGCACGCGCACGCGAGGATGAGGCGGTGGCCGTGCATAGGGTGACTGTCGCGTGGGGGCGCGCGAGTGTGACGGGGCAAATCCCTGATCGCGGGCGGTCCAAGCGCGAGGCACGCAGAAATCCTGAGCGAGTTTAGCGTTGCGTTGCGGGGCGACGCGCGATTTCCGCCCGCGGGCTGAAGCCCGGGGCAGTGAAATCCAGGGATCAACCCGCTCAAAGCCCGCGGGGCGGGCTCGGCGTTAGGTCGCGACGAGAGCCGAAGCAGCCCGCCGCGGCGGGCTTCGCGCACCGCAACCGTGAGCTTTCCCTGCCCGGGGCTTCAGCCCGCGGGCGTGGGGGCGCGCGAACCGGGACTTGCACCCACGTGTGACGGGCACGCCGCCCCCGGCGCACGCTTCAGAACGCGACGCGCGGGCTCGAGACGGTCGCGTGCCCTCGCAAGTGCTTGTGAAAGAACAGGAATCGCCCGCGCGCCTCGAACGAGATCTCCGAAGGCGCGCGCCCGAGCGGCGTGTCGAGGCCGAACGCGATCTGCACCTCGACGTGGTCGATGAAGGTCGGGTTGCGGCTCAGCGAGAAGCCGAGGCTGAGGAGCGCGCCCGTCGTGGTCTCGACCCACGCGGAGCCCTTGAGCGCGTCCTCCGCGGGCAAGAGCGGCGTGAAGGCGACGCGGACGCGCGACGGGAACGTGGGGTGCCGCTCGGTGATCGCGAACGTGTAGCGAGGCTGCTCGCTCGCGAGGAACGGCAGCTTGAGGTCGCGGCGCTTGCCGCGCTTTGGCGACGCGCTCGCGGCGCGCTCCCGCGCCTCGGCGGTCTTGTCGGCGCCGTTCTCCAGGTAGCGCATGATCTCCGAGCGCGGCGTGGCCGGCGCGGGCCTCGCGGTGACGCGCACCCGGAGCTCTTTGGTCTCGGAGACCTTCCCGTCACCGTCGAGCTGCTCGAGCTTCCCGTCGAGGGTGAAGGCGCCCCGCCGCTTCCTCTGCTCGA
>DAORJJ010000076.1:0-17664 GCA_035439005.1 Polyangiaceae bacterium | reverse complement strand
CTCGAGGAGCGCGGCGAGCTCGTCCCACCGCGCCATGCCCTCGAGGAGCGTGCAGAGTGCATCGAATGCCTCGCGGGACCGAGGCGCCACCGACAGCACGCGGCGGTACGCCTCGACGGCGCGCGGGCGGTCGGTGTCGCGCAGCTCGTAGACGCGCGCGATGCGGAGGAGCATCTCGGGGTCCTCCGCCCCGGTGAGCGACGCGCCGAACGCGGGCTCGGCCTGCTGGATGACCGGCAGCGTGGCCGCGGCCGCGCCCTGCGCCTCCTCGAGGAGCGCGATGAACTCCTCGAGGCACGGGCCGGCGTGCTCGAAGCGCGTGGCCATGGCGCGGCTCGTCGTGCGCTCGAACCAGGCGTCGAAGCCCTCGGGCAGGGGCGCGTCGGGCGCGAACTGCGCGGCGCGCTCCGACGGGGGCGGCATCGGGCTGCTCGCGATCTCGATGAGCAGGCCCGTGATGCTCGGATCGGGGCTGTTGGCCGTGGACCAGTAGTGCGTGCCGGTCAGCAGGAAGTACGCGATGAGGCCCAGCGCCCACACGTCGGTGGCCGGCGAAATGAGCGCGCCGGTCTGGAGCTGCTCGGGGGCCATCCACAGCGGCGAGCCGAGCATCTGCGAGTTCTTCAGCGTGCCCTTCGCCTCCTGCGCCCATTTGGCGATGCCGAAATCGAGGATCTTCAGGGTGAACGGCACGTCGTCGCGGCGCGCGCTCGCGAGGAACAGGTTCTCGGGCTTGAGATCGCGGTGCACGAGGCCGAGCAGGTGGGCCTGCTCGAGCGCGTGGCGGAGCTGCTTGGCGCACTCGCGCACCGCGCCCACGGCCATGGGCCCGCGGTGCGTCACGTGGTCGTCCAGGGTCTCGCCGCGGAGCAGCTCCATCACGAGCCAGGGGATGTTCGACTCGGCGTCGACGCCGGCGGCGAGCACCTCCACCACGTGGTCGCTCTCGATCGACGCGGAGACGCGGGCCTCGCTCTCGAACCGCGTGCGGTGCGCCTCGTCGGTCGAGAACTCGGTGTGCATCACCTTGAGCGCGCGCTCCTTGCCGGTGGAGAGCTGCTCGACCACGAACACGGAGCCCATGCCGCCCGACGAGAGGTGCCGGATGATGCGAAAATCGTTGCCGAAGATGCTCCCGGGCTGGAGAAAGCTCATGTCGCAGGGAGGCTAACGCATTTCGTGCGCGGTGCGTCGCCGGAGTGGTTCGCGAGCGATTTCGCGCGAGCGCGCGCCGTCCTCGTGGTGAGGGCGTGACGGAGGTTCAGCGCCCGTCGCTCAGCCCTCGGCGCCCTTCACCCGCGCGACGTCCGCGCCGAGCGCGGAGAGCTTCTTCTCGAGCTCTTCATAGCCTCGGTCGAGGTGGTAGACGCGGCGCACCTCGGTCTCGCCCTCGGCGACGAGCCCCGCGACCACGAGCGACGCGCTCGCGCGCAGATCGGTCGCCATCACGCTGGCGCCATAGAGGCGGGGCACGCCCTGCACCACGGCGGTGTGCCCGCGGAGGGCCACGCTCGCGCCCATGCGCTGCAGCTCGGGCACGTGCATGAAGCGGTTCTCGAAGATGGTCTCGGTGATGACGCTCTCGCCCTGCGCGCAGCACATGAGCACCATGAACTGGGCCTGCATGTCGGTGGGGAAGCCGGGGTGCGGCGCGGTCGTCACGTTCACCGGGCGGAGCGGCCCGGCGCGGCGCACGCGGATGTCGCGGCCCTCGCCGGTGACCTGGACGCCGGCCGAGCGCATCTTCAGCGACAGCGCCTCGAGGTCGTCCCACTCGGCGCCCTCGAGCACCACGTCGCTGCCCTCGTGCATCGCCGCGGCGATCATGTACGTGCCCGCCTCGATGCGATCGGGGATGACGGCGTGATCGAACGGCGCGAGCGCGCCCGGCTCGACCCCGGTGATCTCGATGACGTCGGTGCCCGCGCCGGAGACCTGCGCGCCCATCTTGTTCAAGATGCGGCCGAGCTCCTCGACCTCGGGCTCGCGCGCCGCGTTCACGAGCACGCTCGTGCCCTTCGCCAGCGCCGCGGCCATCATGATGTTCTCGGTGCCCGTGACGGTGGGCAGGTCGAACACCACCTCCGCGCCCCGGAGCCGGCCCGCGCCGCCGGGCCCCTCGGCGATGACGTAGCCGCGGTCGAGGCGGATCGTCGCGCCCATCGCCTCGAGCGCCTTCAGGTGCTGGTCGATGGGGCGCGCGCCGATCGCGCAGCCGCCGGGCAGCGACACCTTCGCGCGGCCGAAGCGCGCGAGGAGCGGCCCGAGCACCATCACGCTCGCCCGCATCTGCTTGACGAGCTCGTAGGGCGCCTCGGGGCGGACGTTGCTCCCCGCCGCCACGATAACCTCGGGCGTGGCGACCGAGACGTCGCGCCCCATGAAGCGCAGGAGCGCCGCCGTGGTCTCGATGTCGCGCAGGCGCGGCACGTTGCGGAGGCGGCTCTCGCCGTCCGAGAGCAGCGTGGCGCACAAGATGGGGAGCGCGGCGTTCTTCGCGCCGCTGACCCGCACGCGGCCGCGGAGGGGGGTCGCGCTGCCGCGAACTCGGATGGCGTCCATCGTGGCTCTTTACCCGAGATTCGGCGGAAACGCCACCGGGAACGCGGGGTTGTGGGTAGGTGTGAGCGGGTGTGTCTCGGAGTCGGGCCCGCCCAGGACAACATGCAGGCTGCATACAACCGCCGCGGGGCCCTGTCCGTCCCTTGGCCGCGGGCGCCGCGCGGTGCTACCGAGAGGCATGGCCTCGCGTCGCATGAGGGTCGCCGCGGCGGGCGTCGCCGTCGCGGCGCTGGTCGCGGTCGCCGGCCCCACGTCGGTCGTGCGGGCGTCGCCCCCAGCCGCGCCCCCGACCGAGTGCCGGGCACAGGTGCTCGAGGCGCTCCACGCCCTCGCGCCGGCGTTCTCCGGCGCACGGAGGCCCGTCCCGGCGGGGAGCCCGGGCTCGGTCGAGCACGCCATCGCGAGCTACGTCCCGTCCCGGCTGAACCCCGTCGCCGAGGGCACCTTGCCCGCCGCCCGACCGGGCGCGCGCTGCCCCCCCGACATGGTGAGCTTCGCCTCGCGGTTCTGCGTCGACAAATACGAGGGCTCGCTCGTCGAGCAGCTCCCGGACGGCACCGTGCGGCCGCACTCGCCCTACCACACGCCTGTCGCCGGAAGCGTGTATGTTGCACGTAGCGTCGCGGGCGTCGTCCCGCAGGGCTACATCAGCGCGGCGCAGGCGGAGCGCGCGTGCGCCGCCGCGGGCAAGCGGCTCTGCCAGCCGGTCGAGTGGCGCGCGGCCTGCGGCGGGAGCGAGGGCTACGCGTTCCCGTACGGGCCCAGGCGCGCGCCCGGGAAGTGCCACGACAGCGGCCCCGCGCCGATGTTGACCTACCACGCCGCGACCATGCGCCGCGGCTGGGGCCTCACCGAGCTGAACGACCCCCGCAACAACCAACTCGAGGGCGGCGTCGCGAAGACCGGCGCCTCCCCCGACTGCGTGAACGACCTCGGCGCCTTCGACATGGTCGGCAACCTCCACGAGTGGACCGCCGATCCGAACGGCACGTTCCAGGGCGGCTACTGGCTCGACACTTCACAGCACGGCGATGGCTGCGCATACCGCACGAGCGCGCACGGTTACACCTACCACGACTACTCGACCGGCTTCCGCTGCTGCGCCGACGTCACCCCTTGAGGTCCGGAGGCGGCGCGAGTCGGGCCGTCTCCGCCGCGGAGCCCTGCTCCCAGTCGGTCCACTCGAGCTGGTGCCGCTCGAGGAACGCCTTCACCGCGACGCCGATCGTCGGGAAGAAGAACGCGTGGCCGATCTTCTTCCCCAAGCCGTAGCGCTCGAGGCGGTCCTTCACGGGATCCTTGAGCTCGGCGAACGCGAGCTCCGCGCCCCGCGCCGCGAGCTCCTTGTCGAGCTCCTCGAGCATCTCGGCGGCGGTCGTGTCGACGTCGGTGATCGGCTCGGCCGCCACGACGACCCACAGGATCCCTCCCTCCGCGTCGTCGACCGCGGCGACGATGCGCTCGCGGAAGGTGTCGGCGTTGGCGAAGAAGAGCGGCGCGTCCCACCGGTAGAGCAGGAGCCCCGGCACCTGGCGGGCGGTGGGATAGCGCTTGAGGTCGTGGTAGCCCTTGACGCCGTGGGCCCGCCCGAGCACCGCGTCGTGCGGTCGCCACGCGCGGCGGATGAAGTCGAGCAGGGAGACGGCGACGGCGACCGCGATGCCCTGCAGCGCGCCGAGGAGCGCCACCGCGAGGAAGGCGACGAGCGAGAGCACGAAGTCGGCGCGTCTCACGCGGAAGAACACCCGCAGCGCGGCGAGGTCGAAGAGCCGCAGCGCGGCGCTGATCACGACGGCCGCGAGGGCGGTCGTCGGGAGATCGCGGAGGAGCCACGGCGCCGCGACGAGGAGCACCACGATCGCCAGCGCCCCCACCACGCCCGTGAGCTGCGTGCGCGAGCCGGCCGACTCGGCGACGGGCGTGCGCGACGAGCTGCTGCTGATGGGGAACCCGCGGAGGAGCCCCGCGACGACGTTGGCCGCGCCCAGCCCGATGAGCTCGCGGTTCGGGTCGACCCGCAGCCGGTTTCGGGCCGCGAACGTCCGTGAGAGCACGCTCGTGTCGGCGAACGAGACGAGCGCGATCCCCGCGCCCGCGATGGCGAGGTCGGTGAGCTCCGAGAGGTGCACGAGCGGCAGCGACGGGATGGGCACTCCGCGCGGCACGGTGCCGACCACGGAGATGCGGGCGCCCGCGCCGAGCCACCTCACAGCGAGGGTCGCGCCGACCACCGCGAAGAGCACGCCCGGGAGCTTCGGGGCGGCGGCGCGCAGCGCGAGGATGAGCGCGAGGCAGGCGGCGCCGATCACGACGGCCTCCGGCTTGGCGCGGCCCGCGAGCACGCCGCCCACGAGCCGCGTTGCCGTCTCGGGCACGCTCTCGCCGCCCGCCGAGAACCCCAAGAGCTTCGGGAGCTGCGACACGAGCACCGCGAGGGCCATGCCATTCATGTACCCTACACGTACAGGCTTGGAGAGCAGGTCGGTCAAGAAGCCTGCCTTGGCGAGGCCTGCGACCACGCAGAAGAGACCCGTGAACAGCGCCAGCACCGCGCCGAGCGCGACCGCGCGCTCGGGATCTCCGCCCGCCTTCGCGGTGACGGCGGCGGCGATGAGCACCGCGAGGGCCGAGTCCGGGCCGAGCACCATGATCCGCGACGGGCCGAAGAGGGCGTACGCGAGCAGCGGGCCGATGGTGGCGTAGAGCCCCGTGATCGCCGGCAGGCCCGCGGCCTCGGCGTAGCCCATGCCCGCCGGGACGAGCAGCGCCGTGAGCACGAGCCCCGCGGCGACGTCGTGCCGCAGCCAGGCGCGCTGGTAGTGGCGGAGGACCCAGAGCCCAGGGAGCCACGCCATGAGCCCGCTCGCCGGCCCAGGCGGGATCCCGACGCCGGCCGCCGACACCGGGCCGCTCGGCCCGTACGACGAGGAGGCCGGAGGTCGGGAGTCGCGCATCCCCGGGAGGCTACCAGAGTCTTGGCGGAGGCCGCGTCGCGAGGGCGTCGCGAGCGTCGACGCGGCGAAGCTGGGAGACTGTGCGACCCTGAGCCGATGCGCGTGCTCGTGACCGGCGGAACGGGGGGCGTCGGCGCGCGCGTGACGGCGCGGCTGCTCGAGCGAGGAGACGAGGTGCTCGTGCTCACGCGCGACGCGGGGCGGGCGCGGGCCGTGCTCGAGCCGCGCGTCGCGATCGTGGAGGGCGACCCCTCGCATGCGGGGAGCTGGCAGGATGTCGTGGCGAGCTGCGACGGCGTCGTGCACCTCGCCGCGCAAAGCATCTGGGGGCGGCGCTGGAGCGCGCGCGAGAAGACGCTCATCCGCACGAGCCGCGTGGAGGCCACGACGCGCGTCGCGGAGGCGGTGGCGCGCGGGCGAGGTCGCGTGGCCCTCGTGTCCGCGTCCGCCGTGGGGCAATACTACGGCGCCCACGGCGACGAGCCCGTGGGCGACGACGGCGGGCGCGCGGCGAGCGGGGCGAGCGGGGCGAGCTTCATCGCGAGCGTCTGCGCCGACTGGGAGGGCGCGTGCGCCCCCGCGCTCGAGGCCGGCGCGCGGGTCTCGTACGCGCGAATCGGCGTGGTGACCTCGTCCGCGGTGGGGATGATGGCGCCGCCGTTCCGCGGGTTCCTCGGGGGAGTCCCGGGCTCGGGCACGCAGTGGGTGCCCTGGGTGGACCCGAGGGATCTCGCCGACATGCTCCTCTTCGCGCTCACCTGCCCGGAGCTGTCCGGACCCTTCAACGCCGTCGGCCCCGCGCCGGTGCGCATGCGCGAGCTCGCCCAGACCCTCGGCCGGGTGCTCGGGCGCCCCGTGTGGGCGCCGCTCCCCGGCTTCGTCGTCGAGGGCGTGCTCGGCGAGGTGGCGTGCATGGCCCTCTTGGGGGCGCGCGCGCTCCCCGAGAAGCTCGAGAGGCTGGGATTTCGCCACACCCACGTCGACCTCGAGGCTGCGCTCCGCGACGCGGTCGCCGGGCCGCGCCTCCCCGGCTCACACGAAGCGTGAAGCGACCACGCGCACCGCGTGAACAAGGACGACCGGGAAGAGCGCGAGGTTGCGCGCCAGCGCGAGGGTGGGTGAGTACGTCGCGAGTCTCTCCCCGCGCGAGCTGCCGTCGGCGATGGCCTCGGTTGGCGTGAGGTGCGCTGCGAGCGCGCGGAGGTGCGTCGGGCCGAACGGTCCGTCGTGCAGCTCCTCGAGCAACGCCGCGGGGAGGCCGCTCTCGCCGTGCAGCGCGCCGGCGAAGGCCCCCGCGATCGCCGCGTTCGAGTCTGTGTCGCCGCCGGCCGCGATCGCGCGCTGGATCACCTCGAGCGGGGTCCCACCTCGAAGAAACGCGTACGTGGCGAAGGGCACCGAGTGGAGCACGAAGCCCGAGGTGCCGAGCCGCGCGGCGGCCTCGCCCTCGTCCACCCCCTCCTCCGCGAGCGTCACGGCCAGCTCAAGCGCGCTCCGGAGCGACGGCTCCCCGACCTCCGCGACCAGCGCACGCGCGTCGAGTTGCGCGTGGGGTGCGCAGGCACATGCGGCCGCGACCTCTCCCACGAACAACGCGCCCGCGACGGCGCGAGGATCGGTGTGGGTCACGCGAGCGAGTCGTTCCCCCACGAGCCGCCGCGAGATCGCGTCCTCCGCGTAGGCTGCGCCCACGATCGCGGCGCGCATCGCCGCGCCGTTCCCGGCGGTGCGCACTCCGCTCTCGCGCACGCCCACGAGGATCCGCGCGCACGCGCGGAGCGTGCCCCACCCGATGCCCCAAGGCAGGCGCAAGAACCACCCGAGCAGCGCCCTTCGGAAGGCCCGCACGATGGCGTCGGGCGCTCCGGCGTGGCGACCGAGGCTCTGTGCTATGAGCGCGCTCTGCTCCGTGTCGTCCGACACGAAGCCGCGCCGCCCAAGCAGATGGAAGCGATCGACGCGGGGGAAATACCGGGCGACCACGGCGGCGCTCATCCCCTCCATCGGCAGCCCGAGGGCGTCGCCGAGGGCCGTGCCGAGCAGCACCCCTGCTAGGCGATCGTGGCGTCGCGCTCCCGTCGAAGGCGCAGGCTCGGGTGGTGCCGCGGGAGGTGGCGGTGGCGGGGCCGCGAGCGCGGGCGGGTCTGTCATGGGGACTCAAGTCACGAAGCGCCCCGCGCCTTCCCCGGAAAAAAAGTATGCGGTGCTCTATTTCCCCAGCCGCGCGCTCGCGCCCTATCGCTACCTCTCGGCCCGCAGCACACACGGGTAGAGCGAGTGGCCAAAGAGCTCCGTGTACGCCGTGGGGCCCGCGAGCGCCTCCGCCTCTCGCACGAGCGCCGTGGCCGCGCCGCGGCGGCCCGCGAAGTGCTCTCGCGCCGCCAGCGCCATCCGCTCGCTCGCGGCGCGCTCGGCCGGCAGCCGCGCGCGCTCGTCGTCGCGCACCGAGACCGCGTGGTCGAGCGGGCTCGCGTGGTCGGCGTAGAGGGTCGCGACGTCGAAGGCCGGTGTGCGCCGCTGGAGGGGATACTCGACCACCGGGAGATCGTCGGTCACCGCGGCGTGCCCCGCGGCGTAGCGGTCGAGCGCCGCGCGATCCGCCACGAACGTGCCGAGCAGCGCGGCGGGCCCGGAGAAGCCCGAGCGCGCCAGCGTGTCGCGCACGCGGGGCTCCTCCCACCGCGCGCGCCACCGCGCGAGATCGAGCGTGACCGGCTCGCTCGAGGCGAGGAGCACGGCCTCGTTCATGGAAGGCATCCACAGCGACACGTCGGTGAAGGCGTCGAGCATGCTCCGCACGAGCATGCGGTTCTGCGTGTCCGACTGCTCTTGCATGGGGATCCACTGCGTGACGAGGCCCCCCGGGCGGAGGCGCGCCGCCATGAGCGCGTAGAGCTCGCGGGTGTAGAGGCTCACGGTGCCCGCGGAGATGGGCGGCGGCGGCTCGAACGAGATCACGTCGAAGCGCGCCTCCGGGTGCGCGGCGAGGAAATGCCGCCCGTCGTCGAGCGCGGTCTTCGTGCGCGGATCCTGGAGCACTCCGTGGTTCTCGGACTCGAAATAGGGAGCCGCCGCGAACACCTCCGGGCTCACGTCGACGATCGTGAGCGAGCCGAGCTCGGAGTACCCGGCGAAGGTGCCGGCCGTCGTCCCCGTGCCGAAGCACACGAGCAGCGCGTCCCGCGGGGCAGGGTGGGTGAGCATGGGCAGGTTCGCGAGCGTCGTCATGTAGCGCCGGCCCAGCACCGAGGTGGTGGCGTACGACACCGAGCCGAACTTGAGCTGCCGGAAGCTCCACGGCTTCGCGGCGCACTCGGCGGGGCAGTCGGGCTTGCCCTTGCAGTCTTCCTCGTACGAGTGCGAGAGCACCGCCACGACGCCGTCGCGGCCCTCCTTCACGTCGAGCGGCGTGCCCGGAGTGCCTCTTAGCCACTGGCCCACGAGCCACCCCGGCGGCACCGCGAGCAGCGAGAGCGGCACGAGCGCGAGGGACGCGACGTACGTGCGCGCCTTGACGCGAGCCTCCGTGCCTGCGTCCGACCGCACGAGCAGCGCCGCGACGACCGCGTTCGCGGCCGCCATCGCCACGAACGACCACTGAGTGCCCGCGAGCGGAATGGCCACGAAGCCCACCACGAACGAGCCCGCGATCCCGCCCAGGGTGTTGACGGAATAGAGCAGACCTACAGTGCGGCCCGCCGCCCGCAGGTGGGTGGTGGTGAGCTGCACGACGCAGGGGAAGACCACGCCGATCACCGTGGAGGGCACGAGCATCACGATCGCGGCGTGCAGCAGCATGCGGGCGATGTGCGTGCCCTCGCCGGGCAGCAGCGCGCGGAGCCCTTCCCCGAGCGCGCCCGAGTGCCCGAGGAGCACCATCGAGAGCAGCCCCAGGAACGCGAGCAGGAGCTGCGCCGTCGCGAAGATGTCGAGATCACGGTAGCGGCCCGCGAGCCGCGTGGAATAGAGCAGCGCGCCGAGCACGAGGCCGAGCAGAAAGGCCACGAGCGACATCGAGAAGGCATACGACGTCGAGTGGACGAACATGCCAATCACCCGAAACCAGAGCACCTCGTAGCCAATCGAGGTGAAGCCCGCGACGGCGAAGGCGGCGACGAGGAGCCGGCCCGCGCGGTCAAGCGGCGGCGCGTCGGTCTTCGCGGTCTCGGTGGGGTCTTCGGCGGTCTCTGGGGCTCCGTCGGGCTCGGGCGCTTGGCGCTCCACGGCCCGCGAGAGCGCGAACGACACCGCGGCCACGAGCAGGTTCACGCCCGCGGCGGCGGCCGCGGCGCGCCACACCCCGTACGCCCCGATCACCCAGACGCCCGCGAGCGCCGCGCCGGCCGCCGCGCCGAGCGTGTTGACTCCGTAGAGGAGCCCGAACCGCCGCCCCACCTCGGGCAGCTCTCGCGCGACGAAGCGGGTGAGCAGGGGCAGCGTGCCGCCCATGACGAACGCGGGCGGCGCGACGAGCGCGATCGCCAGCAGCACGCGCACGGCGAGGGGGCCACCCCCGGGCACGCCGAGGACCGCCGCGAGGCGCGACGCGTCGCGCAGCAGCAGCGTGAACACGAGCGCCGACAGGCCCGTGGCGAGCTCGAGCGCGGCGTACGCCCGCAGCGGGCGCGAGACCCGGCCCGCCAGGCGCCCGAAGACGTAGCTGCCCAGGGCCAGGCCCCCGAGGAAGCCCGACACGACCACGCTCGCGGCGAACGTGGTGTGGCCGACCACCAGCGTGAGGTACCGCAGCCACACGACCTCGAACACGAGGCCGCTCGTGCCCGAGAGAAAGAAGAGCAAGGTGACGCCGAGGTCGCGCGCGCGCATGCCGGCACTATCGCACGGCGGCGCGCGGGTCGGGCTCGGCGCGCGGGCCGCGGTCTCGAGGCACTCACGCCGCCGCGAGGCGCCGAGGGTGCTACGCTCGGCGCGTGCTTGCCCTCGTGAGGTCCGCGATCGTGCTCCTCTACCCCCGCACCGACGAGCTGCCGGGCGCCGAAGACTGCGGGCTCGACGCCTTCCTCGAGCGGTACCGCGAGGAGACCACGCCGCTCGTGTGGCTCGGCGTCGTCCTCGGGGCGGTCGTGTTTCACCTGACCCCGGTCTTCACCGTGGGCGTGCCGCTCCCGGCGTTCGCCCTCTCGCCGCGGCTCGGCGACAAGCACGCGAACGCCATCGCCCAGACGGAGAACTACGTCGTGCGGCAGGCCATCTTTCTGCTCAAGCTCGTGGCGGGGCTCGCGTGGGGGCAGGGCGCCGAGGTGCGTGCGCGCCTCGGGCTCTCCGCGCTCCCGCCCGATCCGGACACCTGGAGGACCGAGTGAGCGCGCGCGTCCACGCCCCCCCGCCTCCGTCCGGCCGCCACGTCGCGTACCGCAGCAAAGACGAGCACCACCTCCAGGCCGAGGTCGACTACGTGGTCGTCGGCTCGGGCGCGGGCGGCGCGACGGCGGCGGTCACCCTCGCGCGTGGCGGCGCCAGCGTGGCGCTCGTCGAGGCCGGCGCGTGGCGCGATCCCGAGCATTACCCGCACTCGGTGTACGGCGGCATGCGCGACCTCATGGACGACTGGGGCGCCCAGGTCACCATGGGCCGCGCGCTCTGGCCGGTGGTGCAGGCGCGCACGATGGGCGGCACCACGGTGGTCAACAGCGCCATCTGCGTGCCCACGCCGGGGGACATCTTCGCCCAGTGGGAGCGTGAGCACGGCGTCACCGGGCTCGAGGCGCCCGTGCGCGCGGCCCAGGCGCGCATCGAGCGCGAGCTCTCGGTCGAGGAGGTGCCTGCCGCGGCGCTCGGGCGCTCGAACCGGCTCGCCATCGCGGGCGCGGAGGCCCTCGCCTTCAAGGAGTCGCACGTCATGCGGCGCTACGTCGCCGGGTGCGTGGGCTCGGGGCAGTGCCTGCAGGGCTGTCGCTCGCTGAAGAAGCAGAGCACCAACCTGAACTATGTGCCGGAGACCCTCGCGCGGGGCGGGCTCGTGCTCTCGTCCGCGCCGGTGAGCCACGTGGTGTTCGAGGGCCGCCGGGCGGTGGGCGTCGCCGGCCGCTTCGTGCACCCGCGCACGCGCCGCGAGGGCACGCGGTTCGACGTGCGGGCGAGGAAGGGGGTCGTCGTGGCCGCCTCGGTCACCCACTCGCCCGTGCTGCTCATGCGGTCGGGCGTGCGCCTGCCCGCGCTCGGCGCCCACTTCCGCGCGCACCCCGGCACCGGCGTGTTCGGCTGCTACGACGAGCCGGTCGACATGAACATCGGCGCCACGCAAGGGTGGGCCAGCACCGGCTTCCGCGACGAGCCCGGGCTCAAGCTCGAGACCCTGGCGATACCCCTCGAGCTCGTGGCCAGTCGCCTGGCCGGCGGCGGCGCCGAGCTCATGCGGCGCCTCTCCGAATACCGCCACATCGCCATGTGGTGCCACGCGGTGCGTGCCGAGTCGGTGGGGAAGATCACCTCATCGCTCCTCGGCAATCCAGTCGTGCACTATACACTCAATCCCGCCGACATGGAGCGCTTCCGCCAGGGCATGTGGCTCGTGGCGAAGCAACACGTCGCCGCCGGCGCGAAGGCCGTGCTGCCTGGCATCTCGGGGATGCCCTACAAGCTCGACGCCGACCAGATAGACACTCTCAGGGACGCGCCGCTCGATCCTCGGAAGTACGTGGCGATCTTGAGCCACCTCTTCGGGGGCTGCGTCATGGGCACCGATCCGAAGCGCAGCGTGGTCGACGGGCTCGGCCGGGTGCACGGCTACGAGGGCCTCGTCGTCGCCGACGCCTCGGTCATTCCCACGAACTTGGGCGTGAACCCCCAACACACCATCATGGGCCTCGCCGCCACCTTCGCCGAGGCCCTGCTCGGCTAGCCGCTCCAGGCTCCTGCCCGGCCTGAAGGCCGGGGCAGGGAGAGTCCCGGTAGCATCGCGCAAAGCCCGGCGCTGCGCCGGGCTCTCGAGCGCGTCGGCTGGTTAGCCGCGGCGCGCCCCCTCGAGCACCGCGTGGAGCTTCGCGGCGCTCTCGCGCCACGTGCCCGGGCCGGTGGCGCGCACGGCCTCGGCGTCCCAGGGCTTGCGGAGCGCGGCGGTGAGCGCCGCGGCGAGGGCCTTGGGGTCCTTCGCGGGCACGAGCGCCCCGGCCTCGGGATCGCGCAGCACGTCGGGGATGCCGCCCACGCGCGTGGCCACCACCGGGCGCCCGCTCGCGAGCGCCTCGAGCACCGCGTTCGGCGTGCCCTCGCGCCAGCTCGGCAGAGTGAACAGATCGCTCGCGCCGTGCCACCGCGCGATGGCCGAGAGCGGCTGACCTCCGAGCACGCGCACGCGCTCGCCGTGGCCGCGGGCCCAGTCGTCGACCTTGGCGCGCGACACGCCGTCGCCCGCGAGCACGAGCGTGGCCGAGGGCTCGTCCTTCGCGACCTGGTCCCACGCGGTCATGAGCTCGTCGATGCCCTTCGCCGGCTCGAGGCGGCCCACGAAGAACACGACGCGGCGGTCCTCGCCGATGCCGAGCTCGCGCCGCGCCTCGGCCTTGTCTTGAAGGCGAAACACCGCGTCGTCGACGCCGTTGCCGACGAGGTGGATGCGCGCGCGGTCGACCCCGAGGCCGACCAGCTCGTCGGACAGCGGCTCCGACACCGACACGAGCGCGTCGGCCAAGGGCAACACGCGCGAGAGCACGGCGCGGGCGCTCGGGCGCTTGGCGATCACGTTGAGATCGGAGCCGTGCACCTTCACGACCGAGGGCTTTCCCAACATGCGCGCGAGGAGCACCGCCGCGCACGAGTCGGGGTAGGCCCACGTGCCGAAGATCACGTCGGCCGAGGCGAGCAGCGCGCGGTGGGGCGCGGCGGAGGCGAGGTACAGCGGCACCGCGATCGGCACGCCGACCTTGGGCACGTAGAGCTGCTTCAAATAGGTCGTACGTATTCCGGCGACGAGCTCACTGCCGGGGAGGGCGGCGAGCTTCGCGGGGCGGGGCGGCTGCCCCGTGACCCCCGCCAGCGGGAAGCTCGCGACGGCGGCGAGGACCTCGAGATCGCACAGCTCCGCGAGCTCGCGGAACTGCTGACGGTTGAACGCGGCCTCGAGCGGCTCGAGGCTGTTCGGCCAAATTTGGGTGACGGCGACGACTCGCACGCGACCACCCTACGACCTCGCGCGCTCGGGTAGAAGCGACGTCGGCAAGCGCCGGCGCCGGCGGGCGCGAGGGGCGGCTTCCAGGGCCGGCGACGCGGCGCCCAAAATCGTTCCTGCACGGGTTTTCGGTTGGTGTCCGCTCCAAGGTGGGGCAACATCGCGCAAAGTCGGGGGCACTGGGTGTCACCGTCTCCCGAACACCATGTGGCTTCTCCTTCTCGCGCAGCTCGCCCAGCCGGCCAAGCCACCGGCCCGCCCGCCGCGCGCGCCCACCACGAAGCCGGCTGAGCCCGCCGCGGCCGCCCCGAAGCCGGAAGAGCCCGCGCCGGCGTCGAGCGCCCCGGAGCCTGCGTCGAAGCCCAGCGCCGGTGACGGACCGAAGGGGTGGGGTGGCTCGCCTCCTCCGAAGGAGCCCGCGCCCGGCGCGGCCGGCGCGGCCCCGCTGACGCTCGCCGATCCGAAAGACCCGCGCACCGGGAGCACGACCATCGCGGAGGGCACGGGGCTGCTCCCCATCGATCCGCGCACCACGCGCGACGAGCAGTTCGACCCGCGGGCCGCGGCCCAGGCCGAGGAAGAGCGCCGCGAGGTCGCCGCGCGGGTGATGAGGGCGCAGCAGCGCTCGGCGTCGCGCGGCGGTCGCGGCGCGCGCCTGCTCGACCCGGAGGGGCGCCCGGTGCAGCACCGGCCCACCGAGATCACCACGTTCGCGTCGCTCATCGCCGGCTATAACAGCAACGTCATCCAGACCCAAGACGTGGAGAACGGCCCGGTCACGCCGCACCCCGCCGCGTACAACGCCCTCGAGGGGCGCGTGGAGCTCGAGTTCTGGGGCAAGGGCGAGGAGCCGCAGCAGCTCAGCCTCCAGGTGCTCGGGCAGCAGTATTACAAGCTCGACGACGGGCCCTCGCTCCCCCAAGACGGCAGCGTCCTCGGGCTCTACGGTGGCGGCTTCAGCCTCGGGCGCAGCACGCGCCTCGCGATCCGCGCGTTCTCGAGCGTGCAGACCCTGAACTCGTCGCGCCAGCAGGACGGCGCGCTCTTCCAGGTCGACCCCGCGAACCTGCAGCGCACGTTCACGCTGTCGAACCTCACGTTCCAGCTCCTCCAGGAGATCAGCCCCACCACCCGCTACGTGCACGTCGTCGGCGCGAGCGCGAGCACCACGCTGCGCGACGAGCCGAGCCTCCTGTCCGACGGCAGCCGCCTCTTCCACCGCGGCCTCGACTTCGTGCAGCTCAACACCTCGGGCACGGTGCTGAAGGACGTAGGCCAGAGCGCGCGCGTGTTCGCCGACGTCGAGTACGAGGGCCTCTACAACAACTTCTTCCTCGACTTCACGCGGAACGTGCCCGTGCGTCGCGGCGACTTCTCGGTGCACGTCGGCCGCGTGAACGCGGGCGCCACGTACTTCGCGAGCGACGCGCTCTCGCTCACGGGCCGCGGCGGCGTCGCCGTGGGCACGCCCCCGCCCATCTCGGTGCCCACGCCGCCGCCGCCTCCAGGCACGCCCGTCGACCCGAACGCGCTCGACCCCGACGATCGCTCGCTCATCGTCAGCCCGCAGGGCGGCGGCGAGCTGCTCTACCAGAAGCCCACGTTCGAGGCGCAGCTCAGCGCGGCCTACACCTTCGGCGCCGCGAACCCCCGCATCGGCTACGGGCGCACCACCTCGGTCGACGGCCACATCGGCGGCGTCCCGTTCCCGTCCCACCCCGTCCTGCGCAACGTGGCGTTGCTCATGACCGGCACGGTGAGCCGCGCGGTGCTGCGCCCCAACAACGACGGCGAGGCGTTCCTCACGTTCGCGGGCGTCACCGCGCTCGTCCGCTACCGGCTCACCAACTGGCTCGGCGCGCTCGGCGGGTACTCGAACCGCTACGTGAATTTCTCGGGCACGCTGGCCGCGCCGGACCTGCTGCGCCACCAGGTCTTCCTCGGCCTCTCGGGCTTCTTCACGACCGACGTGACCGAGCCGCCGCCGCTCTCGGTCTTCGCGCCCCCGCGCCCGACGGGCTGAGCTCGCGCGGCCTTCGGGTGAGGCGCGAGCGGGCCACACATGGATCATGCATGACCCATGCATGGGCCTGTGCCCCCTACATCGCCGCACGGTCTCGCCAAAGCGCGCACCGCGCGATCACCGCGTGAAAGACGCCGTCGCGCGAGGCGCCCGGGGGCCGGCGCGGGTGGGCTCCCGCGCTCGAAGCCCTTGCTTCATGGCGCGCATGTTGCTTCGCTGAGACCATGTTGCGCCCACTCCGACACGGCTCCCTGGCCACGCACCGCCTGCTGCGGGGCGTCTTGCTCACCCTCGCGGTGGGGGCCTGCGGCTCGGTCGCCGCGTGCAGCGCGGGCGCCGGCGACGCGGTGGCGGACCTGGAGGACCAACACGCCGCGGCCCTCGAGGCGGCCGTCGGCGGCCCGTTCAAGGTCGAGGTGTCCGCGGAGCTCGGCAACGTCCGCCACCTCGAGGGGCGCGTGCCTCGCGCGGCGCTCGCGAGCGGTACGGCGGCCACCCAGGCGATCGCGTTCCTCGCGCAGCACCCCGGGCTGCTCGCGCTCGGCGAGCCGTCGCGCGCGCTCCGCGTCGTGAGCGACGAGGCGAGCGCGAGCGGCCGCCACGTGCGCCTCCAGCAGGTCGCGGGCGGCGTGCCCGTGCGCGGCGGCGAGGTACTCGTGCACTTCGACGACGACGGCGCCCTGGTCGCGATGGACGCCCACGTGGTCTCCGGCGTGCGCGTGGCGTCCACCGAGCCCGCCCTCGCCCCGGCGGCGGCGATCGCGCGGGCCGAGGCCGAGCTGCTCTCGCGGGTGCCCGAGGTTACGCGCGGCGATCTGCGCCCCGCGGCCGCCCCCGAGCTCGTGGTCTTCGCGCCGCCGAGCGCGCCGGCTCGGCTCGCGTGGCACCACGTCGTGCGGGCGATGAGCGCGACCACCGCGGCGGTGCTCGACGTCACCGTGGACGCGCTGACGGGCGCGGTGCTCGAGGCCTTCGACGACCTCGAGACCGTGAAGGCGACGAGCCCGGGCGTGCTCGGCGACATGAAGACCTTCGAGGTCACCCAGAGCGGCACCTCGTTCACCCTGGTCGACAAGACCCGCCCCGCCGAGATCCGCACCTACACGGCGGCCACCACGCAGTCGCTGCCGGGCACCCTCGTCGCGTCGACCTCCGTCAACGCGTGGGATAACACCGTCGCTCGCGGCAAGGGCGCCGCGGTGGACGCGCACTTCTTCGCGGGCTTCGTCTACGACTACTACAAGACCAAGTTCAACCGGTCGGGCATCGACGGGCGCAACGCCGCCATGGTGTCGACCGCGCACTTTGGCAACAACTACGAGAACGCCTTCTGGGACGGCACGCAGATGGCCTACGGCGACGGGGCGACGCGCTTCAAGCCGCTGTCCGCCGGGCTCGACGTGGTGGCGCACGAGTTCACGCACGGCATCACAACGAGCACCTCGAAGCTCGTCTACCAGGGCCAGCCCGGCGCGCTGAACGAGGCCATCTCCGACATCTTCTCCTCGTTCATCGAGCACACCTACAAGGCCGACGACCGCAACAACTGGCTCACCGGCGAGGCCATCGGCGCGTCCGGCGCCATCCGCGATCTCTCGAACCCCAAGGCGAAGGGGCAGCCCTCGCACATGAAGGAGTTCGTCAACACGCAGCAGGACAACGGCGGCGTGCACATCAACTCGGGCATCCCGAACAACGCCGCGTTCCTCATGACCATGGGCGGCACCAACCCGTATTCGAAGGTGGTCGTCGGCGGGAAGCTCGGGTGGGAGAAGGCCGAGCTGCTCTGGTACGAGCTCGAGACCAAGTACTTGATGTCTACATCTGATTTCAAGGCGGCGGCCACCGCCTCGAAGACCGCGGCGCAGGCGCTGAAGTTCAGCGCCGCCGAGGTCGCCGTCGTCGAGTGCGCGTGGATCGCGGTCGGCGTCTTGCCCGGCGCGTGCGATCCGGCCGCGATGGGCACGCCCGCCGCGCCCGAGGCCGGCCCGCCCGAG
>DAORJJ010000075.1:0-17687 GCA_035439005.1 Polyangiaceae bacterium | reverse complement strand
CCGCGCCGGCGAGGCTCGCGCCGCTCGGGGGCTTGTCGGCGCGCACGCGCAGGGTCACGGGCTTCGGGCTCCGCGACAGCGTGACGCGCGCCCCCGCGGCCGTGGCCTCGGCCTCTATCGTGGTCTTCTGGTCGTCGTCGTCGTGGAGCACGAATGTCTGCTTGGCCGGGCCGGGATACACGAGCACGGTGAGCCGCCCCTTCGACGCCGCGTCGCCGGCGCCGGTCACGTCGTTCTCCACGTGCATGGGGATGATGGCGCCCTGGCGCACGTAGAGGGGTATCCGCGTGCGGTCCGTGACGTCGACTCCGCGGAGCGTCTGCCCGCCGGGGATGGCGTCGTCTTGCGGCCGGAAGAAGTCATAATAGGTGTCGCCCGCGGGGAGCGGCACGTCGCGCTTCCCCGACCCGTCCACCACGGGCGCCACGAAGAACGCCTTGCCCACGCGAAACCGGAAGTCGCCCGCCCAGCCCGGATCGTCGCCAATCGGGTCGAGCACGTTGGGCCCGCCCGCATAGGCCTCTTCGGTCAAGCTGTAGAAGAACGGCACGAGCTCGTGGTGGAGCCACGACCAGTAGCGGTAGAGCGTGACGGTCTCCTCCGGGCGCACGCTCACCGTCCACGGCGCGAGGTTCGCGCGGCCATGGAGCTGCATGAACGGCGTGAGCGCGCCCACGGCGGTCCACCGCGCGAAATTGTCTTGGTCGAAGGGGATCTCCTTGGTGAGGTCCTTGTCGTCCCGATCGAGGTATCCGCCGATGTCGGAGCCGACCACGACGTAGCCTCTTCGCACCGAGCGGAACATGCTGTCGAGGGCGTCGGCGAGGCCGACCCAGTCGCGCCGGTTGTCGCCCACCCAGGCGACGGGGGCGTCCTCCGGGCGAGCGAAATAGCGGCCCGCGAACTGGTACGAGGCGTCCCACGGGCGCACCATCGTGGTGAACTCGGGGCCCCGCGAGGCCACGCCGAAGGCCAAGAAGTCTTTGTAGTACTCCTCCGAGTACTCCTGAAGCGACACCTCTCCTTTGGCCGATTTCATGGGCGCGGGGAGGATGTAGTTCTCGCCGAAGTCGAGCTTCCAGCCGTCGATCTTCTGGAGAATGGTCTTCTGCAGCCCGTGCCACCACGCGAGCGCCTCGGGGTTGAAGAAGTCGACGCCGGCGCCGCGGCCCTTCCACCAGAACGAGGTCTCGCCGTCGTTCACGTAGTACTTGCAGAGAATGCCGCGCTCGAAGTCGGGCGCGGGGCCCGTGTAGAGGTCGCCGCCCTGCTCGAGATCGAGCGACGACTCGTTCATGTTCGAGGTCATCCACAGCACGAGCTTCACGCCCTGCCCGTGCAGCTCGTCGGAGAGGCCGTCGAAGCCGCCGTAGCGCTTCGGGTTCGGCACGAACGAGTGGTAGCTCGTCTCCCACGGGCTATCGAGCACCACCACCCCCACGGGGATGTCGCGCGACTTGAAGCCCGCGACGAAGGCGCGGGTGTCGTCGGAGGTGGAGATGTCCTTCGAGATCCAGGGCTCGAAGGCCCAGCGCGGCGTGCGCCGCTTGGGTCGCGGCAGGGCGAGCCCCGTGCCCTCGGGCGGCGGGCAGGGCGCGGCCGCGTCGGCGCCCGGCGGGGGCGACGAGGGCGCGGGGGACGACGAGCACGCCGCGTGGAGCGAGAGCGAGGCGAGCGAGGCGAGCGAGGTCAGCGCGAGCGCGCGCGCCCGGGGGGATCGGGCGGAGACGGGCGACATTCGGGCAAGTTAGCGCAACGCGCGCGGTTCGGTGTCCGTCCACGACTACGGTCGAGCTTGGCGCAGGCGCCCCGCGGGTGGATGTCTGGGCCCGGCGCGACTACACCTTGGTCGATGAAGCTCGCGTTCGACAACAGCTACGCCCGGCTCTTCGAGCGCATGTACGCCCGCGTCGCGCCCACGCCCGTGCGCGCGCCCGCGCTCCTCCGCGTGAACCGCGGGCTGTGCGAGCGCCTCGGCGTGGACGCGGACGCGCTCGCGTCGGCGGAGGGCGTCGCGGTGGTGGCGGGCAACGCCGTGCCGGAGGGGGCCGAGCCCATCGCGCTCGCCTACGCGGGGCACCAGTTCGGCTCGTTCGTGCGGCAGCTCGGCGACGGCCGCGCGGTGCTGCTCGGCGAGCTCGTCGCGCCCGACGGGGCGCGCCGCGATCTCCAGCTGAAAGGCGCGGGCCGCACGCCGTTCTCGCGCGGGGGAGACGGCCGCGCCGCGCTCGGGCCCGTGCTCCGCGAGTACCTCGTGAGCGAGGCGATGGCCGCGCTCGGCGTGCCCACCACGCGCGCCCTCGCCGCCGTCACTACGGGTGAGCTCGTGCACCGCGAAGAGGCGCTGCCCGGCGCGGTGCTCACGCGCGTCGCCGCGAGCCACCTGCGCGTGGGGACGTTCGAGTATTTCGCCGCGCGCGAGGACACCGAGGCCCTCGGGGCGCTCACGAAGTACGCGCTCAAGCGCCACTACCCCGGCGCGCGCCCGACCGACGAGGCCGGCGGCGAGGCCCTCGCCCTCCTCGAGGGGGTGATCGAGGCCCAGGCCGAGCTCGTCGCGCGGTGGATGGGCGTCGGCTTCGTGCACGGCGTGATGAACACCGACAACACCTCGATCGCCGGCGAGACCATCGACTACGGGCCGTGCGCGTTCCTCGACACCTACCACCCCGCGCGCACCTTCAGCTCGATCGACCGCGGCGGCCGCTACGCGTTCGGCAACCAGCCCCGCATCGCGCTGTGGAACCTCACCCGGCTCGCCGAGGCGCTCCTGCCGCTCCTCGCACCCGACGAGAGCGCCGCGGTCCGCCTCGCGGAGGCCGCGCTGGAGGCGTACGTGCCGCGCTTCGAGGCCGCCTACGGCGAGGTCCTCCGCGCGAAGCTCGGGCTCGCGCGCCGGGGAGGCGACGACCTGCTGCTCGCGCGCGATTTGCTGGAGCGGATGGCGGCGGGCCACGTGGACCACACGCGGCTCTTTCGGCGGCTGTGCGAGTCGGCGCGAACGCCCGACGCCGACGCGGAGGCCGCGGCGCTCTTCGACGACCCCGGCGCCTTCCTGAGCTGGGCCGAGGACTGGCGTCGCCGCGTCGCCGAGGAGGCCGGCACAGCCGACGCCCGCGCCGAGGCGATGAAGCGCGTGAACCCCGCGTTCATCCCGCGAAACCACCGCGTCGAGGAGGCGCTCGCGGCCGCCCACGAGGGCGATCTCGGGCCCTTCGACGCGCTCCACGCCGCGCTCGCGCGGCCGTTCGACGACCAGCCCGAGCACGCGCACCTCGCCGCCCCGCCCGACGCGGAGTTTCAGGAACAGTACCGCACGTTCTGCGGCACGTAGTCGCGGCGCACGCGGCGGTCTGTGCGGTGTACAGCTCGTATCTCATTGGCGGGGCGCCGCGCCGGCGCCGAGCGCGCTCCCGCACGTCCGTCGCCGCGCCGGCGTGTCTTGACCCCGCGCCCGCCCTCGGTACCTTGGCCACGTGCGCTCACGACCCATCCAGACGAACTTCGGGGCCTCGCGCCCGCCCGTTGACTGGCCGCTCCAGTGGCCCCGCGTCGCGCTCGTCGCCGCCCTCGCGCTCGGCGTGAGCGGGTGCGGAGAGACCGTGAGCTTCTCGGTGCTCCGCGCCGCGCGGGTCAACGTGAAGGGCATGGCCGGCAACAAAGACGCGACCGTGTCGGTCGGCGAGTGGGGCGGCGTCGACCAGGCCGCCGCGGCCGACGTGAAGCAGCGCATCGTCGAGCTCGTGACGAACGCCGAGGGCGGCGTCGTGAAGTTCTCGACCACGCGCGGCGTGGTGCACGTCGACGGCCAGGTGTCCGAGCACGGCTACACCGAGAACGTCACCTCCACTCAGTCGCAGTGCTCCCGCTACAACTCACAGACCAAGAAGTCCGAGTCGTACTCCTGCACGCACCGCAAGCGGGTCGGCGTCGCGCACGTGCGCATCGCGGCCAACGTGGTCGACGAGTCGGGCAAGGTCGTCGCCTCCGACAGCTTCTCCGAGAAGGCGGAGCAGGGCACCTCGGCCACCGACGGCGATCCCGACTCCATCGACGGCCAGCAGCTCCTCGCCTCGCTGCGCGCCCAGGGCGCCGCGAAGCTCGCGGCCCTCGTCGTGCCCCACCGCGTCCAGGTCACCAAGAAGTGGTTCAAGTGCGGGGACGCGAGCGCCCAGTGCGACGCGGGGCTGCTCCACCTGCGGAGCGGCAACTTCGCGCCCGCGCGGGAGCAGTTCACGAAGGCCGTCGACCTGCTCCGCGGGCAGGCCAAGCCCGACGCCGAGGCCATCGCCGCGGCCTGGTGGGGCATCACCCTCTCTCACGAGTTCGACGGCAACTTCGCCGGTGCGCGCGTGGCCCTCGAGGAGGCCATCAAGCTCGACCCCAAGAACGAGACGTACGCCGGCGAGGGCCGCCTCATCTCCGAGGAGGAGCAGAACGCCCAGAAGCTCGGCAAGCAAGGCGTGGGGGGTGACTGACATGGCGCTCTCGCCCGTGTACTCGCCCGCTCGCCGCGCGCTGCGCGTCGCGCTCGTGTCCCTCGCGCTCCCCGCCGCCGCGCCCGTCCTCGGCTGCTCGGGCGTGGCCAACCAGCTCGCGGTCGCCCCCACGGTGGGCCAGGTGCAGTCGATCAGCGGCGGCAAGTGCGCGCTCGCCTCGAACCAGCCGCTCGCGATCGACTGGCCCTCCACCCAGCGCGGCGCCCTCGAGTCGCGCCTGCGGCGTGGCGTGGCCGCCGTGCGCTACACGGGGTGCGAGCTCGTGGTGCTCGACGCCTGCGCCCTCAAAGACTCGAAGTACTCTTACGTGGGGCTCACCCCGAAGCACGAGGTCCACAAGTTCGCCACGGCCGACGAACTCTACGCGCACATGCCCGTAGGCGCCCAGAAGCTCGAGGGCTCGATGCGCGCCTCCGGGCACCTGGCGCTCAGCATGACGCTCGCCGGGCGCCTCGAGTCGAGCAACACCACCCTCCGCGCCGACGAGCTCGAGGGCGAAGACTGCAAGAGCGCGACCCACTTCGTGCGCGCGGCCACGGTGGGCGCGTTCCGCCTCGACACCGGGGCCGAGGCCGCCGTGGGCGGCAGCGTCGTCACCGAGAAGCTCGGCGTCAGCGGCGCGGGGTCCGCCAAGAAGGAGGCGCTCACAGCCGACGGCGAGGAGGCGGCGTGCGCCGCGTCGCGCGACACCGACACCGCCGCGCCCCGGGGGTGCGGCGCGGTGATACGGCTCGAGCTCACCGCGATCGACTCCCGACTGCACGCCGAGGGCCTCGTGATGAAGCACCGCGTGTGCCCTCCGGGCGAGGCGTGGTCGGGCGGCGTGTGCACGAAGGGCGAGGGCAAGGGCGCAGGGACCGCGGGCGCGGGGGCCGCGACCGGGCGCTTCGCCGTGCGCGGTCCGGTCGTGTTCGACACCACGACGGGCCTCGGCTGGCAGCGCGCGCCGAGCGCGAAGCGCCTCTCGTGGTCGGCCGCGAAGGCGTACTGCGACGGCCTCACGGTCGACGGCGAGTCGGGCTTCCGACTGCCCAAGAAGAGCGAGCTCACCACGCTGGTCGGCTCCAAGCCGAGCAGCCCGTGGGTCGACACGACCGCCTTCCCGGGCGCGACCCCCACGAAGTTCTGGACCTCGTCGGAGGACCACGGGAGCCCCGGCGACGCGTGGGCCCTCGACTTCTCCGCCGGCGCGCCCCGCTCGGTCGGCTCGGGGCTCGAGCTCGACGTGCGCTGCGTGCGGTAGCCCCCGCGCGCCTCGGCCTACGTACGCGCGGGCCCGCGGGTGAGGTACGCGACGAGCATCTTGCGGAGCTCTTGGAACACCGCGCGCCGCTTCTCCTTCGAGGGGCGGGCGATGCGCATGCGCTGGAGCAGCGGCGGGATCGCGTGGGTGAGGAGGAACGTCGTCGCGGCGAGGTCGAGCTCGGGCAGGTCGCCCCTGCGGGCCACGAGGAACGCGTGGAGCGGGACGGAGAGCTTCTCCTCGCTGTACGCGATGAGCTGGCCCATCTCGCCGACGCGGGGCAGCTGGTTCATGAGGATGAACGCGAGCTCGGGGTCGGAGTCTTGCTGGGCCGCGAGCACCTCGAGCACCGCGTCGATCACGGCCGGGATGGGGGCGTCGGCGACGTGCAGCAGCGCGCGCTGGAACGCGCCGTGCTGGTGCTCGGCGTGGCGGAGCAAGAGCGCGATCACGAGGGCGTCCTTGCCCGGAAAATACTGGTAGAGCGAGCCCACGCTCACCCCTGCGGCGACCGCGACCTTGTTCGTCGTGAGCCCGTCGTAGCCGCTCTCGCGCAGCACCCGCGCGGTCGCGTCGAGGAGGGCCTCGACGGTCACGCGGGCCCGCGCTTGGCGCGGCGCCTTCCGCGGGGCGATGGTCGCGTCCCGCGGCTTCGGGCTTCGGGCGGGGGCGGGCTTCGGCTTCGAGGGCATGCGGCGAGGGCCAGGGCGGGGGACAGCGACTCGGGCGAGGAGCCCACTCACGCCACGGTACCGCATCCCGCGGAGCGCCGACGAGGCCCGCCCGGCGGTCTCGCGCGAACACGAGCGCGCGAGGCGCCGAGCGCCCCCGCGTGCAGCTTTTTCCGGGCCGCGGGATGCGAGTAGCAGATGCGAGCAAACGTTCACATATTGACGCTATGCAGCTCACACGCCTCGCCAAGCCGCTCTACCACTTCTTCCGCCTCGCCCGAGATCCGAGCCAGCTCGATCGGGTCTTCCAGATGCGAGACTCGGCGAACGATCCGGTGATGACGCGCGCGATCTACGAGCGGCTCTCCCGCGAGCCCGAGGCCAAGCTCGCGCTCGAGCGCCGCCCGCGCTTGGGGGTGGTCACCGAGGCCGCGCTCGCCCGCTGCCCGGAGGGCTCGCTCGGCCGCGCCTACGGCGACTTCATGCGCCGCCACGGCCTGCGCCCCGACGCCATCCCGAGCGTGGCGGACGACGTGGGCCCCGACTACATGCGGGCGCACCTCTACGAGACCCACGACCTGTGGCACGTGGTCACCGGGTTCGGCCCCGATCCCGCGGGCGAGGCGGGCCTCCAGGCCGTCTACGCGGCGCAGCTCCCGGGCATGTTGCCCGCCGCCCTCGTCTCGGCGCTGCTCCTGAACGCCGCCATCGAGCGCTCGAGCCAGAAGACGAAGGAGCGCTTCGACGCCGTCGCGCGCGGGTGGGAGATGGGCCAGCGCGCCAAGCTGCTCTTCGGGTACCCGTGGCGTGAGCGCTTCGAGACCCCGCTCGCCGACGTGCGGCGCGAGCTGGGCATCGAGGCCGCGTTGTCGGAGCCGCGGCCCCTCCGTGGCGTGCTGGCGTCCTGAGCGGCGCTCCACAGCGCGTCAACGCGTCGTGCTAGCGCACCGCGTTGACGCAATGCGTTGCGTTGCTATTCTGGAGGCGCTGGAGGTGCCTCATGGTCATCGCAACCGTCCTCGTCGCCCTGCTGCTCGCGCTCACGCTCCAAGGTCTCGTGGTCTGGCTCGCAGGGCGACCCGCCGAGCAGCTCGGCCCGCACGAGGCCTCGCCCGAGCCCGAGCCCGAGCCCGAGCCCGAGCCCGCGCCCGCGCCCGCGCCCGAGCCCGCTGCGGCGGAGGTCTCCTCCCCGCTGGCCCTCCCCCTCGAGGCCGCGCCGCGAGCGCCCGCCGGGGCGGGCTCACGTGCGCTGGTCACGCTTCGCCCGAGGCCAGCGCGCACACGCGCCGAGCCCGAGCGCGTCGCGTTCCTGCACGGCTTCGCGGGGTTCGCCGAGGTCGGCGTCGGGCCGGTGTCGTCGGCGTATTTCCGGGGCGTGGCGGAGCGCCTGCGCGAGCGCGGCGTGCGCGCCGCCTTCATTCGGGTCTCGCCCTTCGCGTCGATCGGGATCCGCGCCGCGGAGCTCGCGGCCGCCGTGCGGGCGCTCGGCGGGGGCCGCACGCACCTCGTCGCGCACAGCATGGGCGGCCTCGACGCGCGCTTCGCCGTGACGCACCTCGGGCTCGATGAGCACGTGGCCTCGCTCGTCACGATCGCCACCCCGCACGGCGGCACCCCCCTCGCCGACGCGGGCGCGCGGCTCGTGCGCGGCTCGCGCGTGCTGTCCGAGAGCCTCGCGTCCGTGCTCGACCTCACCACCGAGCGCATGCGCGCGTTCGAGGCCGACACCCCCGATGTATGTACTGTGCAATACGCGAGCATCGCGGTCTCGCCCGGACGCGGCGCGCGCGGCGTGGGGCCCTGGCTCCTGCCGACGTACCGCTGGCTCCGCCGCGAGGCCGGCGACAACGACGGCGTGGTGCCGCTCGCGTCGCAGCGGCGCGGGCGCGTGCTCGGGCACCTCGACGCCGACCACTGGAGCGCCGTCGGCTGGGGCAGCTTCGACGCGCCCTCGTTCTACGAGCGGCTCGTGCTCGAGCTCTTGGCGGGCCGCGGGCTCGAGGCGCCCCTCGTCGCCAACGACGCCCCGCTCCTCGTGGGCGTGGAGGTCGCGTAGGCCCACCCCCGCTACGCCGCGTGCCCATCGGCGGCGCGCGACTACGCGCTTCTCGGCGGCGCCGCGCGGTGCGAACCTACCGATGCGGCGGCTCGCCGCGACCCTCGCTGGCGGGCCAGCCAGCCGGCGGAGAGCGATTCCCCATGAACACGCGCGCGGAGACTGCCTATTTGCCGAGCGTGGCCGAGCACGCCGAGCGCGTCTTGGGCGCGTGGAACCGCCACGACGTCGAGGCGGTCCTCGCGTGCTACGTCGAGGACTGCCGCTACCGAGACCCCAACACGCGCGGCGCGATGGAGGGCCACGCGGGCCTGCGCGCCTACCTCGCGCGCCTCTTCGCCACGTGGCGGATGGACTGGCGGGTGAAGGAGGTGCACGCCTTCGAGGAGGGGGAGGGCGGCGCGTTCCTGTGGCTCGCCGACTTCACACCCATCGCGGGGGGCGACAAGAAGCGCCTTCACGGGATGGCCCTGCTCGGGCTGCGCGGCGATCGGATCGCGCGCACCGAGGTCTATTTCGATCGCACCGCGCTGCTCTGAGGGCGGCGCGAGGCGAGGCGCCAACGTTAGTTCGACGCCCGGGGATCGCTCCCGCACGCGATGGAGCCGTCGGCGCTGCTGGCGCTGACGTAGTTGAGGCCGCGGGCCTCGCTGAGCCAGAACGAGGCGCGGATGACCTTCTCGGGCACGCCGGGGATCACCTCGCGCATCTGCACGAAGCGAATCGGCGCGCCGTTCGTGTCGCTGGCCGCGAGCAGGTTGTCGTCGCGATCGCCGTCGAGGTGGGTCACGAACGTGAGGCCGCCGCCGCCCGGCCCGGGCAGATCGGTGGCGATCGTGAGCTTGCCGAAGCTGTAGGACACCGTGCAGTTCTTCCCTGCGGAGGGGCCGCCCGGCGCGCCGGCGAGCTTCAGCGCGGTCATCGTGCCCTTCACGGCGCCCGCGCCGCAGGTGTCGGCGTAGAAGCCCTCCTTGCTCGAGATCGGCGCCCCGCAGGACGAGAAGTCGACCGTGAGGTTCGCGTTGCCGAGCACGAGGAGGAGCGCGTAGCTCGAGAAGTGGGCGATGCTGCCCGAGATGGCGCCGCCGCTCAGCTTCGAGTCGGCGAGCGGCACCCAGGTGCGGGTCTTCTCGTCCAGGTTCGCGAGCACCAGCGACGCGCCGTCGACGCCCGCCGGCACGTCGACCGTGAGCGTGGCGGGCTTCGCGAACACGAGCCCCGAGGGGCCGAAGTCGTAGCCCTTGCCGCGCAGCGAGTCGGCGCCAGGGTAGCCCGCCGCGGGGTTCGCCTGGGCGCTGATGGCGGTGTCGGCGGCGAGCGCGCCCGGCGGGATCGCGAGGGTCGCGCCCTCGAGCCGGATCGTGCCGCCCGAGGCGGCCGAGATCGTGCCGCCCGGCGTGGGCGTGGGGCCCGGCCCTGGGGCGCCGTCGGTCGCGCCTGCGTCGACGCCCGCCTCGACGGTGACCGTGACGGCGCCGCCGCCGCTGCTCGAGCAAGCGAGGGCGCCCGCGGTCGCGAAGGCGATCGCGAGCGAGCGAAGGAGGGCGGGGCGTGCGTGGGTCATGACGGTCTTCCTCCCCGTGCGCGAGCGCCGCGCCGGCGAGGTAGGCGTACCATACTCTCCGCGGGGGTCGAAAAACTGGGGGCCCGCGCGGCGAGTCGTCCTAGAGCTAACGCGCGTCGCGCTCCCCCCTCGCCGAGCGAGCGCGCTGGCGCACCGCGTCCCTCGCCAGCGCACACACGAACCGCTCGAGCTCGCGCGCGAAGTCGCGTCTCGCGCCGCACAGCGCGGGATCATCGAGCGCGCGGGCGGCCGCCGCGGAGGGGTGCGTCGCCGGGTAGAGCCCGGTGATCGCCGCCACCGCGTCGTGCATGAGGGTCACCGCGCCCGCCGGGGAGAGCAGGGGGGCGCGCTCCGTCATGAACGCCGCCACCTCGTCGAAGTGCGCCAGCGAGAGGAGCTTGAACTCGCGGATGGCCGCCTCGCTCAGGTTCTGCTCGAGCACCTGCGGCACCGCGCTCGTGAGCAAGCAGAGGCTCGGCCGCGCGGCCAGCGTCCGCGCGAGGTGGCGCGCGAGGTGCTCGAGCGCGGCGTCGCCGTCCGCGGCGCGAGGTGGCCCTCGCCACCCCCTCTTCAGCGCCGAGAACCACGCGAGCCACTCCTCGACGAGCAGCGCCAGCAGGACGGCCTCGCGGCTCTCGAAGTACCGATACACGTTCGACTTCGTCATCGCGGCGCGCCGAGCCAGCTCGCTCAGGCTGACGTCGTGGAGGCTCGCCCCCTCCTCCAGCATGGCGCGCGCCGTCCCGAGGAGGTGCGCGCGCCGCTCCTCCTTCTGCTCGGGTTGGCGGGCCCGCGTGAAGGTCTTCATCCCGCCACAGGGTAGCGCACCCCTCGCCTTGACAGAAGACCGTCGGTCTCTTACTTTGCAGACCGTCGTTCTTTTAACTGCCCCACCGAAGGCCGCCCATGCCCCGACCCCTCATGTGCCCCCCCGAGCTGCTCTCCAAGGACCTCGCCGGGAAGACCTACGTCGTCACCGGGGCGAACTCCGGCATCGGCCTCACCACCGTGGGGCAGCTCGCGAAGCAGGGCGCCACCGTGGTGCTCGCGTGCCGCCGGGTCGCCGAGGGCGAGCGGGCGCGCGCCGAGCTCGCCGCCGAGGGCGTGAAGGGCGCCGTCGAGGTCGCCGAGCTCGACTTGGCCGACCTCGCCTCGGTGCGCCGCTTCGCCGAGCGGTTCCTCGCGTCCCACGCGGCGCTCCACGGCCTCGTGAACAACGCGGGGGTCATGAACACCCCGCAGGGCAAGACCAAAGACGGCTTCGAGACGCAGCTCGGGGTGAACCACCTCGGCCACTTTCTGCTCACCGAGCTGCTCCTCGACCTGCTGAAGAAGAGCGCGCCGTCGCGCGTCGTGGTCCTCTCGAGCTGCTACCACGACGTCGCGCAGGGGCGGGAGGGGCGCGTCGACTTCGACGATCTCCAGTTCGAGCGTCGGCCGTACGATGGCTGGGCGGCGTACGCCCAGTCGAAGCTCGCCAACCTGCTGCACGCGCGCTCGCTGGCGGAGCGCCTCGAGGGCACCGGCGTCACGGCCGTGAGCGTCCACCCCGGGTGGGTGCGCACGAACCTCATTCGGTCCACCATGCCCACCTGGGCGCAGGACTTCGTGTTGCGGCCGTTCCTGCGCCTCTCCGGCATGATCGAGCCGTGGGAGGGCGCGCAGACGACCCTCTTCGCGCTGCTCTCGCCCACGGTCGACGAGCACGCCGGGGCCTACTACAGCCAGACCGGCATCTACCGGGACAAGGCGCTGAAGGGCGGCGGCTGGCCGCTGCGCTCTCCGAACCCGAGCGCCCACGACGCGGCTGCTCCAGGGAAGCTGCACGAGGCGAGCCTCCGCCTCGTCGGCCTCTAGCCTAGCGAGCCGGGCGGCCGCGAGGGGTCGCCCGCTCGCACCCGCCGGGGTACGCTCGGGCATGCTCGCCCGCTCGTCGCTCCGTCGCTGCCTGCCCGCGCTGTGCCTCGCGGGCGTCGTCGTCGCGGTGGGGGCGTGCAAGGCCCCGCTCACGTGGGGGACCTTCTCCGAGGACGCGTGCGGCGGCGCGGCCTTCTCGCTGGCCGAGGCGTTCACGGCGGGGTTCGACTACGCGGAGGTCCGGCAGACGCAGGGCGCCCAGCCGGACGCGAAGTTCGACGTCGAGTCGGCCGCCGGCGAGAAGTGCAGGGGCGCGAAGGCGAGGGACGCCTGCCTCGCGCGCGTCGCGGACGCCCGGAGCGGTGAGGGCTTCTCCAACGGGAGCCACGGCCGCATGCCCGGCCACAGGTACGTCGTCGCCACGCGCGGCGATGAGGTGGTCGTCGTCACGAGCCCCGCCTCTGCCGGCAAGGCCCTCGCCCCGATCGACGCGCCCGCGAAGGCCGCCGCCGTGGTCGCGATCGCCACGACCACGAGCCCCACGTGCAAGGCGTCGGTGCGCCGCGCGAGCGGCGGCTACGAGGTGTACGTGAAGTCGACGAGCTGCTTCGGCCCGCACGAGGTGCTCATGCGCGTGGAGGCCGACGGGTCCTCGCGCGTGCTGCGGCAGGAGGCCAAGCCCGCGACCTGCGTCGGCCGCGCCGGCGTCGACCGCGCGGCTCCCGAGGGCTGAGCGGCGCTCCGCTGGGCGCGAACCCCCGTTCGCGCGAGCCCGCTGGTTCCTGCGGGTGGTGTCATCGCGCGTGCACACCCGAGGCGGAGGCGCGGCGTTCTTCGGCGCGCCCGCGCCGGGCCCTCGACGCGCCGGCCATGGCACGCCAGGTGCAACCTTGAGTGGTTCAACCATTCAAGGAGTAACATGGTCCGCTGCCCACCCCACCTCCGGCTCCCCGGGCCCCTCGCCATCGCGGTGCTCGCGCTGTCGCTCGCACGCGCGGGGAGCGCCGTCGCCCAGCCGGCCCACCCCCCGCCGCGCGCCGCCGCGCCCACCGCGCTCGCCGAGGGCCCGGTCGGGACCATCATCGCGATCGACGCGGGCGAGCTGGTCGTCGACTATGGCGCGCTCAAGGGGGCGCACGACGGCGACGTCGTCGAGCTGTGGCGCCCGCTGCGCTTGAAGCACCCGGTGTCGGGGAAGCCGCTGAACGAGCGGTTCCGCATCGGCGCCCTCCGGCTCGTGCAGGTGCGAGGCACGCTGTCGCTCGCGACCCTCGAGGGCACCGCCACCCGGACCCCCGCCACGGGCGACGAGGTGCTCGCGCCGGGCCGCGCGCAGCCTCCGCCGAGCGCTCCCGCCGCGTCGCCGGTGAGCGCCACGCCCACGCCCACGGACACGCCCGCGTCGACGCCCGCGCCGACGCCCACGCCCACGCCCGCCGACGCGCGCCCCGTCGACCCGGACGTCGAGGCCGTCGCCGCGCTCCTGAAGACCGTCGAGGGCAGCACCCCGCGCGCACGCGCCGCCGCCTACGCCGCGTTCGCCGCGTCGCACCACGCGAGCCCGTACGCCCGGGTGCTCGCGGAGGAGGCGCGGGCCCTGGTCGCGGCCGACACGCCCGCCGCGCCGCAGTACTCCGTGGCCGACGCGGGCCTCCGCCGGGCGCGCGCGGGCGTCGCCCAGCGCTACGCCCTCGAGCTCGACGCGCGCTTCGTCGGCGCCGTGCTCCACGCGCGCCGCAAGGGCGCGCCCGCCTACCGCTCGATCGCGATGAGCTCGATCGGCGCGCGGTACTGGTCGGCGGCGCTCCCGGGCGACGCGGTCGCCGAGCCGGGCCTCGAGTACTTCGTCGAGGGCGTCCTCGCGACAGGCGCGGCGGTCGCCCTCGTGGGTTCGGCCGACTCGCCCCGCGAGGCCGAGGTGGAGACGCTCCCCTCCCGCGTGCGCGAGCCCGGGCAGCTCGCGCAGATCACGCTGCAGAGCGAGCTCGCGTCCTTCAACGTCAAGAAGGCGAACGACTACGTGTTCCAGACCGAGGGGTCGGTCGGCTGGCGCCTCCAAGACGTCGGCATCCGCGCGGTGCGCTCCGGCTTCGGCGTGCTCCGCGGCAAAGGCGGGAGCCTGCGCGACCTCGACGAGCTCGACCGGCCCTCCAGCGTGGGGCTCACGTATGGATACGTCGAGACCGAGCTCGCGCCGACCACGAACCTCGCGTTCGTGCTGCGCCCCATCATCGGCCTGCGCGACGGCGGCGTCACCGGCGGCGCCCAGGGCTTCCTGCGGATAGGCAACGATCTCCACACGAACCTGTCGCTCGGCGGCGAGATCCTCGGCACCGTGGGCCAGCGCGGCATCGTGCAGCTCGAGTGGCGCACCATCCCCCGCGTGCCGATCCTCCTGCGCACCGAGGTGACCACCCAGCCGTCGAGCTCAGGCGACGTGGGCGCGCGCGCGATCGCGCAAGTTGGGTATCAGCTCGTGCGCGATCTCACGGTGTCGGCGCGCTTCTCGTACCAGGGCAGAACCATCAACCACGCCGGCCCCGGCGCCGGACTCGCGGTGAGCTACCAATGGTAAACTACAAGCATGTGAAGCGTGGCGCGGCCGGCCTGGCGTGCGCCCTCGGCCTCTCTCTCTCCACGGCGGCGAGCGCCGAGCCCGAGCCGTCGCGCGAGCCGGGCGCGCCCGACGCGCCGCCTCCGGCCACGGCCACGGCGAGCCCCGCGCCCGCAGCCGCCAGCCTCCCCGCCGTGCACCACGCCCCGCACCTCACCGCGACCGAGGCGCGCGATCTCACGATCGAGGCCACGATCGAGCGCCCGGATCTCGTCAAGCGCGCCGTGCTCGTCTATCGCGGCGGCGGCACCCACGGCGAGGTCGAGCTCGCGAGGAGCTCGAGCGCCCAGGGGTACGCGGCGGTGATCCCGGCCACCGCGGTGAAGGGCGCCCTCGCGTACGCGATCGAGCTCGAGACCACCTCGGGCGCGCGGCTCCCGGCCTTCGCGACCCGCGCGACCCCGCACCCCGTCACCGTGCTCGACGACGTGGACGACCGCGCCGCCTCGGCCACCCTCGCGCGCCTCGGCGGGCGTCGCTCGGTCGTCGAGACCTCGGCCGAGTACGCGAGCTTCGGCGACGTGACCACCACGCTGCGGCGCCCCGGCGCCCCGCCCCGCACGTTCGACACTCCGGACCACTTCTACCGCTTCGAGGGCGCCTACACCTACCGGCTCCTCGGGATCGTGTCGGAGTTTGGTATTCGCGCCGGCGCGGTCCGCGGCGAGTCCGTGGTCGAGGGCGAGACCGATCCGTCCAAGTACCAAGTAGGCCTCAACTACGGCGCCCCGCGCGTGCGCCTGCGGGCCGCCGAGTGGCTCCACTTCGAGGCCGAGCTGCTCACGAGCGTGACCGAGGTGGGCTTCTCGGTGGGCGGCGGCGGCGCCGTCCTCGTCGGGGACCCGTACGGCACCAAGATGGTGTTCGGGGCCGAGGGCATCCAGGTGTTCGGGGCGCGCGGGTACACGCGCCTCGACCTCGCCGCGAACCGCCGCCTCATGGTGTCGCCCATCGTCGAGGTGACCGGCATGCCCCACGCCGAGAGCGCCGGTGTCCGCCTGCTGGGTGAGGCGCGCGTCGACCTGGGCGCGGGCTTCGGGCTCGTCGCGCGAGGCGGCTACCAGGCGCGCACGTTCAACCGGGGCGGCCCCACGGTGGGCGCGGGCCTCTCCTTCGCGTTCTGACAAGCTGTGTAGAATGCATGGAAAGGCGCGCCGTCAGGCGAGGCGCTCGGCGATCTGAACGGCGTTCAGCGCCGCGCCCTTGCGCAGGTTGTCGCTCACCACCCACAGCTGCAGGGCGCCCGGCGTCGCCAGGTCGTCGCGCACCCGGCCCACGTACACGGGGTCGGTGCCGGCGGCCGCGGCCGGCGTGGGGTGGTTGCCCGGGGCGTAGTCCTCCTCGTGGAGGACGACCCCGGGCGCCCCGCGGAGCAGGTCGCGGGCCTCCGCCGCGCGCATCGGGCGGTGGAACGTGGCGTAGATCGACTCGGAGTGCCCGTTCACCACGGGGACGCGCACGGTGGTGGGCGAGACGCCGATGGTCTCGTCCTCCAGGATCTTGCGGGTCTCGTTCACCATCTTCAGCTCCTCCTCGCTGTAGCCGCCGTCGCCGGCCTTCCAGTCGCAGAGGAGGTTGAAGGCCATCTGCCCGGGGAACACAGTGGGCGTCACGGGCGCGCCCGCGAGGACGTCGCGCGCCTGCTGGAGCAGGTCGAGCACGGCGGCCTGCCCCTTGCCGCTGGTCGCCTGGTACGTCGACACCACGACGTGCCGAAGCTTCGCCGCGTCGTGGAGGGGCTTGAGCGCCACGACCATCTGGATGGTCGAGCAGTTCGGGTTGGCGATGATCCCCTTGGGGCGGCGGGCGGCCGCGTGCATGTTCACCTCGGGCACGACGAGCGGCACGTCGGGGTCCATCCGCCACGCGCTCGAGTTGTCGATGACGATCGCGCCGGCGCGCGCCGCGATGGGCGCGTACTCGCGCGACACGCTCGCGCCCGCGCTGAAGAGCGCGAACCGCACGCCCTCGAACGAGCCCGGCCCGAGCGCCTCGGTGACCACCTCGCCGCCACGAAACGGCAGGCGCTGTCCGGCGCTGCGCGGGCTCGCGAGCGCGACGAGGCGGGACACGGGGAAGCTCCGCCGCTCGAGCGTCGCGAGCATCTCTCGGCCGACGGCCCCGGTGGCTCCAACGACGGCGACAACATGCGACATGCTCGACTCCTTGGTGGGAAACCCGGCGAACCCGGAACGAGGGCACGTTAGCCCCATTCTCGCCGAACCGGAAAAACTGCGCCTCGGGTGGTACCGTAGACCCCGATGGTGCGCGCCGACCCTCCCCCGACGCCACGAACGCGCGAGGCGCGCGCGCTCCGGCGTGCCTCGCCGCGGCGCCTCGCGGCGTCGCTGCTGCTCGCCCTCGCCGCCGGCGCGGGCTGTCGCGGAGGTGCCCCCGCGCTGACCGTCGGCGCGCCGGTCGGCGAGGCCGCGGCTCGCGTGCGCCACGCGGGCGTGGGCGCGTTCGAGGACCCCACGGTGCGGGGCCCTCGCCTCGTCCCCGAGCACCTCGACCCCGCGGTCCTCTCGGGCGCTGAGCCCGACGGCGCGCTCCGTGGCGTCGTCGCCGGCTACCGCGTGCTCGCCGCCGACGGCGGCGCGGTGCGGGTCTCCGAAGATCGCCTCGCCAGCGTGCCCGCGTCCTCCCTGGTGATCCCCGCGCGCCTCGGCGGCGGCCACCTCTTCGTGGTCGGGACCACCGTGCTCCGCGCCGACGCGTGGCTCTCGGAGGCGCGGCCCGTGTTCGTCGCGCGCGCGCCCATCCAGAAGGTGTTCGCCGGGCTCGACCGCGTGTACGTCCGCACGTCGCGAGGGCACGTGGCCATCGACGCGGTGACCGGCGCGCCGCGGGAGCTCGGGCCCTACCCACCGGGCTCCGAGCTGTTCGCGTACGCGGCGAGCGATGGGTGGCGGGCGGCGGCGCTGAGCGATCTGGCGGGCCTCGTCACCACGGGCGACGCCGGCGCGACCTGGCGCAGGCTCGAGGTGGGCTTTCAGGCGCGCGACGTCACCCTCACCCCCGTCGGGAAGCTGCTGGTCAGCGGCGTCGAGCGAGGCCGCGCGGTCGCCGCCGAGCTCCGCGAACACGACGAGCTCGTGCGCCTCCCCGCGGACGCCGCGAGCGCCTCGCGCCGCCTCGCGCCACGCGGCGACGACGACGCGCGCCGCCCCTCGGCCCCGCCCG
>DAORJJ010000074.1:0-17769 GCA_035439005.1 Polyangiaceae bacterium | reverse complement strand
GCTCGGGGCCGCCATAGACCTCCGTTCGCCCCTTCGGGGCTCACTTCCAGGTTCACTCGGCCCCCAAGGTGCGCCGGGCGCGGCTCACGATTTGGTCGATGGCGGCTCGGCTGAGCCCGTAGTGCCTCGCGAGCGCCTCGCGGTCTTCGCCGGCGTGCACGGCCACCATCACGTCGCGATCGCGCGGGGCGAGGGCCGAGAGCCGCTGGCGCGCGTGGAGCAGGAAGAGGTGGTCGGGCGGCGCTGCAGCGCGCTCCGTCGCGGCCTTCGGCGCGAGCACCCGCGCAGAGGGGCGGCGCATCCAGCTCAGCGCGGCGCGAAGGATCGACGTGGCGAAGAGCTGCCGTGGGCGGCCTTGGTCCGACGCGAGGAGCGCACGTAGGCGGCCGTCGCCGAGCAGCCAGTCACCGACGAGGTCGTGGATGCGACCTTCGTCGAGCTTGCCTTGGCGAACGAAGCCGGCGAGCAAGCCCTGCGCGTCGGCCTCCGCGAGGGCATGGAGGCGCGCGAACGCGGGCGCCTGGAAGGGCGCCGCCGCTCCGCGAAGCTCATCGACGGCGGCACGCCACGGGTCGTCCTGGTCCACGACGCCATGCTACGAGCGCCGTCTCCCCGAGCGCGAGGGTAAACGGCGGCGGTGGGCGCGGCCAGGGCCCCGGCCAGCGCCCCCGGCCATCCCGCCTCGCGTGAACCATCACACGACGAACCCTTGGTGCACCTTCAGCCCACAGGCTGCATACGCTGCGACCAGGGGTGGGTCCCGCGAGGTCCGAGTCGAGCTCGCAGAAGTGCACGTCCCGCTCCCCCGCGGCGTGAAGCTCGGCCGCCCGCTGCAGCACGGCCCCCAGGGTCATTTCGTCGAAGGGTTTCAGGGCGCGTCTCGAGAGGGCAGCGGGCGGAGCAGGTCGACGAGGAAGTTCGTTTCGACGAAGACGTGCTTCATGCCCCCTCGTCAGGCCACCTTCCGAACCGAAGCACCCGACAGCGCAGGCACGATGTCGGCGATGAACGGCGCCACCGTCACGCTCCTGTGGCAGCGAGGCCGTCCAGCTCGCAGCCATGCCCTCGACCCAGCGGAGCACCCGCTCGTCGAGCGAGCTCGCCCCCGCGTAGGGCACGTAGGCCAAGACGTCTGCGGTGGGCACGCGCGCCTCTTCCTGGATGGAGTCGACGTCGAGGGAAGTGAAGGTGTCGCGCAGGATCACGCAGCTCTCGCTGTCGAAGAGCAGCGCGCTCGCGCAACCGAACCCCACCATCCGCTCCCTGAGCCCGGCGATGTCCGCGGGGCCGACCCGCGGCACCGTGGCGACGATCGCCGCGGGGCGTGGGTCGGGCGGGTGAGTGACAAGGGCGCGCATAGGGAAAGCGTACCCCGCCGCGCGCGCAGGCGGAAGCGCGCGCCGCCTGTCAGGTCCGCACGAACGTGCGCGTCCATCCCTTGGGAACCGCCGCCCTCAGGCCCAGCAGCCTCACCCGAGCGCGCCGCGAGCACGCCCGGCGCCTGTCGCCGTGCGGGCTCGCTTTTCCGGCCACCCCCCACCGCTGCACGTTACCCTCGGCCCCCATGCCCTTCTCTTCGTGGCTCACGTCGTCCCGCAAGGCGCGGTCTCTCAGCCAGGCCGCGCTCGCGGCCAAGCTCGGCACAAGCCAGGCGCAGGTCTCGCAGTGGGAGACCGGCAAGGCCACTCCCGCGCCCGAGCACCTCGCCAAGCTCGAGAGGCTGCTCGGCAAGGCGCCCGCGACTCCCCCCGCTCCAGCCCGCGCTCCCCGCGCCCCCGCGAGCGACCCTCCGCCCTCCACCGAAGCGCCGCGCTCGAGCAAAGGCAAGAAGGGCGGCTCGAGCAGCCAAGCTGTGGTCGGCTTCGAGGAGACCCTCTGGCTCGCGGCCGACAAGCTGCGCGGCAGCATGGACTCGAGCGAATACAAGCACACCGTGCTCGGGCTCTTGTTCCTCAAGTACCTCTCCGACGCGTTCACGGACCGGCGTAAGGCCGTGGCCGAAGAGGACCCCGAGAACGACCTCGAAGACCGCGACCACTACGTGGCCGAGAACGTCTTCTGGGTGCCCGAGAAGGCGCGCTGGGAGACCCTGCAGGCGCTCGCCAAGCAGCCGAGCATAGGCAAACACCTCGATGAGGCCATGGAGGCCATCGAGAAGGACAACCCGGCCCTCAAGGGCAACCTCACGAAAGACTACGCGCGCCCCACGCTCGACAAAGAGCGCCTCGGCCAGCTCATCGACCTCTTGAGCGGCATTCGCCTCACGGCCGGCCACGACCACCGCTCCAAGGACCTCTTGGGCCGCGTGTACGAGTACTTCTTGGGCAAGTTCGCCGCGGCCGAGGGACGCCTGGGCGGCGACTTCTACACCCCGAGCTCGGTGGTGCGCACCCTCGTGGAGATGCTCGAGCCCACCCACGGTCGCGTGTACGATCCGTGCTGCGGCTCGGGTGGCATGTTCGTGCAGTCCGAGAAGTTCCTGGAGGCGCACGGCGGCACGCGGGGCGACATTTCGGTGTACGGCCAAGAGTCGAACGCGACCACCAAGCGCCTCGCGGTGCTGAACCTCGCCATTCGCCAGATTGAGGCGGAGATTGCCTGGGGCGACACCTTTCGCACAGACCACCACGCCGACCTGAAGGCCAATTACATCTTGGCCAACCCGCCGTTCAACGTGAGCGACTGGGGCGGCGACAAGCTCAAGAGCGACGTGCGCTGGACCTTCGGCACCCCGCCCGAGGGCAACGCGAACTTCGCCTGGCTCCAGCACATCGCCCACCACCTCGACCCCAGCAACGGCCTGGCCGGCGTGGTGCTGGCGAACGGGTCGATGTCGTCGCAACAATCGGGCGAGGGGGCCATCCGTAAGGCCATGGTGGAGGCCGACCTCATCGACGCCATGGTGGCGCTGCCCGGGCAGCTCTTCTACACCACGCAAATTCCGGTGTGCCTCTGGTTTCTCGCCAAGAACAAGAGCGACAAGCGCTACCGCAAGCGCAAGGGCGAGGTGCTCTTCCTCGACGCCCGCAAGATGGGCACGCTGGTGGACCGCGTGCACCGCGAGCTCACCGACGAAGACCTGGGCAAGATCACCGGCGCGTACCACGCGTGGCGCGGGCAGAAGGGCGCCGGCAAGTACGAAGACGTGGCCGGCTTCTGCAAGAGCGCCACCCTGGCCGAGATCGCCAGCCACGACTACGTGCTCACCCCGGGCCGCTACGTGGGCGCTGAAGAGGTGGAGGAAGACGCCGAGCCCTTCGACGCCAAGATGAAGCGCCTCACGGCCCAGCTCGAGGCGCAGCTCGCGGAGGGGGCGAAGCTGGACGCGGAGATTCGGAAGAACTTGAGGGGGCTTGGGTATGGCCGCTAAGAAGCCGGGGCGCTTGCAGGCGGCGCGGGCGAAGCCGCGCGCCGCCGTGGCTCCAACGTTGGAAGTCGTCGCGGTGCAGCTTTCGCAGCAGGCGGAGCGCGGCATCCTCTCCGTGCGAGGCCAGCGTGTCCTGCTCGACGAGACGCTCGCGGCCCTCTACGACGTGCCGGCGAAACGCCTGAACGAGCAGGTCAAGCGCAACGCGGAGCGCTTCCCGGCCGACTTCATGTTCCAGCTCACGGACGACGAGGTCGCCCACTTGAGGTCGCAAATTGCGACCTCAAGTTCCTGGGGCGGCAGGCGCACGGCGCCCTATGCGTTCACCGAACAGGGCGTGGCCATGCTCTCCTCGGTGCTGCGCAGCCCGAGGGCCGTGGCCGTCAACATCGAGATCATGCGCGCCTTCGTTCGGCTCCGCGGCATGCTGCAAGAGCACGCGGAGCTCGCCAAGAAGCTCACGGCGCTCGAGAAGAAGTACGACGCCCAGTTCCGCGTGGTGTTCGACGCCATCGGGGACCTGATGCAGCCCGCGCTCCCCACGAGGGGACCGGTAGGCTTCCGGAAGGACGAACGATGAACGCGTGTGACGTCACGCGACCCGAGGACGTGGCCGGCTTCTGCAAGAGCGCCACCCTGGCCGAGATCGCGAGCCACGACTACGTGCTCACCCCCGGCCGCTACGTGGGCGCCGAAGAGGTGGAAGAGGACGCCGAGCCCTTCGACGCCAAGATGAAGCGCCTCACGGGCCAGTTCGAGGCGCAGCTCGCGGAGGGGGCGAAGCTGGACGCGGAGACTCGGAAAAACTTGAGGGGGCTTGGATATACCCACAGAGCTAGGACGACCAATGAATAGCGAGTGGCGCCAAGGAAGCGTTTCGACGCTACAAGCAGCTGGTCTGATCCTCGTTGAAGACGGAAACCACGGTGAATCCCGTCCGCGGCCGCACGAATTCGCTCCGTCTGGCGTCGCCTTCATCCGGGCTGCGGACATCGACAGCAACGGCAACGTATTGTTCGACCGTGCCTCCAAGATCTCTCCGGTCGCGCGAGAGCGCATCACCAAGGGGATTGGCGCCCCCGGCGATATTCTTCTCACTCACAAGGGTACAGTAGGCAAGGTCGGCCGGGTGCCCGCCGATGCCGCCCCGTTCGTTTGCAGCCCACAGACCACGTTCTGGCGCAGCCTGGCGCCAAACGAACTAGATCAGCTATATCTTCACGCTTATCTCCGGTCCCCTTTCTTCCACCAGCAATTGGTGGCTAGGGCCGGCGAGACAGACATGGCCCCGTATGTGAGCCTTACTTCTCAGCGAGCAATAATTGTCCGATACCCCCCCCTCCCCGAACAGCGCGCCATCGCGCACATCCTCGGCACTCTCGATGACAAGATCGAGCTGAACCGGCGCACGAACGAGACGCTCGAGGCCATGGCGCGGGCGCTCTTCAAGTCGTGGTTCGTGGACTTCGACCCGGTCCACGCCAAGAAGGCGGGCCGCAAGCCGGAGGGCATGGACGCCGAGACCGCCGCCCTGTTCCCGGACGACTTCGAGGACTCGGAGATGGGGAAGATTCCGCGGGGGTGGCGGGTCGCGCCGTTGACCTCGCTAACGAGCCACCTTTCCCGTGGAATCGGACCTTCCTACGTCGAGCACGGTGGCGTTCGGGTTGTGAATCAGAAGTGCGTACGCGCTGGCGTGCTCGACTTCTCCAAAGCCAGACGACACGACGTCACCCGCCGTAGTGTTGACGACCGAATCCTTCTCGACGGGGATATCCTTGTGAACTCGACCGGGGTCGGAACCTTGGGCAGAGTCGCCCAAGCGGACATCCTGTCTGAGCCAACGATCGTCGACTCTCATGTGACGATTGTCAGGCCGCGCGAGGGGAGCCTCTTGGAATTCTTGGGGACCAGCATGACCTCAAGAGAGGGCGAGATTGAAGCCCTCGGGGAGGGCAGCACGGGGCAGACCGAGTTGTCGCGTCAGCGACTTGGGGCGCTTTGTTTCGTGGTGCCACCGGATGTTCTGACTCGTGCCTTTGCTCGCCTTGCGGCCCCTTCGCGGCGAAGCCGAGCGAAGTCGAGGGCGCAGTCCGAGACCCTCGCCGCCCTCCGCGACGCCCTCCTCCCTCAGCTCCTCTCCGGCTCCCTTCGTGTCCCCGAGGCCATGCGTCTTGTGGAGAAAGCGCTCTGATCCATGGCGTACGCCTCGGAAAAGGACCTCGAGAACGAGTGCCTCACGTGGTTCGGTTCGCTCGGGTACGAGCTTCTGCCGAGCGCGCACCTCGTGCCGAGCAGCGAGTACGGCGAGCGCGCCAGCGCCTCCGAGGTGGTGCTCCTGGGGCGCCTGCGTGAGGCGCTTCGTCGGCTCAACCCGGAGGTGGACGAAGAGGCCGTGGCCGAGGGCCTCCGTGTTCTCCTTCGCACCGAGGCGCCTACGCTCGCCCTGCGAAACTTGGCGTTTCATCGCCTGGTCGTGGACGGCGTGGAGATCGAGGTGGCCCGCCCCGCCGAAGAGGGCGGAGGGGTGAAGGGCGTGCGCCTGCGGGTGGTCGACTTTGACGATCCCGACCAGAACGACTTCGTGGTCACCACGCAGCTCACCGTGACGTGCACCGCGCAAGCGAGCGTCGGCACGCGCGTTCCGGACCTCGTGGTGTTCGTGAACGGCCTGCCGCTCGGGGTGATCGAGCTCAAGGGCCCCGAGTCGACCGACGACGTGTGGGACGCCGTGCAGCAGCTCCACACGTACAAGCACGACATCCCGCAGCTCTTCACCAGCAACCTCGTGCTGGTCGCGGGCGACGGCGTGCAGGCGCGCATCGGCTCGCTCACCGCGGACGACTCGCGCTACGCCAAGTGGCGCACCATCGCCGGCGAGGGCGACGAGCCGGCGAACGCCGATCCGCTCAAGGTGCTCGTGCTCGGCGTGTTCGAGAAAGAGCGCCTGTGCGACTACCTGCAGAACTTCGTCACCTTCGAGAACGAGCGCGACCAGGTGCAGAAGAAGATCGCCGGGTACCACCAGTTTCACGCCGTGCGGCGCGCCGTGCGTGAGACCGAGCGCGCCTCGGCCGCGGGCGGGGATCGTCGCGTCGGGGTGATTTGGCACACCCAGGGCTCGGGCAAGAGCCTGAGCATGGTGTTCTACGCGCGAAAGCTCGTGCTCTCGCGCGCCATGGAGAACCCCACGCTGGTGGTGCTCACCGACCGCAACGATCTGGACGACCAGCTCTTCGGCACCTTCGCTTTGGCGCAGGCGCTGCTTCGTCAGCCGCCCCAGAACGCGCAGAGCCGCGAGCAGCTCCGCACCCTGCTCAACGTGGCCTCGGGCGGCATCTTCTTCACCACGATTCAGAAGTTCTTGCCCAGCGATGGCGAGCGCCACGACCGCCACCCCTGCCTCTCCGAGCGCCGCAACATCGTGGTCATCGCCGACGAGGCCCACCGCAGCCAATACGGCTTCAAGGGCAAGCTCGATAGCAAGACTGGCACCTTCGCCTACGGGTTCGCCAAGCACATGCGCGACGCGCTGCCCAACGCGTCGTTCATCGGCTTCACGGGGACGCCCATCGAGCTCGAGGACAAGAGCACCACCCAGGTCTTCGGCGACACCGTCTCGGTGTACGACATGCGCCGCGCCGTGGAAGACCAGGCCGTGGTGCCCATCACCTACGAGAACCGGCTCGCCAAGCTCGATCTCTCGGAGAGCGAGAGGCCCCACATCGACGAACAGTTCGACGAGCTCACCGAAGACGAAGAAGACGCCAAGGCCGAAGCCCTGAAGAGCGAGTGGGCCACCGTCGAGGCGCTGGTGGGCACGGAGAAGCGCGTCGGCATCGTGGCGAACGACATCGTCACCCACTTCGAACGAAGGTCGCGCGACCTCGAGGGCAAGGCCCTGATTGTGTGCATGAGCCGGCGCATCTGCGTCGATCTCTACGAGGCCATCGTCAAGCTGCGGCCCGAGTGGCACGACGAAGACGACGACGCGGGCGCCCTCAAGGTGGTGATGACCGGCTCGGCCTCGGAGGAGGCTCGTTATCAACCGCACTTGCGCAGCAAAGCCGGGCGAAGGCGCCTGCAAGGCCGCATGAAAGATCCGAACGATCCGCTCAAGATCGTGATCGTGCGCGACATGTGGCTCACCGGGTTCGACGCGCCGTGCCTGCACACGCTCTACGTGGACAAGCCCATGGCGGGCGCGAACCTCATGCAGGCCATCGCCCGCGTGAACCGCGTGTTCAAGGACAAGCCGGGCGGCCTCGTGGTCGACTACATCGGCCTCGCTTCGGCCCTGCGCGCCGCCACCCGCACCTACACCCAGCGCGGCGGACAGGGCGATCCCACCGAGCAGCAAGACGCGGCCATCGAGGTGCTGCGCCGCGAGCTCGAGGTGTGCCGCGACTCCATGTTCGGCTGCGACACCTCGCGCATCGTCTCCGGGAGTCGGCAAGAGCGCCTCGAGATCCTCGCCCACGCGCGCGAGCACATTCTCCAAAAGAAGCAGCCGAAGGCTGCGCCGGGCGCCGGCGACAAGGCCAAGAAGGACGGCCACGACGTGTTCGTCGGTGCCGTCGAGAAGATCACCAAGGCCTTCGCCCTCTCGTCGAACCACCCGTACTGCGACGAGGTCCGCGAAGAGGTCGCGTTCTACCAAGCCGTGAAGGTGGGGCTCCAGAAGCTCGAGCGCGGCAAGCGCCCGCCGAGCCAAGACCTGGGCCACGCCGTGCGCCAAATCGTGGAAGACGCCGTGGTCACCTCCGACGTGCTCGACGTCTTCGACGCCGCCGGCCTGCCCAAGCCCGACATCTCCATTCTCTCGCCCGAGTTCCTCGACGAGCTCAAGGGCATGAAGCACCAGAACCTCGCGGCGCTCCTGCTCGAGCGCCTCTTGGCCGACGAGGTGCGCTCGCGCGGGGAGCGCAGCCTGGTGCAGCAGCGCAAGTTCTCCGAGATGCTCGAGGCGGCGGTTCGTCGGTACCAGAACCGCACCATCGAGGCGGCGCAGGTCATCTCCGAGCTCATCGAGATCGCCAAGAAGATGCGCGAGGCCGACGCCCAAGGCGACGCGCTCGAGCTCACCAAAGACGAAGCGGCCTTCTACGAGGCACTCGCCGAGAACGAGAGCGCGTTGAAGGTGCTGGGAGACGTGCAGCTCTGCGCCATCGCCCGCGAGGTGACCCAGGTGGTGCGCAAGAACGCCACCATCGATTGGACACGCAAAGAGAGCGTGCAGGCCAAGCTGCGCCTCGAGGTGAAGAAGGTCCTGAAGCGCACCGGCTATCCGCCGGACGGGCACCAGAAGGCCACCGACGACGTGCTCGAGCAGGCCAAGCGCCTGGGCATTCGCCTCAGCAGCCCCGAGCCCGCCAACGACGACGTCCCCTCCATCCCGCCCTCGAGCCGCGCGCGCCCGTTCCCGTACCCCATCGCGCGGTTCGACGCGCTCTTGACCACCCAGCCCGAGGCGTTCCTTCGCGTGAAGACCTACCGCGACGCCTTCGAGAAGGCGCTCGCGTTCCTGGCGAGCTGCGCGCTCTCCCTCGTGACCGCGCAGAACGGCGGCAAGATGCCGGATGCCGCCCTCGCGCTCTTGAAGCAGGTGCTCGGCAAGCCCATCTCGATGGGCACCTGGCACGAGCTCGCGTGGCGCCTCTCGGCGATGGTCACGCCCAGCAGCGCGGCCCTGGTGCGCGCGGTCCGTGCACTCTGCACGCTCGAGGGCAAGCCCGCGCCGTTGATGCACGAGGTGATGAGCGAGGTGGTGGAGGAGCGCAACGTGTTCTCCCACTCGGTCACGCCCACGGCCGAGATGGTCGCCGAGGCCGAGCCTGGGCTGCAGGCCCTGTGGGAGAAGCTGAAGAAAGCCATCGCGGGCCTCTCCGAGACGCGCCTGGTGGTCTCCGTCCGCTTCGAGGACATGGACCTCCCGAACCGCTTTCACTACAGCGTCCGCGTGCTCGAGGGCTCGTCGGACATGTTCCCGGTGCGCCGAATGACGCTCCCGCAGAAGCTCCAAGAGAGCTTCTGCTACCTCCTCGACGGCGAAGCGGTCTTCGGCCTGGGCCCCTTGGTGTTCTCGTGCCTCGACGCGACCTTGGCACGTCACGAGGTGTTCGTGGCGAGGAAGATCTCCGGGGTTGAAGCCGGGGCCAAGGTGGAGGGCGCCGCGGTCAGTGGGCCCTCGGGGGCCAAGGTGGTGGTGACGTGAAGACCCTGTGGGTGCCTCCTGCGTTCGAGTCCTCGGTCCTCGGCCCCATTCGACGCGGGGAGAAGGCGCGCGTGACCGTGCAGGAGCTCGTCGAGTGGTTCGGCTTCTCGCGCCGGGGCACGCGCGTGAACGAGTACATTCGCGAAGCCTTCGAGGCCCACGGGCTCACCTGCTCACCGGCCCTCGAGAAGGCCTTCCCGAACGACACCCTCACGATCGTGGGGAAAGACCTGCCCGTTCTGGTGCTTCCTCCCCCGGTCGCGAAGCCGCTGCCTTACCCGTTCGCGGTCTCCGACCGACGCATCGCCACGCAGTCCGAAGCCAAGCGCGTGGTGTCTCGCCTCAATGCCATCGAGCTCTCGTGTGCGTACCTCGTCTTCGCCCAGCTCGCCGCTCTGAGGAAGCCTGACGGCGACTTGCCAACCGATGCCCAGCCGATCCTCGCGCCGTTCGTCACGGCCGATGCGTCGCTGGGCCCGCCGATCTCGTTCGGGACCTGGCTCGAGCTCGGGCGAAGGCTCGCGGCCCTTCGCCCCGTGGGGCACGGGTCTGTGGCGAGCGCGTGCGAAGCGGCCTTCCGCGACGCCGAGCTCTCCCACGGGCTCGTCAAGGCCGTGCAGGTTCGGAACAAGTTCCAGCACGGGTCGAACGTTCCACAGGCCGCGTACGCCGCCGCCGAGCCGGACCTCACCGCCACCGGCGACGCCCTTCGCCTCGCGATGGCCCCCGTGCTCGAGGGCGAGCTCGTGATGGTGGCCGCCACCGAAGTGGGAGAAGCGGCCACGTACCGGTACCGCCTCCGCGTGCTTCATGGCGAGTCTGTGAGCTTTGCCTCTCGCCACCTGGAGGCGAACGCGCGAATGCCGCCGGGGTGGGCCCACCTCATGCTCGAAGGCGAGGCTCCTCTTCGCCTGGCGCCAGGCCTCTTCGGGGTGGAGGACCAGGTGACCGAGCAGGTCGAGCTCTACGTGTGTCGCACGCTCGCGCTCCAGGCGAAACAGGCCGTGAAGCTCGCGTCGCTCACCGGCCATGCCGACCGAAAAGAGCTCCTCCCGGTTTGAAATGCGTCAGATCCACGCGCCTTCGCGCGTCTTTAGGTGCAGATGAACGCTCCCACCACTCCCGCCACCGCCAACCCGTTCGTTCGAACTTACGACCTGGCCAAAGCCCGCAACTGGGTGAGCTCCGCGAGGGACGCCCAGGCCCACCAGCTCGCCGCGCTCAAGAAGGTGAAGGCCTGGTTCGAGCGCCCCACGCCTCCGGAGGGGAGCGGTGGCCTCCTCGTGTTGCCTACGGGGGGAGGGAAGACGTTTACCGCCGTCCGCTTCCTGTGCGAGTGGCCGCTGTCCGAGGGGTACAAGGTGCTCTGGCTGGCGCACACGCACCACCTGCTCGAGCAAGCGTTCGACACGTTCGGCCCCATGAGCGCCGTAGAGGACCGGCCCGTCGAGGTAGCCAAAATCCGCGAGCCGAAGGAGCAGCTCCGCGTGCGCGTCGTCTCGGGCATGCCGGGCCACGCGTCCATGGCCTCGATTGCGGCCGACGACGACGTGCTCATCGCCTCACTCCGGACGATCGCGAACGGCTTCCGTGACGACCACAAGCCCCTCTTCGCCTTTCTCGAGGCGGCCGGGGACAAGCTCGTCGTGGTCTTCGACGAGGCGCATCACGCGCCTGCGCCGACGTACGCCCGATTGATCGAGGCGCTACGTGAGCGCATCAAGAACCTGCGCGTCCTCGGCCTGACGGCCACCCCCATCTACGAGAACAAGCTCAGAAGGGGCTGGCTCGCGAGGCTCTTTCCTCAAGACATTCTCCACCAGGTCACCGCGCAGAGCCTCATGGCCGCGAAGATCCTCGCGGAGCCCGTCATTGAAGAGTGCGAGACGCACGTGAAGCCCGAGGTCGACGAGCGCAGGCTCGAGCGTTGGCTCGGCACCTACACCGACATTCCCGACGACATCGTGCAGTGGCTCGCAGAGAACCAGGGCCGCAATGACGTCATCGTCGACACGTACGTCAAGAACCGCAAGAAGTACGGGAAGACTCTCATCTTCGCCGACCGCTGGAGCCAGTGCGACTACCTGCGCACGGCCCTGCGACGACATAAGATTCGGGCCGACGTGGTCTATTCCCACGTCGACGCAAAGCTCGCCACGGTCGACCAGCGAAATCGCCGCACGGCCGACGACAACACCAAGGCCATTCGCGCCTTCAAAAACGGCGAGCTCGACGTGCTCATCAACGTGCGCATGCTCACCGAAGGCACCGACGTGCCCGACGTGCAGACTGTCTTCCTCACCCGACAAACCACGAGCCGCGTGCTCATGACGCAGATGGTCGGCCGGGCGCTCCGCGGGCCAAAGTTCGGCGGCACCGAGAAGGCCTACGTGGTCTCGTTCATCGACGACTGGCGCAAGCTCATCAACTGGGCCGACTTCCGACTCGACGAGGGCCCCACGAGCGAAGCTCCGAGCCCTCGGCGGGACCGCGTGCCGCTTCACCTCGTCTCCATCGAGCTCCTCCGGAGGCTCGCGGCCCAGATGTACCAGCCCGCGAGCGCGCAGCCGGTCTCCTTCCTCCAGACCGTGCCCGTGGGTTGGTACCACGTGCGCTTCGACACGCTGGTCGACGCCGACGGCGACATCGAGCCGGTCGAGCGCCTCATCCTGGTGTACTCGGCCGAACAGGAGAAGCTCGCCGCCCTCGTGGCCGGGCTCGCGAAGCGCGACCTCGGAGCCTTCCTCGATCCCCTCGTGACCTTCGAGCAGGTCCAGAGCACGGTTGAAGAGTGGTGCACAGCCGGCGGGCTCGACAAGGCGGACCACACCGGCGGAGACCTCGCGCGCGACGTGTTCGACCTCGCGCGGCACGTGGCGCAGGCCATGGGGGACCTGCCCACCTTTTTCCCGTTCGCCGAGCGAGACCACCACGACCTCGACGCCCTCGCGCGCACCGCGTTCGAGAGGAACATCGGCCGCCGGGAGATCCCGGGCTTCGTCCGGAACGAGTTCGAGCGCGGCGACCGTTACTGGCGCGCGATCTATGGCTCGGTCCACACCTTCCGCGACCAGTTCGAGCTGCGCTCGCGTCGCATCGAGGAGGACGAGACTACGGGCGGGCGACCGCCGAGCGCAGGGCCGATCGCGGTCGCCTCGGAGAGCTACAAGCCGGTCGAGCCTTCGGAGGACGTGAAGCTCGCGGTCAAGAAGCGCGACAACTGGACCTGCCTCTCGTGTGGCTCCACCGACAAGAAGCACCTCCAGGTCGATCACATTCAGTCGGCCTACCACGGCGGGGGAAACGAGCTCGCCAACCTGCAGACCCTCTGCAAGCGCTGCAACAGCGACAAGGGCGTGAGCGAGGAGAACTTCCTCGTGAACCGCACGCGGCTCAACGGGCCTCACCCCGACTTCCGCGTGCGCCTCGAGCCAAGTTTCGGCGATCGCGGCGACCGCGAGGCATGGGCGCGGTGCGTTCGAGCCACGTTGAACCACTACTACCGCTGCGCCGCGGTGAGCGACGTGGCCATCGGGGCCAAGGGCCCGCGCTTCTACACGTGGCAGGTGACGCTCGCGCCCCACAACGATCCGAGGTTCCTCGAGAAGCACCTCCCCGGCTTCCTCGCGAGCATCCGGGCGCGGCGGAAGGGCTTCGACGGCGCAGACGAGCTGCTCGTGCAGGGCAGTGACGCCGAGGGAAGGCCGCAGTCGGCGCGCGCCACCGCGCGCGGCCGCGGGTGAGCGGGCGCGGCGCGGTCCTCGGAACCACCTCCCACCCGCGCCTCCACCTGCCTACCCGCAAAAACCCGCACCCGGTACATCCGGATCGCCTCCCGGTACATCCGGATCGCCTCCCGGTACATCCGGATCGCCTCCCGGTACATCCGGATCGCCTCCCGGTACATCCCCCGCGCGATCGAGGTCGTCCGGCTGCGTCGCGCCCGCCTCGTGTACCCTCGAGGTTCCATGCGGTGGCGTGTCCTCCAAGCTCTCTTCGCGCTCTCGGGCGCGTGCGCCCTCGCCTACGAGGTCGTGTGGGGCCGCTGGCTCGTCACGGTGCTCGGCGGCAGCGCCATGGCCACGAGCGCCGTGCTCACCGCGTACATGGGCGGCCTCGCGCTCGGCGCGTGGCTCTTCGGGGGCTACTCGCGCCGCAGCGAGGCGCCGCTCCGCGACTACGCGCTCGTCGAGCTCGGCATCGGGCTGCTCGCGCTCGCGTTCCCGCTCGTCGCCGAGCGCGTGCTCGGCATGCCGCCCGTCGTGCGGAGCGCCGCGGCGATGGTCTTCCTGCTCGCGCCCACGCTGCTCATGGGCGGCACCATCCCGCTCGTCATGGCGTGGTCGGCGGGCGAGCGCCTCCGCCACGGGGAGACCCTGGGCCGCCTCTACGGCCTGAACACCCTCGGCGCCGCCGCGGGCTGCCTCGGCGCGGGGCTCGTGCTCATCCCGCAGCTCGGCCTCCAGCTCACGAACATCGTCGCGGTGATGGGCAACCTCGTCGTGGCGCTCGTCGTGCTCTTCCTGCACCGGGGGACGCGCGCGGTCCCCGCGGAAGCCAAGGCCGCCGAGGCTCTGCCAAAGGAAGAGACATCTCCGCCAAAGGAAGAGACACCTCCGCCAAAGGAAGAGACACCAAAGGAAGAGGCGCCTCCGCTGCCGAAGGCGCCCGAGGTGGAGCCCGCGCGCGCGCTCGACGTGCGCCTCTTGCACCTGCTCGCGTTCCTGTCCGGCTTCGCGACGCTGGGCCTCGAGGTCGTGTGGATCCGCCTCTTGCGCATCACCCTCGGGAGCACGACCTACGTCTTCACCCTGGTGGTGGCCTCGTACGTGCTCGGCATCGGCCTCGGCGGGCTGCGCTCGGCGAGAGGCGAGCGCGGCGCGGCGGGCCTCGCGACCGGAGCGGAGGTGGCGCAGCGCCTCGCCCGGTGCCAGCTCGCGCTCGTGGGCCTGCTCGCGCTGCAGTTCGCGCTCCTGCCGCGGACGCCGGCGCTCTTCGGCGCGCTGCGAGCCGGGCTCCCCGGGTGGGACGGCGCGCTGCTCGGCTCGGCGATCCTGTGCGTCGTCGCCCTCGTGCCGGTGGCGTACGTGTCGGGGCTCACGTTCCCGCTGCTCGGCCGGCTGTACCTCGCGCGCGGCCACCTCGGGCGGCAGACCGGCGTGTACTACGCGGTCAACACCCTGGGCGCCGTCGCCGGCTCGCTGCTCACCGCGCTCGCGCTCGTGCCCACGCTCGGCTCGGCGCGCACCTTCGCGCTGCTCGCGAGCCTCGGCGTGGTGGGGCTCGTCCTGTACACGCGGCACGCGTGGAGCCGCGTGCCGCGCGGCTTCGCGGCGCTGTCGCTCGCGGTCGTGGGCGCGGGGCTCGCGCTCGCCGTCACGCGGCCCGGGTGGACCGCCGCGTACCTCGCGCACGGCGCGTACCTCCCGCCCAGGAAGGAGCACGTCGAGGTGGTGGTGTTCGCCGAGGGGCGCAACTCGACCGTGCTCGTCGAGAATTTCGGAGGCCAGCTCGGCATGGCCGTCGACGGGAAGCCGGAGGCGAGCACGGCGTACGTCGATCGCTCGAACCAGATCCTGCTCGGCCACCTGCCCGCGCTGCTCGCGCCGCGGGTGGAGCGCGCGCTCGTCGTCGGGCTGGGCTCGGGCATGACGCTCGGGATGCTCACCGCGCACGCCCCCAAGGAGCTCGAGCTCGTGGAGCTCGAGGCGCGCATGGCCGACGCCGCGCGGTGCTTCGGCGACTGGAACCACCACGTGATGGAGCGCGGGGGCTTCCGCATGATCGTGGACGACGGGCTGAACTACCTCGTCTCCACCGAGCAGCGCTACGACGTCATCACCTCCGACCCCATCCAGCCCTTCTTCCGCGGCGCCGCCGGGCTCTACACGCTCGAGTTCTTCCGGCGCGCGAGCGCGCGGCTCGCCACCGGCGGCGTGATGGCGCACTGGCTCCCGCTCGCCAACATGAGCGTGGCCGAGTTCCGCCTCATCGTGCGCACCTTCATCGCCGTGTTCCCGAACGCGCGCCTCTACTGGACGGGCGGGCTCGCCGACACCATCCTCGTCGGGAGCAACGGGGCCTTCGACCCTGGCGTGAGCGAGGCGGCGTTCCAGCGCGCGAAGGGCGATCTCCAGGGAATCTACATCGACGAGGCCGCGCAGATGGACGCGCTGCTCATCGCCGATCGCGACGTGCTGCTCTATTGGTCCGGGCACGGCCGCAAGAACACCCTCGAGTTCCCGCGGCTCGAGTTCAGCGCCCCGCGGAGCGTGTACGCCAACACGGTGGACCGCAACATGGCCGAGCTCCTCACGCTGCGCCGCGCGATGGATCGCGACGATCCCGCGTGGCGCCTCGGCGACATCGTGCTCGCCTACCGCGCCGAGCTCGAGCACATGGGCGATCCGGTGACTGCCGACCACATCTTGCAGAACGCCCTCGGCTGCGCGGAGATCTCGTCGACGTGCGCGCCCGCGCGCGCCTCGGGGCTCCTCCGTCGCACCTTGTTCGAGCGAGCGCTCGGGAGCGGCGATCGCACCTTCGAGCGGAGCGCGCTCGAGGACGCCGCGCGGCGCGCGTGGTGGGCCGGCCGCCCGACCGCGCCGCTCGCGCGAAACCCCGGCCTCACCCGCGCCCTCGAGGCGTACGAGCGGGCGCGGTCCCTCGCCTCCCTGCCCGACGAGGCCGCGAAGCTCGCGCAGCGCGCGCGGACGCTCGCCAAGGCGTTCCCGCCGGACTCGGACGAGGGCGCGCGCGTGAGGGCGCTCGCGGCGCCGTGAGGGCCGGCGGCGTCGACCGTAGAGCCCTCAGTCGGGCGCGAGCAGCGTGAGGAGCTCGTCCCGCTCGGCGTCGGTCGGCTCGCTGTTCTGGAGGAGCCGCTCGATGAGCTCGTCGCCCAGGGGGTGAGGGTGCTCCTCGATCCACGCGGTCACGCAGCCGGGGTGGAGGTAGCCCGGCCCGCGCGTCACGAACGCCCCGGTGTCGACCTCGCGCTCGACCGCGACGCGCCAGGCGCCCTTCTCGAGCTGCGCGTCGCACTGCATGCACTTTGCACGCCCCGTGGGCGCGCGGTCGGCGTGGGGCAGCGGGCGGTCTTTGCCGGTCTTCTTGGGCGCGCTCTTGATGAGCGCCTCGAGCGCCTCACGCTCGGGCACGTCGCCCTGGTACTCCGCGAGCGGCGCCTGGAGGGTGCTCCCGAGCTTCTTCGCGGCGCACTCGAGGTGCCAGTACCGGAACGCCTGCTGGTCGGAGCCTGGCATGACGTACGACTCGGCGAAGCGCAGGACGCCCTTCGCGATGGCCGCCTTGCACCCACGACAGCCCGCTCGTCCCGAGGGGGAGATCTCGATCCGCATGGGCAGGCAGGTTAACGCGGCGTGCGCCGGAGTCGAGGGGGCGCGGCGCGCCTCCCGTGAATGCCGCCGCTACCTGCGCGGGGGGCGCTTGAGCGGCGCGCGCACGAGGGTCGCGTCGTCGACCGGGATGTCGCCGTAGTCGTCCTCGATGCGGGCGCGGAGGCTCTGCACGCGCGGATCGACCGGCTGGTCGTGGCTCGTGTCCTGCTGCTGCTCCCACCGCTCCTTCTCCTGCTCCCACTCGGGGGGCGCGGTGGTGATGGTGGTCTCGGCGTCCCACTCGGAGGCCACCTGCGGGGCGCGCGACACCTGCGGGGCCTGCGGGGCTTGCGAGCTCGGTGGGGCCTCCGACTGCGGGGCATAGTCGCCGAGGATCTCCTCGCGCGAGATCACGTAGGTGGGCGCGTCGGAGAAGTCTTGGCTGGCCGGCCGCGAGCGGGGACCCATGGGCAGCGTCGGCGCGGTGGCCTGCTTGCGCGCGGCGCGCGGGGGCTCCTGGTTGGTGGGCCCGGTGTCGAGCTCCGCGGCCGACGGGCGGCGCGGAGCCACGCCGCCCGACGACGGGTGCTTCGGGGGAGACGGCATGGCGCCGCCGCCGCCCGACGGGTGCTTTGGAGGCGACGGCACGACGCCGCCCGACGACGGGTGCTTTGGCGCGGCCGGCATCCCCGAGCCGGCGAGCGGCGCGCGGAGCTTCTGCTCGCTCGACGGGGGCGACGGCGCCGGCGCCATGCGCTGGGTCTGCCGTCGGGGCTCCTCTTGCGCGTGCCCGTGGTGGGCGGGCGGAGCCGACGCGGCCATCGGCGGCGGCGCGATCGACGCGGGACGGG
>DAORJJ010000073.1:0-17919 GCA_035439005.1 Polyangiaceae bacterium | reverse complement strand
CTCCTCACGCACCTGCTCCCGGCGACTGCGGGCGTCGCCGTCGCTGGTCTGTCCCCACGCCGCCGGCGCCACGGCCACGAGCAGCGCGGTGAGCGCCGCCGGGGGCGGCTCGGCGAAGGGCGCAGGCAGGCGCGCGAGCTCCCCGCGCCGCTGGATGAACACGCGGAGCGTCGTGGACTGGAGCGCGCCGAAGCGCACCGCCAGCGACTCCCCGGCGACCACCGTCACGCCGCGCGCGTCCTCTCCGCGCACGCGGAGGGCCCCGACGTCGTCCTTCTGGAGCTCGCCGAGGTCGAGCGAGTCGGCGGGCAGGGTCGCCCGGGCGAGCGCGAGCACGCCGCCGTCGGCCAGGGTCGTCTCGACCACGAGCGCCGTGACCTTGGGCTCGCGCGTGAGCACGCCCTCCTCGAGGCCCATGTCGAGCGTCACGACGCCCGTGGCTGGCGTCGCGCACCCGGCCAGCACGGCGCCGCCGCCCGCGAGGAGGCGCCGGAGGCGGGCGCGCGCGTGCTGAGCGAGCCTAGGCATGCGGTCCGAGTACCACCTCGCCGGGTCACGTGGGAGCGCACGAGGCCCAAAATCTCGGCGCGCGCGCGCCCCGTGCGCTAGAGACGCGGGTTTTCTAGGAAAGTTGGCCCCGGCGGGCCCCCCTTGCTAGCGGAGTGGACTCCATGAGCGTGTCGAATCGTGTGAGAGCGGCGGTCGTCGCGGCCCTTTCGGGCCTGGCAGCGGAGGGCAAGCTCGGCGAGCGCGGCCCCGCTGCGGTCGGCGCGGTCGACTTCGTCGTGGAGCGGCCGAAGCGCCCCGAGCACGGTGACTTCGCCACGAACGTGGCCATGGTGCTCACGAAGCGCGTCGGCATGCCTCCGCGGGCCATCGCGGAGCTCCTCGCGGCCCGCCTCGCCGGGGGCGACGTCGTCCGTGCGGCGGAGCTCGCCGGGCCGGGCTTCGTGAACCTGCGCGTGACGCCGGCCCCCTTCCACGAGGCGCTCGTCGAGATCCTCGCCGCCGGCAAGACCTACGGGCGCGCCCCCGCGGCCTCGGGCGAGCGCATCGATCTCGAGTTCGTCAGCTCGAACCCCACCGGCCCGCTCGTCGTCGCGAGCGCGCGCAACGCTGTGCTCGGCGACGCGACGGCGCGGGTCCTCGAGGCGCGAGGCCACAGGGTCACGCGCGAGTACTACATCAACGACTTCGGCAACCAGGTCGGGCTCTTCGCCGACAGCGTGCGCGCCGTCCACGAGGGTCGGGAGCTCGGCGAGGACCTCTACAAGGGCGCCTACATCCACGACATCGCGCAGTACCTCGCGGCGCACAGGCCGGGTGTCCTCGCCGAGGGGCGCGTCGAGCTGTCGCGCGCGTGCGTGTCGCTCATGCTGCGCGGCGTGCCCGGCGTCCCCACCATGCCAGGCATCCGCAAGACCCTCGCGGCGCTCGGCGTGCACTTCGACGTGTGGTTCAGCGAGGAGTCGCTCCACAGGTGGGGCGCGGTCGACGCGGCCCTCGAGACCCTGCGCGCGGGGGGCTACCTCGTCGACAAGGACGGCGCGACGTTCTTCCGCAACGAGGACGCAGGCTCCACCGACGACAAGGAGCGGGTCGTCAAGAAGTCCGACGGCGCGTATACGTATTTTGCGAGCGATATCGCGTACTTCGCAGACAAAGTAGCGCGCGGGTACGACCGCCTGCTGATCGTGCTCGGCGTCGATCACCACGGGTACGTCGCGCGCATCCGGAACGCGCTCGACGCGCTCGGGCTGCCGGCCGACCGCTTCGAGGCCCTGCTCTACCAGCTCGTGTACATCCTGCGCGACGGCGAGGTCGTGAAGTCGTCGAAGCGCGCGGGCAACATCGTCACCGCCGACGAGGTGATGGACGAGATCGACGAGGCCGCGGGCCGCGTGGGCGCGGGGAGCGACGCCCTGCGGTTCTTCTTCTTGTCGCGGAGCCACAGCTCGCAGGTCGACTTCGACATCGAGCTCGCGAAGAAGAAGAGCCTCGACAACCCCGTCTTCTACGTCCAGTACGGGCACGCGCGCCTCTGCAGCATCCTCAAGCGCGCCGAGGAGCAGGGCCTCACGCCCCCGACGCGGGTCACGCGCGAGGAGCTCGCGAAGCTCGTCCACCCGGACGAGCTCGCCCTGACCGCGAAGGTGAGCGAGCTCGGGGCGGTGCTCGAGGACGCGGCGCGGCACCGCGAGCCCCACCGGGTGCTCTTCTACGTGCAGGAGCTCGCCCGCGACTTCCAGAGCTATTTCTCGCGCCTCAAGGCCGAGAACGACACCATCCTCCCGCAGGCCTCGGTGCGCGCCGTGGCCGGCTGGGAGGAGCGCTGGGATCACGACAAGACCCGCGCGCGGCTCGCGTGGATCGTCGCCGTGCGCTACGTCTACGCGGAGGCCCTCGCCGTGCTGGGCATCAGCGCGCCCGAGCGGATGGACCGACCCGCGATCGACCCCAACCGCGACCTGACCTCCGCGAGCGACGAGCTCGAGGACCACGACTGAGCGCGGCCCACCGAACGCAACCGAGGCGAGAATGGAACAGCGAGTGAAGCACCTCGAGCAGATCCAGGAGACCGACGCCGAGGGGGGCCCCGGGCGGGGCGCCACGCTCGCGTTCGTCGCCCTCGGCGGGGCGTGCGTGCTCTTCGCCGTCCTCGCGCTGAACGGGCGCGGCTCGAAGCCCGACGTCAAGAAGTCCGACCCGCTCGGCGAGCTCGTGTCTCAGCGCGTGAAGGCCGAGAAGGCGAAGGGCGGCGGCTCGAAGCCCACGGATCTCGCGCCGAGCGACGTCACGTTCCCGGGCATCCTCAGCGACGACACCGCCCCGCCGACGGCGCTCGCGGCGGTCAAGGGCAACCCGCAGGCGCGCGATCCGCTCGCCGCCGCGCTGCCGCCTCCCGCTCCCAGCGTGCCTCCGCCGGGCCGGCCGCAGACCCCGCCGGCCGCCGGCGACCGCCTCCCGGTCGTGCCGCTGCCGGCCGCGAACATCCTCGAGGCGACGCCGCTGGTCACGCGCCCGCGTGATCCGCTCACCAAGGCCGCGAGCGACAGCGCCAAGCCGGCGGCCGAGGGCTCCGCGGCGGCGGCCGGGCACGAGGGCGGCTTCCAGCTCCAGGTGAGCTCTTTTCGCACGCGCGAGGAGGGCGAGGCCTTCGCCAAGCAGCTCCGCGAGCGGGGCCACAAGGCCTACGTGAGCGAGGCGAACGTCGCCGGGCGCGGCACCTGGTTCCGCGTCCGCGTCGGCCCGTTCGCGACGCAGCACCAAGCGGCGCAGTACCGCACGTCCTTCGAGGACCGCGAGCACGTCGTCCCGTTCATCATTCCGCCGCAGAAGTAGCCGGCGCCGGCCCCGCCGCGAACGCCGCGCGCGCGTGTGGGCGTGTCCTTCGCGTCCGCCCACCGGATGTGTCAAAATGGGAGGGAAAGTGCCTATGCCCGCTCCGTCTCTCTCCTCCGTGTCTCTGCCCCCTTGGGGCGTCGCGCTCGCGCTCGCCGCCGGGGCGCCGTTCTTTGCCCGCCTGCTGACGGAGCGGTGGGTCGGGGCGCGGCGCGCCGCGACGGAGGCGATGCTGGCGCGCGCGCGAGCCACGGAGCCCGCGCCCGCTCCCAAGGCATCCGCCGAGCCCGAGCCGGCCGCCAAAGGAGGTGCGTGATGGCGCGGCTCTTGGCGCTCGTCGGCAACCGCCCCGATCTCGCCCCGCACGTGCTCCTCGCCGAGCGCGAGGCGCTCCTCGCCCGCGGTCGCGGGGCGCCGCTCGGGTGGGGGCTCGGCTTCTACCAGGGCGACGAGGTGCTCATTCGCCGCCGCCCCTCGGACGACGGTCCGGAGGTCGATCTCGCCGCCCAAGCCTCGCAGGTGCGCGCCGACCTGCTCGTGGGGCACGTGCGCGCGGGCACGCTCGGGGGGTTGCGCACCGAGAACACGCACCCCTTCCGCTTCCGGCAGTGGCTCTTCGCCCAGACGGGCGCGATCCCGGCGTTCGACACCGTGCGCGAGCGCCTGCTCGAGGCGATCCCGGCGTTCCTGCGCGGACAGGTCCAGGGCGAGACCGACGCCGAGGTGTTCTTCTACCTGCTCCTCTCGTTCCTTCACGACCGCGGCGCGCTCGAGCAGGTGGGCTCCGCCTCGCTCGTCCGGGACGCGCTCGTCGAGACGCTCGCGATGGTGGACGGCGTCGTCGCGGAGGTGGGGGCGGCACGGGCGAGTCTCAACTGCGTCGTGGCGACGGGCTCGTACGTCGTCGCGCTCAGCGCGGGCGCGCCGATGGCCTACCGCGTGTTCGCGGGCCGCGCGGACATCGAGGCGATCTTGCACGACGACGCCGCCCTCCGGCGGAGCGCGGAGCTGGAGAGCGCGCGCTGCGTGCTGCTCGCGAGCGACTTCGACGACGAGTGGTCGCTCGCCGCCTCGAGCCCCGTGGCCGAGCCGCGCTGGAAGAGCGCGCCGGAACGTGCGATCCTCACCCTCAGCCGTGGCGAGAAGCCCGAAATACATAAGATTTAATTCCTTCGTGCGCGCGGCTCGATGGGCCGCGCCAGCCGCGATGGGCGCGATCGCGGCCGCGCTCTCGATGGGCTGCGGCGGCGGGGCGTTCCCCACGATCACCGAGCTGCCGAAGGAGCCGCGTCGACCCGACGGCGTGGTGCTCGAGCCCGCGGCGACGCTGCCCGAGCCCGTCGAGCGGAGCGACGCCGACGTGCCCCTGGTCGCCCTGCACGAGCCGGTCGACGACCGCGCGCTCGGCGCGCTGGTGCGGCGCTATTTCCACGCCTGGGAGCGCGAGGACCTCGAGGCGCTGAGCCGCCTCCTCAGCCCGGACGCCACCCTCCTCGGGCACTCGGGCGGGCGCCCCATCGAGGCCTTCCGGGCGCGGCTCCGCCGCTACGAGTACCAGCGCATCGCCGGCCTCGAGCCCGCGCGGCTCGATCGCCTCGAGCGGCACCGCTACGCGGATCTCGAGGCGCGGCAGCGGCCGCGCGAGATGCGTGAGGGCGACGTGCTCGTGCGCGTGCCGGTGCTCGTCGCGCGCGTCGGCGGCGATCCCCTCTTCGGCGACACCCTGGTGCTCCTCGTCCGCCGGGAGGACGAGGGCCTGCGCGTGGCCGGCGTAGGCGAAGAGCCGGGCGATCCGTGAGCGAGTGAACGCGCTCGCTACGCGCGGTAGTCGTCGAGCGAGATGCCGAATTTCTTCAGCCAGCGGTGGATTTGCATGCGCTCCTTGCCGAGCTCGCGCCCGACCGCGGCCACGTTGCCTGCGTGCTTGGTCAGCACCGCCCGGAGCTCTGCCTCCGTGGGCGCGACCGACCGCGGGCCGGGGGACGAGGAGAGCGGCGCGGCCGACGACGACGAAGGCGGGAAGGGCGGCGAGAACACCGGCAGGCTCGGCGGGGGCACGCTGTGCGGCGCGGGGGGCAGCACGCTCGGGAGCGACGCGCGCGCCGACTTGTTGCCGTAGCCGCGCATGACCTCGGCGATGGCGTCGGGGAGGTGCGGGGTGTCGAGCGCCTCGGACTCGGTGATCGCCAGGCCGCGCTTCACGCAGCTCTCGAGCTCGCGGACGTTGAAGGGCCAGTCGTAGTGGAGGAGCGCCACCATGAACGAGAACGTGAAGCGCGCGTCCGGGCGGCCGTACCGGGCGAAGAAGCTCCGCATGAGCAGGAGGATGTCCTCCTTGCGCTCGCGGAGCGGCGGCAGGCGCACCGCGTGCTCGTTGAGCCGCGCGAGGAGATCGCCGCGAAACCGCCCGTCGCGCGCGTGGCTGTAGAGGTCGCGGTGCGTGGCGCACACCACGCGGATGTCGACGCGCTCCGGCATGGTCGCGCCCAGCGGGAAGACCTCGCGCGACTGCAGCACGCGCAGGAGCTTCGCCTGCGCCTCGATCGGCATGTCGCCGATCTCGTCGAGGAAGAGGGTGCCGCCGTCGGCGAGGCGGATGAGGCCGGGTTTGTCGCGATCGGCGCCGGAGAACGCCCCTCGCCGGTAGCCGAACAGCTCGCTCTCGAGGAGGTTCTGCGGGATGGCGGCGCAGTTGATCGCCTGGAACGAGCCGCGCCGGCCCGAGAGCGCGTGGATGCCGCGCGCGACCACCTCCTTGCCCGTGCCGGTCTCACCGAGCACGACGCAGGAGAGCTCCGTCGCCGCGATGCGCTCGATGTCGGCGGCGATGCCGTCGACGCGCGCGCCCCCCACGAGCTCGCGGAACACGCGCGCCCGCCGCTGGCCGGCGACCATCCCGTCGATGCGGTACGACGCGGCCACGTCCGCGCCGTCGTCGACGAACTTGAAGATGGCGTCGCCGACGCGCACCTCCGCGAGGGGCTCGAGGACGATCTCTTGGACGTGCCGGCCGTCGACGAGCGTGCCGTTGCGGCTGCCGAGGTCGGTGAGCACGTAGGCGTCGCCCTCGCGCCGAATGCGCGCGTGCATGCGGCTGACGGCCTGCTCGGGGATGCAGACCGAGTGGACGGGGTCCCGCCCGATCGTGATGTCGTGCGGGCCGAAGGGGTAGGCCGGGTGCAGGTGCTCGAAGTTCGGCGCGTAGAGCAGCACGAGGCCCGGGCGCGCCGCCGCGCGCACCTCTCCCGGGGGGAGGCTGTCGTCGGCGTACGGGGACGAGACGCCCGTGTGCTGCTTCGTCACGACCATGGACGCGGGCGTCAGCGTAGCATCGCCCCGCGGGCGTCGCGAGCGCCCCTCGCGAGCGACGCGGTCCGCCGCTGCCCTCGGGTCACGAGGCGGTGAGGTCGCGGGAGAAGTAGCGCGCCGGGTCGACGCCCGCGCGCGCGAGGACCTCGCGGAGCGCGTCGTCGGCCGCGGTCATCAGGGCCTCCAGCGTGCCCTCGTTCGTGATGACGAGATCGGCCGCGCGCACCTTCTCCTCCACCGGCATCTGCGCGGCGATGCGGGCGAGCGCGCTCTCTCGATCGAGCGCGTCGCGCGCGCCGACCCGCGCCGCCTGGACGGCGGGCGACGCCGCGACCACGACGAGGGGGCGGAACGCGTCGGCGAGGCCGTTCTCGACGAGGAGCGCGGCCTCGTAGCAGGCGAGGGGCTCCCCCTGCGCGGAGAGCTCCGCGGCGCGCTCGAGCCCCGCCTGGGCGATGCGCGGGTGCAGCACCGCGTTCAGCCTGCGCCGGGCCGCCTCGTCCGCGAACACGAGGTCGCCGAGCCGCTTGCGGTCGAGCGCGCCGTCGGGGCCGAGCACGCGCGCGCCGAACGCCTCGACCACCGCGGCGAGGCCCGGCGTGCCGGGGAGCACCACGTCGCGCGCCAGCACGTCCGCGTCGATGACGGGCACGCCCCGCGCCCGGAACCGCGCCGCGACCGCGCTCTTGCCGGAGGCGATGCCTCCCGTCAGACCGAAGAGGTGCATCCGCCCTTTCTGCGGCCAACGCGGCGGCGGCGCAAGCCGTCCGAACGCGGCCGCTGCTCCCGAGCGTGAGGCGCAGGCCGCGGCGCGCCGACCCGCGCCGCGAGGTGCCGCTTGCCAAGGCGGCGAAAGCCTTGCATCGTCCGGCCCGTGGAGCCGCACGCGCGCGACGAAGCCGCCTCCCGTCGCGACGCGCCGGAGGCGCCCGCCGGGGAGGCCCGCGAGGGCTCGCCCGTCGCGCCGCCCGTCAAGACCGGGCGCCGGCGCGCAGCGAAGCTCGCCGCGGGGGCCCTCGTCGGGCTCGGCGCGATCGTCGCCGCGGTGCGGACCTCGGGGTACACCCTCCCCGCGGGGGTGCGGCTGGCCTCGCTGTCTCCGTGGCAATACCTCGTCGTCGCGGCCGCCGCGCGGCGCATCGTCGACCCCGACGGGCCCGACGCGCCCACCGCCGACGCGGTCGACGTCGCCGGCTTCGTCGACGGCTACGTCGCGCGCATGCCGTCCGGCCTGCGAGACGACGTGGGCGGGCTGCTGGGCGTCGTGGAGCATCTCGCGCCGCTGCGCGCAGGGCACCGGCGCCGCTTCACGAACCTCGGCCCCGAGGCGCAGGACGCCGCCCTCGCGTGGCTCGAGCGCGCAGGCGGCCTGTTCGCGGGCGCGTTCGACGGCCTGCGTGCGCTGGTCTTCATGGGGTACTACCGGGACGCGCGCACGTGGGCGCAGCTCGGGTACGACGGGCCCACGCTGCCCCGTGGCGGGGATCCCCCGTGAAGGTCGAGAGCGGGCGGCTGTCGCGCGGCGACGTGACCCTCGACGCGGACGTCGTGGTGGTCGGCACCGGGGCCGGCGGCAGCGTCGTGCTCCGAGAGTGCGCGCGCGCGGGCCTCTCGGTGATCGGCCTCGAGGAGGGCGGTCACCACACGTGGCGCGACTTCTCGCAGCGCGAGGAGCAGATGTTCCCGAAGTTGTTCCAGGAGGGGGGCGGGCGGCTCACCCAAGACCGGGCGATACGCGTCCTGCAAGGGCGCGGCGTCGGCGGAAGCACGGTCCACAACACGAACCTCTGCAAGCGGACGCCCGATCCTATTCTCGACCTCTGGGCCGAGAAATACAGCGTGTCGGGCGCGCGCCCCCGCGACCTCGCGAAGAGCTTCGAGGCGATCGAGCGCGATCTCTCGGTGGCGCCCATCCCCGAGGCCGCCGTCAACGCGAACAACGACGTGCTCCGGCGCGGCGCGCAGGCGCTCGGGTGGCGCTCGGGCGTGCTCATGCACAACCGCGTGGGCTGCCAGCAGAGCGGCTTCTGCGAGCTAGGGTGCGCCTACGACGCGAAGCAGAACGCCCTGAAGGTGCTGCTCCCCGACGCCGAGTCGCGGGGCGCGAGGCTCTACTCCGACGTGCGCGTCACGGCGATCACCACGCGCGACGGTCGCGCCACCGGCGTCCGCGCCGACGTGCGCGGCGACGACGGCGAAATACTTGCACACTACACGGTTCGCGCGAAGGTCGTCGTGCTCGCGGCGAGCGCGGTCGGGTCGGCCGAGCTCGTGATCGCGAGCGCCTTGCCGGACCCGCACGGGCAGGCGGGCCGGCGGCTGCGCATGCACCCCGGCGCCGTCGTCGCGGGGCTCTTCGAGCACGACATCGCGGGCCACAAGGGCATCCCCCAGTCGGTCGAGTGCACCGAGCACCTGTCGTTCGAGGAGGGGAGCCCGCAGCGCACCTGGATCATCCCGGCGTTCGCCCACCCGATCGGCACGGCCACCACGCTGCCAGGCTTCGGGAAAGCGCACATGTCGGCGATGCGCCGCTACCGCAAGCTCGCGGTGCTCACGGCCATGCTCCACGACGAGACGGCCGGCGAGGTCGCCCCGCGGAGCGAGGGGTCGTCGCCGAAGATCCACTACCGCATGATCGAGGCCGATCGCGCCGCCCTCGCGCGGGGCCTCGTGGCGTGCGCGCGGCTCTTGTTCGCCGCCGGCGCCACGGAGGTCACGATCCCCGCGGTGCCGCCGGTGCGCCTCACGAGCGCGCGCGAGCTCGACGCGCTCGACACGTCGTTCGTTCGCCCGCACGGGGTGCCGCTCTCCGCCGTGCACCCGATGGGCACGCTGCGCATGGGCGACGATCCGCGCATCTCGGTGGTGAGCTCGCAGGGGGAGCACCACCAGGTGCGCGGGCTCTTCGTGGCGGACGGCTCGCTCTTCCCCACGAGCCTCGGAGGGCCGCCGCAGATCAGCATCTACGCGTTCGCGCTGCACCTCTCGCCGCACATCGTGGCGGCCGCGCGCCGCTGAGGCGCTCGTCCACGGCCCCCGACAAAAAAGCGAGACCCCCGCGTCGCCGAGGCGAGCGAGGGTCTCGGGCTCAGGCGAGCGCGCTGCTCAGCCGCCGCCGCCCGCGTCGACCGGGCCGGCCTTGCAGGGATCCGCGCCCACGGGGCCCGGGGGGACGACCTTGGTCGGCGGCTTCACGGCGGTGGCGGTGAAGCCGATGCCGATGGAGATGCCGTCGCACTCGCCCGCGGCCGCGTTCGTGCCGTTCGCGCCGATGTCCGACGCCTGGCGGATCTGGCTCGCGATGTTGTCGAACGTGCTGCCCTCGCAGAGGGTCGTCGAGACGCGCCCGGCGACCTTGCGCAGCTCGCTGATGAGCTGCTCGGTGCCGAGGACGCCGGCGATGGTGCCCTCCGTCGCGTTGATGTCCGCGCCGGCCGGCTTCTTGAACGAGATCGTCGCCTTGTTGATGTTGAGGTCGAGCGACGCGCCCTGGATCGAGAGGCTCAGCGTGACGGTCGCGTCGGAGCCGCTCACGAAGACGCCCTTGTTCACGTAGGAGTCGCTGAACTTCACCTTCGAGCCGCCCGCCACGCTCTGGCCATCCGCGAGGAGCGCCGGGAGCACCGACCACTCGTCGTTGCCGTCCCACTTCGGGGGCGAGGCCATCTCGCCGCCGGCGAAGAGCTGGCCGCTGAGGCCGGTGTTGGTCTGGGTCGCCTCGGCGTTGAGGCCCTTGGTCTCGATGATGACCGTGAAGGTGCCCTTGAGGAGGCTGTCGTTGATCGACTTGGCCGCGTCGGGCGACGCCGTGGTGATGATGGGGAGGATGTTCGCGCCGAACGAGTTGTCCGTGCCGTCGGTGCCGTCGGCCTTCACCTTGGTGGGGGCGCCGCTCTTCAGCTTGCAGTGGTCGGTCGACGTCGCCGTCGAGGCGAGGCCGTCGATGTCGTAGCCGTAGCTCTTCCACGCGGTCTGGCTCGGCGCGCCGGCCCGATCGGTGTCGCCGAGCTGAATGGTCTTCAGGGCGTAGTACTTGAGGTCGGTCGAGGTGGTCGCGGCGCCTTCCTTGCCGGGCGGGCGCTTGGAGGCGCCACCCCCGGGGGTGGTGCCGCCGTCGCCCGCGGCGACGGGGTCGGAGCTACAGCCCTGAACGCTAAAGATGGCAGTGGTAAGCCCAAGGCCACACAGGGCCAGTCCAGTAAAAAGCTTCATGCGAAAGTGCCTCCTCGAGAACGTGGACAAGCGAGATACGGGTGACGGCCGCTTCGAGCCGGAGTCTGAGCCGCGATGGCGGAGGCTCACCCGGCCTCCGTCATCGTCTTTGTGCGGCACGCGAGCGACGGCTCGGCGACGCGAGCGCGACGCAGCAGAATACCGCCGGGCGCGCTCCTAATTCAAGCATTCGGTGCCAATACAACCGACACCCTAGCCCATCTCACTCGCGTGCGCCCTAACGCGGGGCGTCAGTCGCGCGCCGGTGCTCCGTCCGCGCTCGTCGGCGAGGAGTGGTCCCTTGCTCGTGCGCTTCTTGTCTCATTCGGGGAAGGCCGCTACCGGTGGGAGCGATGGCCGAGTTCGTCCACCTGCACGTGCACACGCAGTACTCGATGCTCGACGGGGCCATCAAGGTGAAGAACCTCGTCAAGCGCGTGGGCGCGGCGGGCATGAAGGCCGTCGCCGTCACCGACCACGGCAACATGTTCGGGGCGATCACGTTCTACAAAGCCGCGAAGGAGGCGGGCGTGCAGGCGATCCTCGGGTGCGAGCTCGAGATCGCGGCGCACGGCCACGCTCACCACCTGCCCATGCTCGCGGCGTCGAACGAGGGCTACAAGAACCTCGTGTGGCTCGTCTCGCGCGGCCACGTCGCCCCCGAGCCGAGCGGCCCCGCGGGCGCGCCGACCCTGTCGCTCGACACACTCGATGGGCGCACGCGTGGCCTCATCGCGACCACGGGCTGCATGGGCGGCGTCGTCGCTCAGGCCGTGCTCGAGCAGGGCGTCGAGGCCGGGTACCGCGCGCTCGGGCGCCTGAAGGAGCTGTTCGAGCCGGGCAGCCTGTACGTCGAGCTTCAAGACCACGGGCTGCCCGAGCAGCCCATCTTGAACGGCATCCTCTGCGACCTCGCCAAGCGCGTGGAGCTGCCGCTCGTCGCCACGAACGACGTGCACTACGGCGCCCGCGACGACGCCGAGGCCCACCTCACGCTCTCGTGCATCAAGACCGGGCGCTCGTACCAGGACTCGAAGGACCGGCACCACGGCTCGAGCGAGATGTACCTGAAGAGCCCCGAGGAGATGGCGCGGCTCTTCGAGGGCCGCCCCGACGCCCTCCGGAGCACGCTCGAGATCGCGGAGCGCTGCTCGGCGCTGAAGCTCAAGCTCGGCGAGCCCATGCTCCCGAGCTTCCCGATCCCCGACGGCTTCGACAAGGGCGACGCCGAGGGGTACTTCCGCCACGTCTCGCGCGAGGGCCTCGAGGAGCGCCTCCGCGAGCTCGGGCGCGCGGGCAAGAGCGTCGACGCCGAGACCTACCGGGCCCGCCTCGTGTGGGAGCTCGACGTCATCTGCAAGATGAAGTTCCCGGGGTACTTCCTCATCGTGTGGGACTTCATCCGCTTCGCGAAGCAGCAGGGCATCCCCGTGGGGCCCGGGCGTGGCTCCGGCGCGGGCTCGCTCGTCGCGTACTCGCTGCGCATCACCGACCTCGATCCGCTGCCGTACAACCTGCTCTTCGAGCGGTTCTTGAACCCGGAGCGGGTCAGCATGCCCGACTTCGACGTCGACTTTTGCATGGACCGCCGCGACCAGGTGATCGCGTACGTGCAGCAAAAATACGGGGAGGAGAGCGTGGGGCAGATCGCCACGTTCGCCGAGCTGAAGGCCAAGAGCGTCATCAAAGACGTCGCGCGCGGGCTCTCGATCTCGCCGATGGACGCGCAGGCCATCGCGAACCTCATCCCCCAGAAGACGCCCGCCGAGACCTACACCATCGCCGAGAGCCTCGAGCTCGAGCCCAAGCTGCGCGCGCGGTTCGAGACCGAGCCCGTCACGCGCGAGCTGCTCACGCAGGCGCAGAAGCTCGAGGGGCTCACGCGGCACGCGGGCAAACACGCGGCGGGCGTGGTCATCGCCGAGGGCCCGCTGTGGGACCACGTGCCCGTCTTCCGCGACGAGAAGACCGGCGCGTACGTCACGCAGTACTACAAGGACGACGTCGAGCAGGCGGGCCTCGTCAAGTTCGACTTCCTCGGCCTGAAGACGCTCACCGTCGTCGACATCGCGCAGCGCCTCATCAACGCGCGCCCCGACGTCGTCAGGCGCGGGGTGCCGTTCGACGTGTCGGCCATCCCGCTCGACGACAAGGCCACCTACCAGCTGCTCGGCTCGGGCGAGACCAAGGGCGTCTTCCAGCTCGAGTCGAGCGGCATGCAGCAGCTCTTCAAGGACCTGCGCGCGGACTGCTTCGAGGACATCGTCGCCGCCGTGGCGCTCTACCGGCCGGGCCCGCTCGGCAGCGGCATGGTGAAGGACTTCGTCGACTGCAAGAACGGGCGCAAGGCCATCGCCAAGATGCACCCGCTCGTCGACCACCTGCTGCTGCCCACGTACGGCGTCATCGTCTACCAAGAGCAGGTCATGCAGATCGCGCAGGCGCTCGCGGGCTACACGCTCGGCGGCGCCGACCTCTTGCGCCGCGCGATGGGCAAGAAGAAGCCCGAGGAGATGGCCAAGCAGAAGGGCATCTTCCTCGAGGGGGCGCGCGGCCAGGGCGTCGAGGAGAAGGACGCCGAGCACATCTTCGGGCTGCTCGAGTACTTCGCGGGCTACGGCTTCAACAAGAGCCACTCGGCGGCGTACGCGCTCATCACCTACCAGACCGCCTACCTGAAGGCGCACTACCCGGTGGAGCTGCTGTGCGGCATCCTCACGAGCGACAAGGAGCGCATCGACAAGGTCGTGCGCACGGTCGCGGACGCGCGCGCGATGAGCATGACCGTGCTCCCGCCCGACGTGAACGAGAGCGACATCGATTTCAAGGTAGTCTACACGCATCCGGACGGGAACCGCCGCGTCACGCGGGGCGAGCGCGTGAAGGACCCGTGCGGCCCGCAGATCCGCTTCGGCCTAGGCGCGGTGCGCGGGCTCGGGGGCGCGGCGCTCGAGGCGCTGCTCGAGGCGCGCGCGGCGGGCGGGCCGTTCGCCGACCTCTTCGACTTCGGCTCGCGGGTCGACGCGAAGCGCATCAACAAGGGGGTCTTCGAGGCGCTCGTGCAGTGCGGCGCGTTCGACGGGGTGCTCGCGCGCGATGGCGTCCACCGGGCGCGCGCCTTCGGCTCGATCGAGATCGCGCTCGAGCGCAGCCGCTCCGCGAGCCGCGACCGCGAGCGCGGCCAGACGAACCTCTTCGGGCTCTTCGACGCCGGCGCCGCGAAGGGGGCCGCGTCGTCGCGCGGCGACTACGTCGAGTGCGACGCGTGGGACCGCCGCGAGGCCCTCGTGCGGGAGCGGCAGTCGCTCGGCTTCTACGTGTCGGGTCACCCGCTCGAGCGCTACCTGCGCGGCGCGCACTCGCTGGGAAAGCTCGGCGCGTCGCCGCTCTCGGAGCTCGCCGGCATGCAAGACTGGGCGCTCGTCAAGGTCGTGGGCATGGTCGAGGGCTACCGCGAGAAGATTCTCCGCGACGGCGGCGGCAAGATCGCCTTCTTCGAGATCGAGGACCTCACCGGCCGCGTGAACGTGAAGCTCCGGTCGAACGCGATCGAGGCCTACGCGCACGTGCTCACGGCGGGCGAGCCGGTCGTGGTGACCGGCAAGGTGAGCTTCCCGCGGCGCGACGACGACGCCCCCGACGACGCCGACGACGGGCCCCGCGAGCCGACGCTCTTCTTCAACGAGGCCGTCCCGCTCGCCGACGTCGTGCGCGCCGACACGCGCCAGGTGCAGATTCGCCTCGGCGAGCGACGCACCTCCGAGCGCGAGCTCACGCGCATGGCCGAGGTGCTCTCGGCTTCGCCGGGCGACACGCAGGTCACGCTGGTGGTCGCTCTGGCCGACGGCTCCGAGGCCCTCCTCGTGCTGGGCCGCCGCTTCCGCGTGGAGGTGGGCGACGTCGTGCTCTCGGGGCTCGAGCGGGTGTTCGGCGAGCAGGTCGCGGAGCTCAGGTAGCGGGCGAAGAGGCGCGCCTCAGGGCGGGGTCGGCCGCAGGAGCTCGCCGAGCCGCGCCTCGGCCTTCTCGCGGTCCTCCTCGTATTTCACGAGCAAGGACAGCGTCGCCTCGCAGAGCGCGGGGTCGAGCGCGCTCTTGCCCATCACCACGAGGGCGCGCGCCCAGTCGAGGGTCTCGCTGATCGACGGCGCCTTCCGGAGGTCGAGCGCGCGGAGCCCGACGACGAACTCGACGAGCCGCGCGGCGAGCCCCCGCGCGAGGCCGGGCACGCGCAGCTCGAGGATCGCCACCTCGCGGGCGGGGCTCGGGTAGTCGAGGTAGGCGTGCACGCAGCGGCGCCGCAGGGCGTCGCTCATGTCGCGCGAGCCGTTCGTGGTGAGCACGACGAGCGGCGGGTGCTGCGCGCGGAACGTGCCGAGCTCGGGCACGGTGATCTGCCCCTCGGCGAGCACCTCGAGGAGCAGGGCCTCGAACTCGGGATCGGCGCGGTCGACCTCGTCGACCAGCAGCACGACGGGCTCCGCCGAGCGCACGGCGGCGAGGAGCGGCCGAGGCACCAGGAACCGATCACTGTAGAATACACTCGCCTCCGTGGACAGCCGGTCGACGGCCTCCGCGATCCCGCCCGCGCCGCGCGTCTTCTCCGCCACCGTGTCCCGGAGGAGCTGCGTGTAGAGCAGCTGCTTGCCGTAGTCCCACTCGTAGAGCGCCTTGCCCTCGTCGAGCCCCTCGTAGCACTGCAGCCGCACGAGCGGCCGACCGAGGGCGGTGGCGAGGGCGGTAGCGAGCTCGGTCTTGCCCACGCCGGCCGGCCCTTCGCAGAGGAGGGGGCGCCCGAGGGCGAGCGCGAGGTAGGCGAGCAGCGCCGTGCGGTCGTCGACGAGGTACGTGGACGCGAGCGCCTTGGTGAGCGCCTCGGGGCTGTCGAACGAGCGAAAAGACGTCGGCATGTGGGGCTCTCTCCGCGAGCCGCTCGTCACGCCGAGTCGCCGCGTGGGCCGAAAACGATCCCACATTTTGCGGGTATTGTCGCGCGGCTGTTAGGCTTTCCAGGACGATGGCTGACAGGGACGCAGTGGTGCGGGTGGATCACACAGGGACCATCCACCCTGTGGGGCGCGCCGCGAGCCAAGAGCTCCGCGCTCGCCCCGGCGAGCTCCGCCTCGTGCCTTGCCCGGCCAACGTGCTGCTCTTCTGCGCGGGCGCGGCCACGCTGAGGGTCGCGGGGGAGATCAAGGCCCCCGGGGCGCTCTACGACATCGTGAGCCTCATCACGCAGGCGCAGTGGCGTGGCGCGCTCCACGTGGAGGCGGAGGTCGGCGCGCGCACCGTGTACTTCGACCAGGGCGTCGTGCTCGGGGCGGTGACCACGGTGCCGGACGAGCGCCTCGGCGAGATCCTCTACCGCTTCGGCGTGCTCACGCGCGACCAGCTCGACCACATCGTGACCGCGTCGTCCCGCACCGGAAAGCGGCTCGGCGAGTCGGCGATCGAGCTCGATTTCGTGAAGGCCGGCACGCTCTACCCGATGATGGCGCGCCAGGTCGAGGAGGTGCTCTACGGCGCGCTCCAGGTGGCGGAGGGCAGCTTCTTCTTCTTCGACGGCTTCGAGGACAACTCGCTCGTGCAGCGCCACCAGCTGAGCGCCTCGGCGCTGCTCATGGAGGGCGCGCGGCGGGTGGACGAGATGCGCTATTTCCGCGAGCGCGTCCCGAACGGCTCGTACGTGCCGGTGCCGGTGCCGGGCAAGCGCCCGCCCGAGGAGCTCCGCGCCGTCTTCGAGAAATGCGACGGCAAGGCCAGCGTCACCGAGATCGGGCGCCTCGTGGGCCAGCTCGAGTTCGAGGTGACCCGGGCCATGTTCCAGCTCACGAGCGGGGGCTACGTGCACCTGTCGGCGAGCCGCCCCCGCGGGCCCGAGGCCATCATCGAGGTCTTCAACCCTGCGCTCGCCGCGGTGCACCAGAGCTGCGACGCCGCGAAGCGGGGCGACGAGCTCCGCTTGGGCCTCGCGCAGTTCGCCACCGGCGGCGGCATGTACGATCCGCTCTTCATGGGCGCCGGTCCGGCCAGCGACGGCACGCTCAGCGCCGACCGCCTCGCGCGGAACGTGGCCGCCCTCGCCGGCGACGACCCCGACGCGTGGCTCGTGTCGCTCATGGACGACTACACCAATTTCGCGCTGTTCCAGGCCGAGTCGCTCATCAGCCGGGCCGAGGTCGACGCGCTCCTGCAGACCGTCAAGCGCTACTTGGCGCCGCTGCGAGGCGCGAACACGTGGGCGTCCGAGCCGTGACGGCCGGTCCCGGCCGCGAACGCGCGCGCCCCCTCGAGCCCCTCCTGTGAGGCGAGGGTCGCGAGGCCGAGCTCGAGCTCGCGCCGAAGGGCCGCGTCGAGCGTGAGGCCCTCCTGGTCGTAGGCCGAGCGGCGGTCGTTGCGCAGGCACGTCTGCGGGAGCGCCGCGAGCTGCCGCGCGAGGGCCTCGGCGGCGGCCCGCGCCTCCCCGCGCGGCACGACGCGGCTCGCGAGGCCCATCGCCAGCGCCTCGTCAGCGCGCACCGCGCGCCCGGTGAGGATGAGGTCGAGCGCCCGCCCGAGGCCGATGAGCCGCGGCAGCCGCACGCTCCCGCCGTCGATGAGCGGCACGCCGAAGCGCCTGCAGAATACACCGAACACCGCGTCCTCGGCGCACACGCGCAGGTCGCACAGGAGCGCGAGCTCGAGGCCGCCGGCGACCGCGTGGCCCTCGATCGCGGCGATCACCGGCTTCGAGAGGGTCATCCGGGTGGGGCCCATGGGCCCGTCGCCGTCGGGCGTCACGTCGTTTCCGCGGCCCTCGGCGAACGCCTTGAGGTCGGCGCCGGCGCAGAACGTCCCGCCTTCGCCGGTGAGCACGGCCACGCGCGCCTCGGGATCGGCCTCGAACGCGCGGAAGGCGGCGGCGAGCGCCCGGGCGGTGTCGCGGTCGACGGCGTTCCGCACCTCCGGGCGCGCGAGCACGAGGGTGGTCACCGGGCCTTGGGTCTCCGTGCGGATCGAGTGGACGGTCATCGCCAGAGAGGCTAGCCCCGGGCCTCGTGGCGAGCGAACCGAACC
>DAORJJ010000072.1:0-18261 GCA_035439005.1 Polyangiaceae bacterium | reverse complement strand
CGTGATGCGCACGATCGAGATCATCTTCTCGGCCATCATCGCCTTCGCCGTCGTCTACAACAACGCGCGGATCTCCCTCGCGGAGCGCAGCCGCGAGCTCGCGGTGCTCGAGGGGAGGCCCGCGCCGGCGCTCGCGTCGCCGTCGCTCGACGCGCGGCAGGATCTCCTGCTCCGCGTCGTCGCGCTCGAGAACGACGACGACGTGACGGCGCTCGCGCGCTCGCTCGTGCTGCCGCTGCCGCCGTGGACCGAGCGGGTGCTCTTCGACGCGAACGCCACGTTCCCCGTGCTCGGCAAGGAGACGCTCCTCGACGGCGATCTGCTGCTCGGCTACGGAGGCGACACCTTTGGGGTGTCGGGTTTTGGCAGCCTGTACCACCACGCGTACGACACGCCGCAGGGCCAGCGCACGGTGGTCGACCGCTACGAAGGGCGGGCCGAGGGCGTGTGGTGGCCCGCCCTCAGCGACGACCTGAAGCTCGAGCTGCGCGTCCGCGGCGGCGTGCTCCTCTACGACTCGGGCACGAGCGGGCGCTTCCTCGTGGGCTCGGGCACGGTGCGGCCCGACGAGACCTCGCTCGTGGGACACGGCGGCGCCTCCGTGGGCCTCCGCGGGCGCGCCGGTCCCCGCTTCGCCTACGCGGTCTCCGCGGGCGGCGGCGTGCAGTGGGAGGACTTCAGCGCGGCCGACGCGACAGGCAAGGAGCTCGTCCTGCGCAACGCGAGCCCGGTGGTCGCGCGCGGCGAGGCGCGCCTCCGCGCCCAGTGGAACGTCGCGCCGTCGTACCTCGCGCTCCGCGCGCGCGCCGACGCGAACCTGCTCGCGCTCTCCACCGTGAAGGACACGACCACCGCCACCGCCACGTCGCTCCTCACCGTCCGGGAGGTCGAGGAGAGCCAGCGGTTCGAGCTCTTCACGCGGCTCTTCGTCGACGTCGACGCCCTCGGGTTCTTTGGCTTCCGGCCTTCGGCGCACGTGGGGCTCGACGTGTTCGCCGGCGACGTGGTCACGGCCGTCGTCCCCGTGCTCGGCGGCGGCCTGCGCCGCGAGTCGTTCTAGGCCCGAGCATCGAACGGCCGCGCACGACGGGCTTCGACGTGGAAGGGCCCTCCCCGGCACGAGCACGAGCGCGAGCGCGCGCGCCGATTCCGTTGTAAGTACCCGAGGATGCGCTCCTCTCCCCTCGCCCGCGCCGCCGCGGTCTCGCTCGCGTCGCTCGCCTCGCTCGCCGCGCTGCTCCTGCCGGCGTGCTCCTCCACCGCCACGCCGGCCGGGAGCGACGGCGGCGTCACCCCCGCAGGCGACGCCGCCACCCCGGTCGACGCGGCCGAGCCCGGCCCGGTGGGCGGCGAGCGCCCGGTCACGGTGCACGTCCCGCCGGGGTACAAGCCCGGCGTGCCCGCCCCGCTGATCGTGATGCTGCACGGGTACGGCGCCTCGGGGCTCGTCGAGGAGATCTACCTCGGCCTCAAGGCCGTGGCGGACACGCGCGGGTTCCTCTACGTGAACCCCGATGGCAAGAGCGACACCAACGGCAAGCGCTTCTGGAACAGCACCTACGCGTGCTGCGACTTCGGCAAGACCGGCGTCGACGACACGGCGTACATCAGCGGCCTCATCAAGGAGATTCAGGCCCAGTACTCGGTCGACCCGAAGCGGATCTTCCTCGTGGGCCACTCGAGCGGCGGCTTCATGTCGCACCGGTTGGCGTGCGCGCGCTCGGAGCAGATCGCGGCGATCGTGAGCCTCGCGGGCTCGATGGGCTCGGAGCCCTCGCAGTGCGCGCCCACGCAGCCCGTGAGCGTCCTGCAGATCCACGGCACGAAGGACAACACGATCGCTTACGCCGGCGGCGATCTGGGCGGCGGGAGCCCCTACCCGGGCGCCGAGGCCGTGGTGAGCGCCTGGGCGAAGCTCGACGGCTGCGGGCCGACGCCCGACACGTCGGCGCCGCCGCTCGACCTCGACTCGCAGCTCGCCGGCCCGGAGACCAAGGTGACGCGCTACACGGGCTGCAAGCCCGGCGGCGCGGCCGAGCTGTGGGCCATCCAGGACGGGAGCCACATCCCCTCGCTCTCCGCGACGTTCACCACGCAGGTCGTCGACTTCCTGTTCGCCCACCCGAAGCCCTGAGCGGGCTCGGCTCAATAGGCATCTCCCCAATAGGCTCTCCCCAACAGGCTGCTAGGGCGAGGGGTTCCCGCGCACCTCGAGCTTCCACGGGCTCGAGGAGCACGCGCCCGACACGTTGCGCACCTCGAGCGCCACCGTGCGGCCGTCGTCGACGCCGTTCGCGGTCGCGTCTGGCGGATCGCCCCACGCGAGGTCGAGGGTCGCGCCGCCCGACGCGGGCGACGACGCGCCGACGAGGCGCGCGCAGTCGAGGCCGGCGTCGTCCTTGCGTGAGTCGTCGAGGTACCCGCGCACCTCGAAGCCGCCCGACGACGGCGCGGTGAGCTTCGCGCGGAGCCGCACGGGCCGCCCGCTCACGCTGTCGTCGTCCTCGGTGACCCGCACGTGCAGCCACGTCGTCGTGGTGCCGGTGGTGGTGAGGCTGTCGGCGCCCTTGTCGCCGCTCACCGTGCCCACGAGGCGCCCGGCCGGGCAGGTCGCGCCCGCGTCGCACGGCACGGGCGAGGCCGCGGCGCCGCTCGGGCCCGCGCCGTCGTCGTCGGTGCGACAGGCCACGAGCGCGATCGCCGCAGCGACGACCACGCCTACGCCGAGGGCGAGGGCGCGAGACAGGGAGGGCGTGGGACGCGTCATCTCCATACGACACCCCAAACCGAACCGATTGGGAAGCCGGCTCTCGGGTTGAGGGGACCGTCGCCGCGTGGGCTCGCGGACGTGCTTGCCAATCGACGCGACGCGCGGACGCCGCGCGCCTCCGTGGGCTCGAGGCGCGTGGTGAGTGTTGATCGGCGTCATGACGGGACGAACGTTCGTCCCGTACGGATCACGTCAGCGCCACGCGCGCTGGAGGGAGCCCCGAATGACAGAGCTCAAGAGCCACGAGCTGACCCAACAAGAGCTCTCGAGCATACGGTACGAGGAGCGGCCGGTGCGCGGGCGCGACGGCGCGACGGTCGCGGGGCTCCACCAGGTCTGGATCCACCTCGACAACGAGGCGCAGCTCAACTCGTACACGACGGCCGCCATCAAAGACGTCATCCTGGCGTTGCGACGCGCGAGCGCCGACCGGCGCGCGGTGTGCGTGGTGCTCACGGGCGCGGGGAGCCGCGCGTTCTGCACCGGCGGGAACACGGCCGAATACGCGACGTACTACGCGGGCCGCCCCCTCGAGTACCTCCAGTACATGCGCCTGTTCAACGACATGGTGACTGGCCTCCTCACCTGCGACAAGCCGGTGATCTGCCGCGTCAACGGGATGAGGATCGGCGGCGGGCAGGAGATCGGCATGGCCTGCGATTTTTCGGTCGCGGGAGATCACGCGCGCTTCGGGCAGGCAGGGCCCGTCCACGGCTCGGCGCCCGACGGCGGCGCGACGGACTTTCTTCACCTCTTCGTCGGGGTCTCGCACGCGGCGGAGTCTCTCTCGCTGTGCGAGCCGTGGAGCGCGCACAAGGCGATGCGCCTCGGGCTCCTCACGGAGGTAGTCGCCGTCCATCGCCGAACGGACGGCAGCTTCGCCCCGAACCCGCTCGTCGTGACCGACCGCTACGCGGACGACGCCGGACGAATCGCGTACGGCGAGTGGAAGACGGGCGCGGCGCTCGAGGCCGCCAAGATCGAGGCGAAGGCGTGCACGGTGGACCTCGCGCCGCTCGACCTCGCGGTCGAGCGACTCGCGACGAAGCTCCTCTACACGTTCCCCGACTGCACGAGGAAGACCCTCGAGAGCCTGCGAAAGAAGAAGCTCGAGCACTGGTTCCAGAACGCGGAGACGAGCCGCTCGTGGCTCTCGCTCAACATGACGACCGAGGCCGCCGCCGGCTTCGCGGCGTTCCACTACGGCGATCGGAGCGAACGCGAGATCGACTTCGTGCGTCTCCGCACGCGACTCGCCGAGGGCGCCGTCTTCGACGACCGGCTGGTGGACGAGGTCCTCCCCGCGTCGGCGCGCGCGCGAAGGGCGAGCGAGCGACGGGGCGCGACGTGAGCGCGGAGGCGACGCTCTCGCGTGGGGGAGCGCTCCTCCACGTGTCGCTCCAGGACCCGAAGGCCAACGTGCTCTCGATGGCCATGATGGCCGAGGTCGAGCACGCGCTCGAGCGCCACCGGGCGCACGCCGACCTCAAGCTCGTCGTCGTGCGTGGCGCAGGAGGGAACTTCTCGTTCGGTGCCTCGGTGCCCGAGCACCGGCGGGAGTCGGCGCCGCGAATGTTGGCGTCGTTTCACAGGCTCGTGCGCACGGTGGCGAGCTACCCAGTACCCGTGGCGGCGCTCGTCGAGGGGTCGTGCCTCGGGGGCGCGTTCGAGCTCGTCCTCGCCTGCTCGCTCGTGTTCGCCACCGACACCGCGCGCTTCGCGTGCCCCGAGGTGAAGCTCGGCGTGCTCCCGCCGGTCCTCTGCGCCATTGGCCACCAGCGCCTCGGCGGCCCCCTCGCCGACCGCATGATCCTGACGGGCGCCGCCCTGGACGCCGAGCGCGCCGCCGCCTGCGGCCTCGTCACCGAGCGCGTCCCTCCGAACGTCGACGCCGAGGCGTGGCTGCTCGGGTGGTTCGATCGAGAGCTCGCGCCGCTCTCGGCCTTCTCGCTTCGGGAGGCGACGTGGGCCGCGCGCCGAGGCTCGGGCATCCTGGAGCGGCTCGGCGCGCCGCTCGACGCGCTCGAGGCGCGCTACCTCGAGCGCCTGCTGCCTAGCCACGACGGCAACGAGGGCATCGCGGCCTTCCTCGCGAAGCGCGCTCCCGCGTGGACGGGGGCGTGACCCGTCGCCTCCAGACCGCCGAGCGTGGGCGCGACGCGGTGCTGCGCCGCGCCGCGATCGAGATCGCGGAGCGTGGCTACCATGGCATGTCGATGCGGGAGCTCGCGCGCGCGACGGGGCGCGGCCTCGCGAGCTTCTATCGGCTGTTTCTCTCCAAGGAGGACATCCTCTTCGAGCTCCAGCGCCGCGCGTTCGAGGAGCTCTGCGAGAGCGCCGAGGCGTGCGTCGGCGGAGCGCCCGGCGACGCAGGCGGGCGCCGCGAGGAGCTGGCGAGGCTCCGGCGCTTCGTCGACAACCACGTGCGCTTCGTCGTCGCCGACCCCGCGCGGATGAGGGTCCTCGTCCAGGAGGCGGCCGCGCTGCCACCCGCGAGCCGGGCCGCGATCCGCGCGCTGAAGCAGCGCTACTTCGAGCTCGGGGCGGGGCTGCTCGCGCGCGCGGCGGCGCGCGGCGGCGCAGACGACACGGCGGAGGCCGAGCGCGCCGCGTACTGCATGTTCGGGATGCTGAACTGGATCTTCGGCTGGTACGAGCCCGCGCGGCACGGCGGGCCGGACGAGATCGCGGCCACCATTTTCGCCCTCGTCACGAGGGGGATCGGGGCAGATGCACCATGAACGACCCAGCGCAACCCGTGCTCGAGCGCGCGCGCGCCCTCGTCGACGATCGTTCGCTCGCGGCGGTCGCCGCGTGGAAGCGCGCGAACCCAGGCGGCCTCGCCGTGGGTCACTTGCCGGTGTACGTCCCGCGGCCGCTGCTCGAGGCCATCGGCTGCTTGCCCGTCGCCGTGTTTGGCGGCGGTGACTCCATCGACATCATCCGAGGCGACTCCTACTTTCAATCGTACATTTGCCATATCCCCCGCAGCACGGTGGAGCTCGGGCTGGCCGGAGATCTCGCGCTCCTCGACGGGCTGCTCTTCCCGGCGATCTGCGACGTCATCCGGAACCTCGGGGGCATGTGGCGGATGCTCTTCCCCGAGAGCTACGCGACCTACGTCGACTTGCCGCAGAACTTCGACCCGGAGGTCGGCGGGCGCTTCTACGTCCTCGAAATGGAGCGGATCGCGCGGGACCTTCGCGCCCGCGGCGCGCGGCCGCTCGAGGCCGAAGCGCTCCGCGCGGCCATCGCGCGCGAGAACGCGCGGCGGCGGGCCCTCCTCGAGCTCGACGCCCTCCGGCGAGCCGAGCCGTGGCGCTGCCGGGCCAGTGAGGCCTACACGGTCGTCCGCGCGGGAGGGGCGCTCGAGGCCTCCGCGCACACGGCGCTCCTCGAGGAGTTCCTGCTCGCCGCGCGCCGGCGCGAGGTGAGGCCCGTCGACAACGTGCGGGTGGTGCTCGTCGGGAGCTTCTGCGAACAGCCACCCTTCGAGCTCATTCGCGCCCTCGAGAAGAGCGGCTGCGACATCGTCGACGACGACTTCCAGCTTGGAATGCGCATGATCGACGGCGAGATCGCGATCGACGACGGCGAAGCGCCGCTCTCGGCCCTCGCGCGGGCGTACCTCGAGCGCGGGCGAGACTCCGCGTCCCGCTACATCGGCGACCTCGTGAAGGGTGGCGCGCTCATCTCCCGCGTCCGCGCATGCGACGCCGAGGGCGTCATCTTCTCGGCGGCGTCCTTCTGCGATCCCGCGCTCCTCGACCAGCCAATGCTCGAGGCGGCCCTCACCCGCGCAGGCGTGCCGCACACGAGCTTCAAGTTCTCCGAAAACACTGGGCAATTTCAGGTCATTCGCGAGCAAGCGGGCGCCTTCTCGGACGCCGTGAAGCTCTGGGGGGCGGCGCCATGAGCGAAGAAGCTGACACGGGCGAGGGCTCGAAGGACAAGAGCCAGGTCACGCAGAAGCGCATGATCGCCGAGCACTTCGAGAAGCTTGCGCGGGCGAAGGCCGAAGGCAAGAAGGTGGTCTACACGTTCGTCCCCGGCAACGTGACGGAGCTGCTCGGCGCGCTCGACCTCCTCCCAGTGCTGCCAGAGATCAACGCGCTCCAGAGCGGCATGCGGAAGCGCTCGGCGGGGTACATCGCCGAGGCCGAGAAGGCGGGGCACTCCGAAGACGTGTGCACCTACGTGAAGTGCGACATCGGCATGCTGAAGGGTGGAAACATCGGGCCGACCGGCACGAAGCTCCCCGAGCCCGATCTCCTGCTGCTCTCGTACACGGGCTGCTTCACGTTCATGAAGTGGTTCGAGATCCTGAAGCAGGAGTACGACTGCCCCGTCGTGATGCTCCACGTCCCCTACCAGACGGACGGAGAGATCACCCCCGAGATGCGCGCGTATGTCGTCGCGCAGCTCGAGCGCGAGGTCATCCCCGCGCTGGAGAAGGTCGCTGGGAAGAAGCTCGATCGCGAGGAGCTCGCCCGAAGGCTCGCGCTCTCGGCCGCCGCCGAGGAGGACCTCGTGGCCGTGTGGGAGTCGGCGAGGCGCCGCCCCTCACCCATCGATGGGTACTTCGGCGGCGTCTACTACGTGGGCCCGATCTTCTCGTCGTTCCGTGGGAGCGAGGACGCCGCGCTCTACTACCGAGAGCTGCGCGCGGAGGTCGAGCAGCGCGCGCGCGAGGGCCGAGGGCCGATGACGCCCGACGGCGAGTCGACCAAGGAGCGCTATCGGCTCGTGGTCGAGGGGCCGCCGAACTGGACGTCGTTTCACGACTTCTGGCGCATGTTCAGCCGCGAGGGCGCGGTGGTGGTCGCCAGCACGTACACGCGGGTCGGCGGGCTCTACGACACCGGGTTTCGGCACGACGCGACGAGGCCACTCGAGAGCCTCGCGGACTACTGCCTCGGCTGCTACACGAACCTCGGTCTGCCCACCCGGACCGCGCTGCTCGAGCGGTATATCAAGGAGTACGCGGCCGACGGGTTTCTCATCAACAGCGTCAAGTCGTGCAACTCGTTCAGCGTCGGGCAGCTGCTCATGTTGCGTCAGCTCGAGGAGCGCACGGGCGTCCCGGGGGGCTTCATCGAGTCGGATCTCGTCGATCCCCGGTACTTCGGGAAGGCGAACATCGAGAACCGCGTCCAGAGCTTCCTCCAGGTGCTCGCGTCGCGGAGGGACCGCCCCGACGCGCCGCTCGCCCCACGCCCCGAGGCGCGGAGAGCCCTCCCGGTGCTCCAGCCGAGCGGGAAGGGAGAGCTGCCGTGAAGTGCGTGCTCGGCATCGACCTCGGCTCGACGACCACGAAGGCCGTGATGCTCGACGAGGACGGGCACACGCTCGGGCGCGGGATCACGAACAGCCGCAGCAACTACGAGGTCGCGTGCGCCGTCGCGCGCATCGAGGCCCACACCGCCGCGCGCTTCGACATGCTCGACCGCGCACTCGGCGCGAGCGAGCAGGCGCGCGCCTCGCTCGGGCCCCTGCGCGAGGCCTTTCGCCTCGAGCTGTTCCTCGACGACCTCGACGACCTCGAGGCGACGATCGAGGGTCAGCTCGCCTCTTCGCGTCGGGCGGACGCGGGCGCCCTGCGCGCGGCCGTGGCCCACGTGCTCGCGGTTGTCCGACGCGACGCCTCCGCGCTGTTCACCGCCGGAGCGCCGCGCCGCAGCGACTTCTTCCGCGACATCGCCGGCGCCGCGTTCGTCGCCGAGGCGGAGGCCCTCGCCCGCACCGGCGCGGTCGCCTTCGAGCCGCTCGTGGCGCTCTACGACCGCGCGATCCTCGAGGTGGAGACGAGGCTCCGGCCTCGCGACACGCGCGGCCTCCTGCTCCGCGCGGTGACGCACGTGGGCCGCACGGCGGGCGCCACGGGAGTGCAGGACCGCCTCGTGGAGGCCGTGCTGTCGGCCACCAGCGAGGTGATCGAAGAGACGGCGGTCGTGGGGACCGGCTACGGCCGCCAGACGCTGCCGTTCCCGAAGGAGGCCGTGCGCAGCGAGATCCTCTGCCACGGGCGGGGCGCCCACCGCGTCTTCGACGCGACGCGCACGGTCCTCGACATCGGCGGCCAGGACACGAAGGCGATCCAGGTCGACGAGCGCGGCGTCGTCACCTCGTTCCAAATGAACGATCGCTGCGCGGCCGGCTGCGGGCGCTACCTCGGCTACATCGCCGACGAGCTCGGCCTCGGCCTCCACGAGCTCGGCCCCCTCGCGCTCCTCGCGAAGAAGCCTATCAAGGTGAACTCGACCTGCACGGTCTTCGCCGGGGCGGAGCTGCGCGAGCGCCTCTCTCTCGGCCAGCGGCGTGAGGACATCCTCGCGGGTCTGCATCGGGCGATCATGCTGCGCGCGATGTCCCTCCTCGCGCGGAGCGGGGGCGTGAGGTCCGAGCTCACGTTCACCGGCGGCGTCTGCAACAACCCCATGGCCACGCGCGTCCTCCGGGAGCTCGTGGACGACAACTACGGCGAGGCCATCGTGCTCAACATCCACCCCGACTCCATCTACATGGGCGCGCTCGGCGCCGCGCTCTTCGCCCTGGACGATCTGCGCTCGGGCACCTTCGCGCCGCCGCCCGCGTTCGTGCGCGACATGCGCTCCGAGGTGGCGCGGTGAGCCCGCTGCGCCTCTCCGCGGGGATCGACGCGGGCTCGAGCGCCATCAAGGTGTGCGTGGTCCGCAGCCGCGCGGGCGAGGACGCCGAGCTCCTGGCGACGGCCGTCCAGCGCATCCGAAGGCGCAACGTCTTCGACGTGGTGCGGGCGACGTTCGACGAGGCGTGCGCCAGCGCGAACCTCGACCCGCGCGACCTCTGCTACCTCGCGAGCACCGGCGACGTGGACGCGGTGTCGTTCGCGACGGGGCACTTCTACGGGATGACCACCCACGCGCGCGGCGCTCTCCACCTCATCCCGGAGGCCCGCGCGGTGCTCGACCTGGGCGCGCTCCACGCGCGCGCGCTCCGGATGGACGGTCGCGGGAAGGTGCTCGGGCACCGCATGACGAGCCAGTGCGCGAGCGGTACCGGGCAGTTCCTGGAGAACATCGCGCGGTATCTCGGGGTGCCGCTCGAGGACGTGGGCCAGCTCTCGCTCGAGTCCAAACAGGTGGAGGAGGTCTCGAGCGTGTGCGCCGTGCTCGCCGAGACCGACGTCATCAACATGGTCGCGCGGGGCCTCGGCACCGGCGACATCCTCCGCGGGATCCACCTCAGCATCGCGGGCCGCCTCGTGCGCCTCGCGCGGGCGGCGGCGGCCGAGGGGGTCGTGGCCGTGACGGGCGGGCTCGCGCACGACGTCGGCCTCGTGGCCATTCTGGGGGAGCTCCTCGCGAAGGAGAAGAAGTCCCCCAAGAAGCCGCTCCCGGCGCTGCAGGTGCGCACTCACCCGCTCTCTTCCCTCGCTGGCGCCATCGGCGCGGCGATCCTCGGGGCGTTTCGCTTCGAGCAGCTCGAGCAGCGCGGCCGGCTCGCGGGCGGGCGCCTCGCGGGGTGACGCGCGCCGCGGCGAGCGCGAGCGCGAGTGCGCGCGCGCGGCGCGGACGGGAGTCACGGGTAGCGCGCGGCGAGCTCCTCCGCCAGCGCGACGAGCGCGCGGGCCGCGACCGCGCTCGACGCCTCGAGGTCCGCCGTGGCGCGCTCCACGTCGTCCCACGCCGCCGGGCGCACGCGGGACTGCGCGAGCGGATACACCACGTCGTCCTCGTCGCGAATGTGCGCGCGCAGCATGAACACGTAGTCGCGCGCGACGCGCGCGGTCCGCGCGCGGTCGGCCTCCGACCACGCCTCCTCGCGGGCCAGCTCCGCGAGATCACCCACCAGGCGTCGACCCTCCTCGTGCTGTTCGAGCATGAACGCGAGGGGGCCATCGTCTCCGGAGAGGCCGGCCGCGACCATCGCCGGAAAGAGGACACGCTCTTCCTTCGCATGATGATGTCCATCCGCGTAGTCGCGGAGGACGTGGACGATCGCGCCGAGGTCGCGCCGAGGGAGGAGCTCACCCTCTTCGAGGCGCGCGGCGTACCGCTCGAGGACACCGAGCACACGCTCGATCACGCGGTGCTCACGCATGAGCGCTTCTATCGATTGGGGAACTCCCCGACTCCCGATCATGGTGTGTCCCTCGCCCTCGAGCTTCTTCCGGGCGGTCGGCGGGCGTCGTGACCTTCCTCAAGTACCGACGCGGCGCGCCGCGCCACACTCGGCCCATGGAGATCGACGCGTACGTGCTCGTGACCCCGGGGAAGCCGCTCGAGCGGCGCAGCCTCGAGCTCCCACCCCCTGGCCCGGGCGAGGTCCTCGTGGAGGTCTCGGCCTGCGGGCTCTGCCACACCGATCTCTCCTACGCGCGCGGGGCGGTGGCGCCGCGCCACCCGACGCCGCTCGTGCTGGGCCACGAGATCGTGGGGCGCGTGGTCGGCGCCGGCGCCACGCAGGAGGCGCTCGTCGGTCATCGGGTGCTCGTCCCCGCCGTGCTTCCGTGCGGAGAGTGTCCGTTCTGCGCGGCCGGTCGAGGGAACGCGTGCCCGACCCAGAAGATGCCTGGCAACGACGTGCATGGCGGGTTCGCGACCCACGTCATGGTGCCGGGCGCGCCGCTCGTGCGCCTGGACAGCGTCCCGAGCGCCGTGGAGCCGCGGCACCTCTCCGTGGTCGCGGACGCGGTCTCCACGGCCTATCAAGCGACCGTGCGCGCGGGGCTCCAGCCCGGGGACGTCGCCTTCGTCGTGGGCGCCGGCGGCGTGGGGGGCTACGTGCTCCAGATCGCCCACGCGATGGGGGCGCGCGCGGTCGCGCTCGACGTCGATCCGGACCGCCTCGCGCGGGTCTCGTCGCACGGCGCCGAGCGCGCCCTCCTCGTGCGCGATCGCCCCGCGAGGGACGTGCGGAGAGAGGCCCACAAGCTCGCCGCCGAGTGGGGCATTCCCTCCCTGCGCTATCGCATCTTCGAGTGCAGCGGCACGCCCCAGGGGCAGCTCCTCGCGTTCACCCTCCTCGCGCAGGCGGCCACGCTGGTCCAGGCCGGGTACTGCGCGAGCCCCGTCGAGCTCCGGCTCTCGAACGTCATGGCCTTCGACGCGACGGTGCACGGCACGTGGGGCTGCCCGCCCGCCGCGTACCCCGCCGTGCTGCGGATGATCTACGAGGGCAAGATCGAGCTCTCCCCGTTCGTGACCGAGGCGCCGCTCTCGAGGGTGAACGAGCTGTTGGACGACATGGAGCACCACCGCCTGACGACGCGGATCGTGTTCGACCCGCGGGCCTGACGAGCGCGCGCTCGTCGAGTGTTGAGGCTCGTCAACTCGGGGGACTCCCGCGCTCCTACGCTGCCCCGCCATGCTCGCACCCATCGACCACCGCTCGCTCTACCGGCTCCCCTGGAGCCTCCCCGACAACCCCATCGCGTGGCTCGAGCCGACCCAGGCGTGCAACCTCGCGTGCGACGGCTGTTATCGAAAGAACGTGAAGGTGCACAAGTCGCTCGACGAGGTGCAAGCCGATCTCGACGTGTTCGCGCGGCTCCGGAATTTCGACGGCGTCTCGATCGCGGGCGGCGATCCGCTGGTGTACCCGGAGCTTCCCGAGATCGTCCGCCGCGTGACCAAGATGGGCCGCAAGGCCGTGGTGAACACGAACGGCCTCGCCATGACGCGCGAGCTCCTCTCCGAGCTGAAGGAGGCAGGCCTCGTGGGGCTCACCTTCCACGTGGACTCGCGGCAGGGTCGCCCCGGCTGGAGGGACAAGACCGAGGTCGAGATGAACGCGCTGCGCAGCACGTACGCCGACCTCGTGGCCAGCGTCGGTGGCCTCGCGTGCGCGTTCAACTCGACGGTGTACGAGGAGACCCTGCACGAGGTGCCGGAGCTCGTCCGCTGGGCCGAGCGCAACATGGACACGGTGCAGACGATGGTCTTCATCACGTACCGCGCGGCGCAGGTGGCCGGGTTCGACTACTACGCAGGCGCCGAGAAGGCGAAGGTCGAGGAGCTGGTCTATTCCCTCGACCGGCCGAGGCGGACCGACATCACCTCACGAGAGGTCGTCGACGTCATCCGCGGGGCGATACCCGACTTCGAGCCGTGCGCCTACTTGAACGGCACGGCGCAGCCCGACTCCTTCAAATGGCTCCTCGGCATGCGCGTCGGCCGGCCCGGCCGCACGCACGGCTGGGTCGGCGCGAGGTTCATGGAGGCCACGCAGGTGGGGTATCACCTCTTGTCGGGGCGCTACATGAGCTACGCCCCGCCCGCGGCGCTCTCCACCGGGCGCTCCGTGCTCGCCGGGCTCTGGCCCCTCGACGCCGGCGTCCGCGCGGCCGCGGGCGCGTGGGGCCGCTCTCTGCTGCGCCACCCGCTCGACGTCTTGAAGAAGCTCCACCTCCAGACGATCGTGGTCATTCAGCCGATCGACCTCATGGCGGACGGCACGGACAACATGTGCGACGGGTGCCCCGACATGACCGTGCACGATGGGAAGCTCGTGTGGTCGTGCCGCCTCGAGGAGCCCCGCACGTTCGGGCAGTTCCTCCGCGCCGTGCCGAGGTGCGCGGGCGCGCCGGTCGACCACGCGCCCGGCCCGAAGCCACGCGCGGCGCACTGAACCCTATCGCCTGCTCCCACGGCCTACTGCTAACGAGGCTTGCTCGTGGGCGCGCGCGACCTCGGGCTCCCGGGCCGGCCGCGCGGACGAGCAGGGAGGCTGGGCGCGCGCTCGAGGTCGGCGAGCACCAGGTCGACGAGCCAGCGCAGGTGAGCCCCGCGCTCGCGGAGCAGCTCGGCGCCGAGCATCTCGCCTCCGAGCACGCGCGAGAGCAGGGGCGCGTAGGTGCACCAGTTGATCACCGCGCCCGAGAAGGTCACGAAGAGCTGCCGCGCGGCGGCGCGCCCCTCCTTCGGGGCGACCTCGAGCAGCGTCGCCTCGACGAAGTGGAAGAGGGGCGTGAGGCTCTTCTCGACGAGCGCCTGGGTGTCGGGGTTCGCGAGCTGGGCCTGGACGAGCGCCGCGTAGCGGGCGTTCGACGCCATGAACTCGAGGTACGCGTCGACCAGGCGAGACATGCGCTCGCGCGTGGTCCCCCCGCCCCGCAACGCGTCCGCCAGGCCTCGCCGGTGCGCCGCGTAGTAGCGCTCGAGCACCGCCTCGAAGAGGCCTCGCATGGACCCGTAGTGATAGAAGACGAGCGCCTTGGTGACGCCGGCCCGCTCCGCCACGTCGCGCGCGCTCACGCCGGCGAAGCCCTGGGCGCAGAAGAGCGCCTCCCCTGCGACGAGGATGCGCTCCTCGGTGGGCGGCGGCGCGGCCGAAAGCTTCGCGCCCTTCCTCCCCGGCGGAGGCACGCTCGCTGCGCGGCGGGTCATGCGTCCTTTTGTCATGTTCCTGACCGCTCGGTCAAGTCCGAGATTGACCGATCGGTCAAGCGCTCTCAAGGTGGCCTTACGCTCGACCGACGAGCGGAGGAGGACACCATGGGACTTGCAGCGACGGCGGCGGCGGTGTTGGGGCGAGGGGCGACGAAGGGCGGCGACGTCGTCGCGCGCATGCTCGCGGCGGAGGGCGTGACCCACGTCTTCGGCATCATGGACGGCACGTACCTGGGGCTCTGCGCGGGGCTTCGCCAGCACGGCATCGAGCTCGTGACGCCGCGGCACGAGTCCAGCGCGGCGCACATGGCGGGCGCCTACGCGAAGCTCACCGGGCGCCTCGGCGTGTGCATCGCGAGCAACGGTCCCGGCGTGGCGAACATCCTCCCTGGCGTCGCCGTCGAGAACGCCGAGGGCCGCCGCGTGCTCCTCATCACGAGCTGCCGACGGGAGGGCATCGTCTACCCGGACCGCGGCGGCGCCTACCAGTCGTTCCCGCAGGTCGACGTCACGCGACCGATGACGAAGTGGAGCGGCGTGGTGCCGTCGATGGATCGCCTCCAGGAGCTCACCCGGCGGGCGCTCCGCGAGTGCTTCGAGGGGCGCCCCGGCGTGGTCCACCTCGACGTCCCCGAGAGCATCTTCAACGGCCCCTGTGACGTCGACGTCGACGCGCTGCGCCCGCCCGCCTCGTACCGCGTGACGGCGCCGATCGAGCCCCCCGTCGAGCAGATCCGCGAGATCGCCCGCTGGCTCGACGAGGCGAAGCTCCCGCTGCTCCACGCCGGCTCGGGGGTCCTCTCCGCGGACGCCACGCGCGAGCTCGCGGAGCTCGCCGCGCTCCTCGAGGCGCCCGTCACGACGAGCTGGGCCGCGAGGGACGCGATCGACGAGCGCGATCCCCGCGCCGTCCCGATGATCTTCGTGGGCGCCGTGAACCTGGCGCGGACCGCGGCCGATCGCGTGCTCGTGCTCGGCTCGCGCCTCGGCGAGACCGACTGGTGGGGAAAGGCCCCCTATTGGGGAGCTCCGAGCGCGCAGGAGCTCGCGCAGGTCGACGTCGACGCGGCGACCATCGGCGCGATCCGCGCGGTCCGCTTCGGCGTGCGCGCCGACGTGAAGGCCTTCCTCCGCGCGCTCCTGCTCGAGCTCGGGCGACGGCGAGGCGCGACCGCCCTCGACGCGCGGAGAGAGCACCTCGCGAAGCTCCGCGCCGCCTGCGCCGCGCGGCGGGCCGAGCTCGACGCGAGCCGCTCGGACGAGTCCATCCCGATGCACTCCTCGCACGTCGCGCGGGTCTGCCAGGAGACCTTCGCGCCCGACGCGATCATGGTCGCCGACGGCGGCAACACGACCATCTGGGCGCAGTTCTTCCACGAGGTGCGCTCGGTGAACTCGACCGTCGGCACGCCGAAGATGGGAATGCTGGGGGCGGGCGTGTCACAGGCGCTCGGCGCGCAGGTGGCGTTCCCGGGCCGGCACGTCTACTGCGTCATCGGCGACGGCGCGATGGGCTTTCACCCGCAGGAGATCGAGACCGCGGTGCGCAACCGCCTCCCGGTGGTCTACCTCGTGCTCTGCGACAAGCAGTGGGGCATGGTGAAGATCAACCAGAGCTTCGCGCTGAAGCCGGTCAAGACCCTGGTCTTCAAGTCCCTCGGGCCCGACGAGACGATCAACGCCGACCTCGGCGAGATCCAGTTCGACCTCCTCGCGCGCGCGATGGGCGCGCACGGAGAGCGGGTCGCCGATCCGCGCGGGCTGCGCGGCGCCATCTTGCGGTCGCTCGCGTCCGGGAAGCCCGCGGTGATCCACGTCGACGTCGATCCGGTGAAGCACATGTGGGCCCCCGAGCTCCGGACCTTCAAGGCCATGCACCAGGAGCCGACGTCGTGAAGGCCGTCCTCGTCACCGGGGGCGCGGGCTACGTCGGGAAGAAGCTGCTCGCTCGGCTCGCGCGCGAGCACGAGGGGACCTTGGTGGCGACCGACGTGCGGGACGTCCCCGCCGCGGAGCGCGCGCCGGGGGTGATCTACGAGACCCTGGACGTGCGCTCGGCCTCGCTCGCTCCGCTCCTCGCGCGCCACGGGGTCGACGCCGTCGTGCACCTCGCCACGATCGTGTCCCCGGGCAAGGACCTCCCTCGCTCGGTGCAATACGACGTCGACGTTCGCGGGACCGAGAACGTGCTGGCCGCCTGCCTCGAGGCGGGCGTCTCGCGGCTCGTCGTGACGAGCAGCGGCGCCGCGTACGGCTACCACGCGGACAGCCCCCCCTTGCTCACCGAGGAGGCCCCGCTGAGAGGCAATGAAGAGTTCGCGTACGCGCACCACAAGCGCCTCGTCGAGGAGCGGCTCGCGCGCGCGCGCGTCGAGCACCCTCGGCTCCAGCAGCTCGTCTTTCGGCCCGGCACGATCCTCGGGCCGGACGCGAGAAACCAGATCACCGACCTCTTCACCAAACCGGTGATCGTGGGCTTGCGCGAGTCGGAGACGCCCTTCGTCTTCGTGTCCGACGCCGACGTCGTGGCGGCCATCGCGCAGGGCGTGCGCGACGGATGGAGCGGCACGTACAACCTCGCGGGCGAGGGGGTCATGACGCTCCGCGAGATCGCCGCGCGGCTCGGCAAGCCCTTCGTCGGCGTCCCGGAGGGCGCGCTGCGCGCGGGGATCGGCCTCTTGAGGCGGCTCCACGCGACGCAGTACGGCCCCGAGCAGACGGCGTTCCTCGCGCATCGACCGGTGCTCTCGTCCGAGAAGCTCCGCCGCGAGCGCGGGCTCGCGCTCCAGGCGAGCCGCGAGGTCTTCGAGACCTGGGCGCGCGCGGGGCTCCCGGCGATGACCTGGGCTCGCCGTCGAGTGAGGCCACCGACCGAGCGTGAGCGCGCCACCGCTTGAGAAGCGTCAAGTCGCCTTCAGGGCGTCGTGAGACGCTGTTGATGATGACTTGCACATTCAGGAAGGCGCGCGCCGGGGTGGGCCTCGCGGTCGCCGCGCTCGTGCTCACGTTCTCCGCGCGCGCGTCTGCGCTCGATCGCTTCGAGATCCAGGTCTACGAGGCCGACGTCAACAAGCCTTGGCAGCTCGCGCTCGAGGTCCACACCAACTACACGGTCGAGGGGTCGAAGACCCCCTCGTACGCGGGAGAGGTGCCGCCTCACCACGTCGGGCGCCTCACGCTCGAGCCCGCCCTCGGCATCACCAACTGGCTTGAGCTTGGGGTCTATCTGCAAGCGATGGTTGCTCCGGACCAGGGACTGGCCTACGGCGGCGCGAAGGTCCGCGCGAAGATGGTGATACCCAGCTCATGGAAGTGGCCCGTGTTCGCGGGCCTCAACGTCGAGCTAGGGAAGGTGCCGCAGTCGGTGGAGGAAGACGGGTGGGCAAACGAGCTTCGTCCTATCATCGGCTTTAGCAACGGGTACATCGTCATCGTCGGTAACCCGATCGTCGGCTACGCGTTGAGCGGCCCTGACCGGTTCAAGCCCGACTTCGAGCCGGCGGGAAAGGTGGCCTTCAACACTCAACTTGGATTCAGTCTTGGAGCGGAATACTTCGCTGGCCTGGGGCAGTTCGGGCGCGGCCTCTCCCCGCTACGCGAGCAGGAGCACCTGCTCTTTGGGGTGTTCGATCTCGCCGCGCCCGCGGGTCAAACCGGCTCGCCTTGGGAGGTCAACGTCGCCGTCGGGCACGCGCTGACAGCCGCCTATGGGCCGAGCTGGATCGCGAAGTCGATCGTGGGGCGCTCGTTCTGATCGCTCCGTGCGGCTCGGGGACGCCGTCTTCCGTCGGATCGGGAGGCCACCGGCCTCACCACGCCACGGTCCGCACGAACGCCTGCCCGTAGTCCGCCGGGCCCACCACGACCCTCAGGTTCGGCGCGACGCGCGTGTCGCAGGCCGTGTGCGTGTGCCCGCAGAGCACGAGCAGGTCCACCTCGGGGCGCTGCGCCGCGAAGGAGCGCAGCGCTTCGCCCAGCGCCACGTTGACCATGATCGGCGCCCAGTCGGCGTCGCTCGGGCGCCCGTCCGGCGCGAGCGCGCACTCCAAGAACGGCGGCACGTGGGTCGCGACCACGACGTGCCGCGCCCAGGTCAGGGCCTCGGCCAGCGTCGGCGCC
>DAORJJ010000071.1:0-18490 GCA_035439005.1 Polyangiaceae bacterium | reverse complement strand
ACTGGTGCTGTTCACCATGATGTACCCGTCGTGGTCGGATCCCCCGCTCGAACTCGTGATCGCGTTCGGCAACACGCCTGCCATGGGATGGGCCACCAACGCCGTGACGCACACCATGAATCACTTGGAGCCGAGCGCCTCGCGCACCTCGACCGGCTCCGTGACGGAGCGCGCGCGACGCCCCCCACGCCGCCGCCGGTCGCGCCGTCGGGTGGGTGCGCCGTCGACTTCGACGTGGCCATCGCCGGCGGCGGGCTCTGGTCGCTGCTCGCGCCCGTCCTCGCGGCCAAGGGCCTCTCCGTGGTCGTGGTCGAGCGGGCGCGCGCCGCGGCCGCGCACCGCGAGTGGAACGCGAGCGGTCCGGAGCTCGAGGCGCTCGTGCGCGCCGGCCTCTTCACCGCGCCCGAGCTCGCGGAGCTCGTCGTGGCGCGCTACGACCACGGCGTGTGCCGCTTCCGCGGCGGCGAGAGCTACCCGGTGACGGGCGTGCTCGACCACGCCGTCGACGCGGGCCCGCTCCTCGCGCGCGCGCGGAGGCTCGCGGAGGAGCGCGGCGTGACGTTCCTCGACGGCCACGAGGTGCTGTCGCACGCCTCGGGGGCGAGGGCGGTGCGCGTCCTGACGAGGCCCACGGGCGATCCCGCCGCGCCCGGCCGGGAGCTCACGGCGCGGCTCCTCGTCGACGCGCGCGGCGCCGCGAGCCCGTACGCCACCGCCGACCTCGTGTGCCCCACGGTGGGCGGGGTCCTCCGGGGCCTCGCGCCCGGCGACGCGCCCGACGAGATGAACCCCCGGGTGGGCGACATCCTGGCCACGGTGGACCCCGTCGTCGACGGCCGCCAGCACGTGTGGGAGGCCTTCCCCGGGCGCGCAGGGGAGACCACCGTGTACCTCTTCTACTACGCGCGCGCCCAAGAGCGCGTGTCGCTCGCCGAGCTCTTCGCGGACTTCTTCGCCACGCTCCCGCGGTACAAGCGCGGCGACGTGGAGCTCGTGCGGCCGACCTTCGGCCTCATCCCCGGGTGGTCGCGCCTCACGCCCGCGCCTCGCGCGCCCGAGCGCCGGGTCGTGCTCGTGGGAGACGCCGCCTCGCGCCACTCGCCGCTCACCTACTGCGGCTTCGGCGCGACGCTCCGCTCGCTCGAGCCCGCGGCGCGCGCCATCGCGCGGGGGGTGCAGGCGGAGGAGCCCGACCTCGGCTCGATCGTCGACGACGCGCCCGTGCACTCGCTCACCGGGGCGCTCGCGCACATGATGGCCTCGCGCGCGTTTCGTGGCGACGAGCTCAACGCCTTGCTCGACGCGGCGTTCGGGGCGCTCGCGGCCATGGGCAACGAGCGCTACGCCAGCCTGCTCCGCGACGAGATGTCACCGAGCGGCGTCGTGGAGTTTCTGCGGCGCACCGCGGCTCGCCACCCGGCTGTCTGGGGCAAGGTCGCGCGCGGCCTCGGCGTGGGGACGGCCGGTCGGTGGAGCCTCGGCGTCGCGAGCGCGCTGGTCCGTGGTTAGGGCCCGGGCGCGCGCGCGCCGCTCGAGCTCCCGGACGCCGAAGAAGAAGCCGAACGGCGCTCCACCGGAGGTGCCTGTATGATGCACGCGATGCGCCCGGACGATGCCGCGGAAGACCCGAAAACGCAGCAAGAAGCCCACCGGGAGGCGCGCGTGGCAGAGCCCGTCGTGCACGACGAGGTAGCCGACGCCAAAGCCGCTCATTCCCACGCCTGTCCCAAAGGCGAGCTCGCGCGCGAGGGTCGGCTCCGCGACGCAGCCGAAGACGATGAGCCCGATCGCGAGCGGCGCGTGCAGCAGCGAGAGCGCGTCGTTCGCCTCGAGCCGCGCGCCGTGGCCCGGTGTGCGCGGCGCGTGGTGCGACCCATGGATCGCCCACAGCCAACCGTGCCAGACCTTGCCGTGCAGGAGCGCCGCCCACAGGTCCATCAAGACCGCGACGACGAGCGCGACGGGCGCCCACACGAGGGCGTGCGCGATCGGGCCGCCGTCGCTCATCGTGAGGCCTCGGTGCGCGGAGCCGCCAGGTGATCCCGGCGCGAAAGAGCCGGCTCTTCACGCGATGGTTCTCCGGCGACGCGGAGCGCCGTATGCGGGGCGCGTTCGGCTCGCTGCGCGTTCGCGGGCTCGAGCCGGTGCGCGTCCTCATGCGCGACGGGCCGGTCCTGATCGTCTCGAACCACACCGCGTGGTGGGATCCGCTCGTCGTCCTCGTGCTCACCACCCGCGTCTTGGGCGCCGACGCGTTCGCCATGATGGACGCGAAGAACCTGCGGCGCTTGCCCTTCTTCGGGCTCGTGGGGGCGTTCGGCGTGGACCTCGACGTGCCGGCGGACGGCGCGCGCGCCATTCGCTACGCGGCCAAGCTCCTCGATCGCCCAGGGCGCGTGGTGTGGATCTTCGCCCAGGGGCGCGAGCGCCCCGTGACGACGCGCCCGCTGGGGTTTCGCGGGGGCACGGCGGAGATCGCGCGGGTCGCGCGTCGCGCCGCGGTGCTGCCGGTGGCGCTGCGCTACGAGCACGGCGCGCGGCCCGAGCCCGACGTGTATGTGTCCTTCGGGGCTCCCCTGGAGCGCGCCACCTCGCGAGACGCTGACGCCGCCCGCCTCGCGCAGGAGGCCGCCGTGACGGCAGAGCTCGACGCGCTGGACGCCGCCCTCGACGTGGGCGATGTGGCCGCGTGGGCGCCGGTCTTCGAGGCGCGCCCGAGCCGGCTCATGGGGCTGCTGCAGGCCGCGCTCGCGTGGCTCACCCGGCCCCGCGTGCGCTGAGGTCGCGGCCCTCGGGCGAGGGGTCATCGCGCCTCCTCGGTGAACCTGCCGCCGGCCTCGGGGAGCAGGTGGACGCCGCGCCACACGGTGCGGCGCGTGAAGCAGGCGCGCGCGAACGCCGCCAGCAGCAGGGCGTCCGCGAGGACCACGTCGGCGAGGAGCGCCAGCGCGCCGCTCTTGCGCCCCCCAAGAGCCCTCGCGCGCGCTCCCACCGCCACGCGCGCGCCGATCGCGAGCAGGGCGGCCGCGAGCGCTCGCGCCTCGCCGCCAGGAGCGCCGACGAGCGCGGCCAGCGTGGCCAGGGCGACGATGAGGGGAGCGGCGCAGAGCAGGAGCGGGTAGGTCGGGAGCAGGTGCGGGCGCTGCGCGCGGATGACGCGGATCCACCTCGCATAACGTTCGATCACCGCGATCCACGAGCGCCCTTGGGCGCGCGAGCGGGCCACGACCGGGGCCATCGCCGTGGAGAAGCCCGCCTCGCGCAGGCGCCGCGCGAGCTCCATGTCCTCACCGAGGTGGGTGGCGAGCGACTCGAAGCCGCCGACCCTCGCGAGGGCGTCCGCCCGGATCACGAAGAGCTTGCCGACCATCCCGTCGGGGTCGAGCGCCGAGAGCAGCGGGAACGCGTGGAGCGAGGCGTCGAGGACGCCGGCGGAGGCGCGGTCCGCCGCGGTGGTCGGGCTGATCTCCACGGGCGCCGCCCAGGCCGCGCCGACGGCGTCGTGGGCGAGGGCGCCGACGAGCGCGTCGAGCGGGGCGCCCTCGAGGTCCACGTCGCTGTCGGCGACGATCACGAGGTCCGCGTCGTGCGGTTCGTAGGCGAGGGCCCGCGCGAGCTGCGCTGCCTTGCGGTTCGCGGCGCGGGCGTGCGTGATCACGGCCGCCGCGGGGACGGACTCCCGCTCCAGCGCGCCGATCGCGTGGTCAATGGCCGGCGCCGCCGTGTCCCGCGTCGACTCGATCGCGAAGCGCGCGGTCATCGGGAACGAGCGCTGGGCGTAGGCGGCCGACGCGAGCGTTCGCTGGAGCTCCGGCTCGAGCCCCGCGCATGGGCGGAGCAGGAGCACGCGCGGGCGGCTCCCCCCGTCGCGCGGCGGTGGCGCGCGAAGCGCGGAGGGCGCCGCCGCGCGCCACGACCGCAGGAGCGCCCACAGCGCGCAGCTCGCGTAGGCCAGCGACCAGACGAGCGCGAAGGAGGAGGCGTCGTGGCTCATGCGCGACCTATCTTGAACCCGAGCAGGAAGCGAACCCAGCCCTGCGCGAGGCGATCGAGCGACATGGTCTCATGCATCGCGATGACCGAGCGCCCTCCGAGCCGGGTCTCGACGAGCGTGCGCGCGTAGAACGGGCCGTCTTCGAGCTCGCGGTGCACGCGCGGGGCGTGGCCCTCCGTGCGCGCGCTCCGGGGGAGGCGCCAGAGGGTCGCGGGGAGGGGCTCGGGGGAGGCCACGGGCACGGGTAGGACCTTCGCGACGCCGCCGTCGGCGCGGTGGATCTCGAGGGCGAGGCTGCGCTCCCGGCCGCGGCGGTCGATCACGTCGTACGTGATCGCCGCGCCGTGATCGCCGACCCGCGCGCGGCTCCACGACCAGCGCGAGAACGCGCTCTCGAGGGGCGTGTCGCCGGCGTTCGCGTCGTGGTAGCCGTGACCGGTGAAGCGAACGCCGGGCTCGCTGAGCTCCACCTCGATGCGGCCCATCGGCGCCACCGGCCACCACGTGTGGAGGCCGGCGTCATCGAGGGGGAAGGACGCCTGCCCCACGCCGCCAGGGCGGAAGGTCACGCGGCCTCGCACCCGCTGAGGCACCGCGCGCGGGAACGGCGAGGTGACCTCGTCGAGGTCGACGACGAGCCGGTCGCCCTCCCAGCGCATCGAGCTTCGCCCCAGCGACAGCGCGCTCGCCTCGCGGTCGGCGTCGTCGATGCGCTGCTCGGTGAGCGCCCACAGCCGGCCTCGCGGCCCGTAGACCGCGACGTTCATCGCGCAGAAGTCGAGGGCCCGCGCCGGACCGCCCGAGCCCCTCTCGCGCGCGTAGCGGGGCGAGAACGGGCTGCCGAGGAGGGCGATGATGACGATCGCGGTGGAGCCGTCCTCGCTTATGCCGTCCAGATAGAGCCACTGGTACCCGCCCGCCGCGATCGCGCGGTCGAAGCGAGGTCCGCCTTGACGCTCTCGGCCGCGAGCCGCCCACTCAAGGCGGCCATCGGCACGCCCGGGCCAGGGTGAACGCTCCCGCCCGCGAGATAGAGCCCCGGCAGGCGCGTCCGCGCGCCCTCCCTCGAGAGCGACGAGAGCGGCCCGCGCGCGCTCGCCCCGTAGAGCGCCCCGCCCGTTCCCGGGAAGAGCCTGCTCCACTCGAGCGGGGTCGTCAGCACTCGCTCGCTCACCTCGAGCGTCACCCCACATCGCGCCATCGCCGCTGCCGTGTTCCTCTCGCATTTCTCTCTCTCCTCGTGGGTCCATCGGCCGGGCTCGTCGCCCGTCGCTGGCGCGTTGACAATGATGAGCATTCTCTCGGGGCCGTCCCCCGGCGCGCGCGCGTGGTCGCCGCGGTCTTGCGCGCACAGGTACGCGGTGGGCGCCTCCGGCACTCGGCCGGCGGCGAGCGCTTTGAACTCCGCCGCGTAGTCGTCCGAGAAGAAGACGTTGTGGTGCACGAGCGGCAGCCCGACGGGCCGCGCGGCGAGCGCGAGGGTGACCGCCGACAGCGATCGGGAGCCCACGTCGGGGCGCTTCACCGAGCGCCGCGCGCCGTCCCCGAGCAGGCCCGACGCCAGCGCGGCCACGTCGGCGTTCGACACCACGGCCTGCGCGTAGAGGCGCTCGCCCGAGGCGAGCACGACGCCCTCGGCGCGGCCTCCGTTCACGAGGACGCTCGCCACCTCGGCGCCGGAGCGGATCTCTACTCCCAGGCTCTCCGCCAGGGTGCGGAGCGCGCCGGCCAGCTTGCCCATGCCTCCCACGACCCGATGCACACCCTCGGCCTCGACGTGCGCGATGAGGTTGAGGGTGGCGGGCGCCTCGTAGGGCGACGAGCCGCAGTAGGTCGCGTAGCGCGAGAAGAGCTGCCGCAGGCGCGCGTCGCGGAAGTGGGAGTCCACGGCGCGGGCCATGGTGCGGTGCGCGTCGATGCGCGAGAGCGCCCCGAGGCCGAGCGTGCCGCTCTGCTTGAGCAGGTCGCCGAACGTCGGGCGCTGCGAGCGGAGGAACGGCCCCTCGACGGTCTCGTAGATGCGCCGCGTGTAGTCGCAGAACGCCAAGAACCGACGGGCCTCGTCGGGCCCCGCCAAGGCGCCGATGGCGTCCGCCGAGCGGGCGGGGTCGGCGAAGAGGTCGAGCGTCGCGCCGCCAGGCCAGGCGTGGCGGGCGAGCACCTCCGACGCCTCGAGCCGCACGGAGTCCTCCAGGCGGCGGCCGGCGACGGCGAAGAGCTCGTCGAAGACCCAGCGCATGGTCAGCACGGTCGGCCCCGCGTCGACGTGGAGGCCTCCTACCTCGACCGTGCGCAGCTTCCCGCCGGCCACGTGCGCTCGCTCGAGCACGGTGACGGCGCAGCCGGACGCGGCGAGATCGATCGCACACGCGAGCCCGCCCACGCCGGCCCCAATGACGAGAACCTTTGGTGAGAACGTCTTCATAGGCAAACACTGTACAACCCGTCTTGCGCTTGTCCAGGGTTTGGCTAAGTTTTGTTCATGCCATGCTCCTCACCGCTCGCGCCCTCGCCCGCCGCGCCGCTCCGCGCGGTGTCTCTCTTTCACCACGGGCTCCTCGCCCGCATCGAGGGCGCGCTCCGGGAGCACGCCGACCGCGCGTGCGGACCCGGGTGTCCACCTCGGCTCGCGGCCGCCCAGGTCCACGCGCTGTTCCCTGGCGGGCAGCGGCTCCGCCCCAGCTTGTGCTTGGTCGTCGCCACCGCCGTGGGCGACGCGCGCCCGCGCGTCGCGACGGGGGCCGCCGTCGCGGTCGAGCTCCTCCACGCCGCGTCGCTCGTCCACGACGACCTCCCGTGCTTCGACGACGCGCCCACCCGTCGCGGCCTCCCGAGCGTCCACGCGCGCTTCGGCGAGCCCCTCGCCGTGCTCACGGGCGACGCGCTCATCGCGCAGTCGTTCGAGGTCCTGGGGCAGGCGACCGTCGACGCGCCCGACGCGCTCCCGGGGCTACTCGCGGCGCTCGCGGCGGCCGCCGGCACCACGCGCGGACTGCTCGCGGGTCAGGCCTGGGAGTCCGAGCCCTCGGCGCCCCTCGACGAGTACCACCGCGCGAAGACCGCGGCGCTGTTCGAGGCCGCGGCCGCCATGGGGGCGCTCGCGGCGGGGGCGCCCCCCGAGCCTTGGCGCGCCCTGGGTGAGTTCGTGGGGCTCGCCTACCAGGCCGCCGACGACGTCCGCGACGCGGCGGGTGACGCGGCGAGCCTCGGCAAGCCCACGGGGCGAGACGCGGCGCTCGGTCGCCCGAGCCTCGTGCGCGCCAGCGGGCTCGAGGGCGCGCGCCGCCTCCTCCGCCAGCGCCTCGCCGCCGCCGCCGCCGCCGTGCCCGCGTGCGCAGGGGACGCGCACGTCCACGCCTGGCTCGCGGCGTTCGGCGAGCGGCTCGCCGGCGCGTGAAGCGCGCGCGCCCTTGGCGTGTATCTTGAGGCCATGGTCCGCTCGTCTCACCTTGGCGCTGCGCTCGTCGTGCTGGTCAGCGCTTGCGCCGCGACGTCCGCGGGCGCGCCGCCCGACGCCTCCGCGGGCGACGCCGCAGCCGACGGCGCCCCTCCGAGCCGCACCGGTGACGGAGGACCTCCGCCTGCCGCTGACGCCGGCGAGCCTGACGCGCCGCCCACCCCGGGCGCCCGTTGGGCGCCGACGCCGCGCGACCGGTTCCTCTACCAGCTCGGCGACCCTCAGCCCGACGTCACCGCGTGCGCCGTCCCCGCGGCCGGGGGCCCGTGCGTGCGCCCCACGGTGTGGGTCTTCGATCTCTACGCATCCGACGGCCGAACCCCGAACCGCGCCGGTGTGGGCGCGGTGCACGCCGCGGGGGGCCACGCGGTCTGCTACGTCTCCGGAGGGAGCCTCGAGAAGGGCAGGCCCGACGCCGCCGCGTTCCCCGGCTCGGTCGTGGGCAAGGTGCTCGACGGCTGGCCTGACGAGCGGTGGCTCGACGTGGGGCAGCTCGGCGTGCTCGAGCCGCTGATGCGCGCGCGGGCCGAGAAGTGCAGGTCCGCCGGCTTCGACGCGATCGAGTGGGACAACGTGGACGGCTACGCGAACGACAGCGGCCTGGGCATCACCCCGGCAGCGCAGCTCACCTACAACCGCGCGCTCGCCCGCGTCGCCCACGATCTCGGGCTCTCCGTCGCGCTGAAGAACGACCTCGAGCAGATCCCGTCGCTCGTCGTGGACTTCGACTTCGCGGTCAACGAGCAGTGTGCACAATACAATGAGTGCGCGTCGCTCGACCCCTTCACGCGCGCGGGCAAGGCGGTCGTCCAGCTCGAATACGAGGGCGCGCCGGGCGACTTCTGCGCGGCCGCGAACGCGGCGGGCCGCGCCGCCGCGAAGATGGGGCTGAACCTCGCGCCGAAGCCCTGGACGCCCTGCCGGTGAGGTCGCGTCAGTCGATGCGGAAGCCCGCCCGCACCGCCACGGGGACCCCACGGAACGCGGGCACGCGCTGCGCTTGGAAGCGCTCGGCGACGCACGCGGTCGTCCCTGCGGCGAGCGTCGGAGACTCCACGGTCGCGCGCACGGCGACGCCCGACGGCTCGTAGACCACGAGCACCGTGCCGCCCACGCCCGCGGCGCCCGCCCGGCACTCGGTGAGCGTCGCGCGCGCGCGGGCGATGGCCGCCCCGACCGCGGGGCGATTGAAGTCCGGGCTCACGACGACCTCGTCGATCGACGGGCCAAAGGCGCTCCGCCGGAGGCGCGCCTCGAACTCCGCGTCGAGCTCTTTGCGCCCGATGGCGCGCTCCTCCGCCACGCGCGCCATCATGCTGGCCTCGCGGGCGCGCGCGAGGTTCGACTCCACCTGCGCGGCCTCCTCGGCCTCCCGCAGCCGCTGCTGGCCCCGCAGGATCACGCGGCCGAGGAGGATGAGCGCGAGCGCCATCATGGCGAGCGCGGTGATGAGGACGGGCCGCGTGCGCTCGGACCGCCGGGCGTCGGCGGCGTCTCGCAGCGAGGACAGCTCGCGCTCGACGGCTTGGAGCCGCTCGCGGGCGGACGACTCGACGGCCTCGAGCTGCGCCTCGGCGCGGGTCGCGCGCGCCATCGCGGCGCCGAGCTCGTCACGGTAGGTCGACATGGGGAGCAGCGTAGCAGGGAGCGAGCCCTCGGGCCGCGGGACGCCGAGGTGGGCAAGAAGGGTAACACTCTCGGGTGGATGGCCGCCCTCGTCGCCGAGCTCGAGGCGGCTCGCGGCGGGCTGCGCGGGCCTCGCCCTGACCCTTGCCCCGTCCGGCGAAACGCCCCAAGGTTGCGCCATGCCCGCAAGCGACGCCTGGAACGTCCTCCCGCATGGCGCCCTCGAGCCGCTCGCCCCGAACGTGTGGCGCGTGGAGGGGGAGCTGCCCGGCATGCCGCTCAAGCGCGTGATGACCGTCGCGCGCCGCGACGACGGCTCGCTCCTCGTGCACAACGCGATGGCGCTCGACGAAGCGTCGATGCGGGCCCTCGACGCGCTCGGCCAGGTGACCGCGGTGATCGTGCCCAACGGGTACCACCGCATCGACGCGCCGGCCTACGCCGCGCGGTACCCCGAGGCGGGGTTCTTCGCCCCTCCAGGGTCGTTGTCGAGGGTGAACCTCGCGGTGCCGCGCGCCGCCTTGAGAGAGGGCCTCGCCGCCGACGCGACCACCCGGTACGACGTGCTGGAGGGCTGCGGCGGGCAGGAGGGCGTGCTCACCGTGCGCTCGGGCGACGAGGTGACCCTCGTGCTGAACGACGTCGTGTTCAACATGCCGCACGTGCCTGGCGTGAAGGGGTTCGTCCTGCGCCACGTCACCGCGTCCACCGGCGGGCCGCGGGTCTCCCGTGTCGGCAAGCTCTTCCTCGTGAAGGACCGGCGCGCCCTCGCCGCCCACCTCGCGCGGCTCGCCAGCACCCCCGGGCTCCGCCGGGTGATCGTGTCGCACCACGAGGTCCTCGACGTCGACCCCGCGGCGGCGCTGCGCGCGGTGGCCGCGTCGCTCTGACCGCGCGAGCGCTGCTAGCGCTCGGAGAGCTCGAACCCGCAGCGCCGGTTGGCGATCTGCGTCGCGCGCTCCGGATCGTCGGCGGCGCGGACGGAGTCGCTGAAGAGCGTGAAGGATGCACCCATCTTTCCGCGGAGCATGCACGCGCACCCGATGTCTTCTGCCTTCTCTCCAGCGACGGGGGAGCACGTGATCTTCCGCTCGCGGCCGTCGGTGCACCCCTCGAACGTCACGGTCCCGGGCAGCGCGCCCGTGACCTTCGTGCAGCGCACGCTGCGGTCGCGGCACGCCGCGACGAAGGTGACCAGGGCGAGGGCGGCGCTCAGCAGCCAGGGCGACCGGACGAGGCGAGAGAGGCGAGGCGGCGAACTCACGAGCCCGATGCTCGCACGGACGCGTCGTCGCGTCGCCCCGCGCGGCGCGTCCGGACTCGGCCCTTTCGCTCGTCGTGCCAGTCGTGGTTCGATGGGCCCGCGCGCCGCGCCGCCGGGAGGACCTAAGATGACCGACATGTACGAGCTGTATTACTGGCCGGGCCTCCAGGGGCGTGGTGAGCTCGTGCGCCTCGCCCTCGAGGACGCGGGCGCGACCTACGTCGACGTCGCCCGCTCGCCGGAGCACGGCGGCGTGCCGGCGCTCCAGCGCCTCCTCGCCGCGGCCGAGCCCGCGAGCGCGCTCCGCCCCCTGGCGCCGCCGTTCCTTCGCCACGGAGACCTGGTGCTCGCCCAGGTCGCGAACATCCTGCACTACCTCGGGCCCCGCCTCGGCCTCGTGCCCGAGGACGAGGCCTCCCGGCACGCCGCCCTCCAGCTTCAGCTCACGGTGGCGGATCTCATCGCGGAGGTGCACGAGACGCACCACCCCGTGAGCGCGGCGCTCTACTACGAAGACCAGCGTGAGGCCGCGCTCGCGCGCACCCAGGCGTTCCTCGACCACCGCCTGCCGAAGTACCTCCGCTACCTCGAGTCGGTCGTCGCCACGCGGTCCGCCGCCGCCGAGCCGCGCTCGCTGCTCGGCGCGCACAGCTACGTGGACCTGTCCGTGTTTCAGGTGCTCGCGGGGCTGCGCTACGCCTTCCCCACGGCCATGCGCGCGCTCGAGCCTTCGCTGCCCCACCTCGGCGGGCTCTCCGCCCGGGTGGCCTCCCGGCCTCGCGTCGCGGCGTACCTCGCCTCGCCGCGTCGAATCGCGTGGAATCTACACGGAATATTTCGCGCCTACCCCGAGCTCGATCTCACCCCCGCCTGGGCGGCCGGCGCGTGATGGCAGGCGACGAGCTCGCGGCGCGCTACCTCGCCGTGCGCCACGCCACCGAGGCGCTCGCGGCGCCGCTCTCCCCGGAGGACCAGGTCCTCCAGTCGATGCCGAGCGCCAGCCCCACGAAGTGGCACCGGGCGCACACCACCTGGTTCTTCGAGGCGTTCATCCTGGAGCCCCGCGGCCGGCCCCCGGTGCGTGAGGAATACAAGTTTCTCTTCAACTCGTATTACGAGGCCATGGGCCCGCGGCACGCGCGGCCGAAGCGAGGCATCCTCTCTCGCCCGACGTGCGACGAGGTGGCCGCTTACCGGCGCGCCGTCGACGGGCGCATGCTCGAGCTCTTCGCCTCGGCCGACGAGGCGGCCCTCGCGGAGCTCGAGCCCCTGGTGACGCTTGGCCTCGCCCATGAGGAGCAGCACCAAGAGCTGCTCCTCACCGACATCCTCCACGCGTTCTCCGAGAGCCCGCTCCGCCCCGCGTACGTGGCGCCGTCGCGCGCGCTCGAGCCCGAGGCGACCCCGCTCGCGCCGCTCGCGTTCGTCGACGATCCCGGCGGCCTCGTGGCCGTCGGCCACGACGGGGGCGGCTTCGCCTTCGACAACGAGGGGCCGCGCCACCGCGTGTTCCTCGAGCCCTTCGCGCTCGCGACGCGCCCCGTGGCGTTCGGGGAGGTGCTCGCGTTCATCGAAGCGCGTGGCTACGAGACCCCGTCGCTCTGGCTCTCCGAGGGGTACGAGCGCGTCCGCGCCGAGGGGCGCACCGCGCCGCACGGCGTCATGCACGAGCGGGGCGCGCTCCGGGCGTTCACGCTCGAGGGCGTGGTCGAGCCTGCCGCCGCGGATCCGGCGACGCACCTCGACCTCTACGAAGCGGACGCGATCGCCCGCTTCCTCGGCGGCCGCCTCCCCACCGAGTTCGAATGGGAGTGGAGCGCGCGCGCGGCGTCCCCCCACGTGGGGCACCTGCGCGACGCGGGCGCGGCGCTCCGGCCCCGGGCGGTCCCGGGCGGGGCGGGGCTCGGCCAGCTGTTCGGCGGCGTGTGGGAGTGGACCTCCTCGGCGTACGGCCCGTACCCGGGCTTCCGCGCAGCGGCGGGCGCGCTCGGCGAGTACAACGGCAAGTTCATGGTGAGCCAGCTCGTGCTCCGCGGCGGATCGGTGCTCACGCCCCGCGGCCACGTCCGCGCGTCGTACCGCAACTTCTGGCCCCCCGAGACCCAATTTCAGATGACGGGAGTGCGCGTCGCGCGCGACCTGACGTAGGCTCCCGAGCGCGCCGAGCGCGGTCGGCATCGGAGGCCTGGACACGGAGGAGACGACTCATGGCACCCAGGAACAGCGAGGAGAGGGGAGCGCGCTCGCGGCTGCGGAGGGCGGACGGGGCGGGCGGGCGCGGGCTCGCGCGGCCCCGAACGCGAGCCGCGCGGGAGCGGGCGTGACGGTCCCGATCTCGACCGTGGGTCGCGAGGTCGCCTCGGGGCTCTCGCGCCAGCCCAAGGCCCTCCCCCCGTACCTCTTCTACGACGAAGAGGGCTCGCGCCTGTACGAGCGCATCACCGAGCTGCCGGAGTACTACCCCACCCGCACCGAGCGGGCGATCCTCGCGCAGAACGCCGACGACATCGTCGCGCGCGCGTCCGGCGGGGCGGGCGAAGAGCTCCGTGTGGTCGAGCTCGGCGCGGGCACCGCGAGCAAGACGCGCCTCGTCCTCTCGGCCGTGCTCAGCCTCCAGGGGCGCTGCCTCTACATGCCGATTGACGTCTCCGCGAGCGCGCTCGACGAGGCCGCGCAGCGCCTCGCGGAGGAGCTCCCCGAGGTGGAGGTGCGGCCCATCGTCGGCCGACACGAAGACGCGTTCGACGCGATCCGCGCGCTGGGTCCTCGTCGGCTCGTGCTGTTCATCGGCAGCTCGATCGGCAACCTCTCGGACGACGAAGCGGAGGCGTTCTTGCGCGGCGTGCACGGCGGGCTCTCCACCGGCGGCGCGCTCCTGCTCGGCACCGATCTGCGCAAGAGCCCGGACCGGCTCGTCGCGGCGTACGACGACGCCGCGGGGGTGACCGCCGCCTTCAACAAGAACGTCCTCACGCGCATCAACCGTGAGCTCGGCGGGCGCTTCTCGCTCGACACGTTTCGTCACGTCGCGCTCTGGAACGAGGCCGACTCACGCGTCGAGATGCACCTCGAGAGCACCATCGCCCAGGAGGTGCGCATCGAGTCGCTCGCGCTGACCGTGGCCTTCCGAAGGGGAGAGCGCATCCACACCGAGTCGAGCGCGAAGTACGATCAGGCGCGCGTGGAGCGCATGCTCACGCGCGCGGGGTTCACCCTCGAGCGCACGTACACCGACCCCGAGGCGCTCTTCGCCGTTCACCTCGCCCGCGCGTAGCTCGCCCGCGGCTCACCGCTTCACGCGGGCGGACGACTCGTCGTGAAACGCGAACACGGGCGCCCACGCCGACCACAGCGGCGTCGCCGGCAGGATGACGGTCTGGTACTGCCAGTCGGCGTGCACGGTCACCGTGCGTCCGTCGGTTCGAATGATGAAGTCGGCCTCGGTGATCGGGAGCTTGCCGCCCTCGATGTTGTCGGAGAGGTACGCGTGGATCACGCCCTCCTTCAGCCCCTTGTCGGCCTTGAACTGCGCGACCTTCTCCGTCATGTTCTGGATCTGGAAGTCGTACACGTAGGCCGGCCCGATCTTGTAGAGCAGGTACGCCCCGACCACGAACACCAGCAACTTCAGGGCTCTCTGCGAGCTCGGGCTCATGCGGGCACCTCGCAGCGTCGCGGATCCACGGCGGCCCCCCTCAGCGCGGGCGCGCGGTCTCGGTCTTCACCTCGCCGCCCACCCAGCGGAAGTTGTCGAGGAGGGTGACCGAGTCGAGCACGCCGTCGCCCGTGTCCCAGATGATGAACTCGAGGGTGAACTCCTCGCCTGGCTCCACGGGGGCCGTGGAGGTGAGCCAGCCGGTCGCGCCGCCCGCGGTGCTCTTCTTGTTCTTCACGGGAGCGCACCAGGTGTCCTCCTTCGCGAACCCGGTGCCGGCGAGCTCGCCCGGGCCGCCCGGGCACACCGACACGCGCGGCACGGCGTCGGGCGCGCAGCCCGTGTCGACGTTCGGCGTGCAGCGGTCGAAGAAGCCGTTGTTGACGCTGACCGGGTTCTTCTGCGCGTCGAAGGAGATGTTGTCGGGCGCGCCGTTGTTGAACCCCTTCGCCGTGAGGTAGGCGATGAAGGAGTCGTTGAAGTCCGAGCACACGAACGCGGGCCACTCGGACGAGAAGAAGTTGAAGTCGAAGGCGATGCCCTTCGCGTTGGCGGGCGCCTTCAGCACGAGCTTCACGTCGATGACGTCGTTGGTCTGCGTGGCCTTCGACGGGCACCCCGCGGCGGGCTTCGGGAAGCCCGGGGGCGCGGAGCCGTTCGAGGCCTTCGTGGGGTGCAGGTCGTACGGGCCCCAGTTGTACCAGTCGACCTCGGTCTCGAGGAACGTGGGGGTGCCGTTCGTGCCGTTGTACTCGCGCGCGTAGCCGGTGCTGATGACGCCCAGGCTGCCGCCCTCGCGGGGCTTGAGCACGCTGCCGTACTTCGGGAGGATGCCGTGCTGCGCGCCCTGCGGCGCGTCGTTGCGCTTGTAGCCTCGCGAGTACGTCGCCGCGACGAGGCCGAAGCCCTTGGCCGACACCGTGTCGCAAATGCCGATCGCCTTCGCGAACGCCGCCGCGTCGCCGTCGACCGCGAGGCCCTTGTCGCACGTGGGCGGGTTGTCGACCTGGCCGTCGCCGTCGTCGTCGCAGTTGTTGCCCGGGATCTCGGCGTGCGCGGGGTTGGGCGCGCACACGGGCGTGCCCGGGCCCCCGCCCGCGTCGCCGAAGAGAGATCCGCCGTCGCCCGGGGTCACGACGCCCGGGCCGCTGTCGTTGCCGTCCGTGAAGGTGGTGTCGCGCGGCGTGGAGCCGCAGGCGGCGATGAGCGCGGCCGCGAGGGGCGCGAGCGCCAGCGCCCGCGCGGGGCGGAGGCGCGCCGCGAGCGAGACGTCGGTCGAAGAACGAAAAGAAGAAACGGAGGGGGGCGCGGGGCTCTTCATGGCTTCTGGCGCGCATACTGACACGCCGTGGGCCACGGGGAAGGCCCCAGGGCGCGAAAATCGCCGCGTGGCGTGGGATCCCGTGACGTGTGCCATCATGGGGCCATGCCGCCGAGCCCCACTGCATCCGTCACGTCTGGACCCGGGCCGAGCCCGACCGGGGTGGTCGCCACGCTCAAGGCCAGCCCGCGCCGGTCGGCCGCAGGGGCGCTCCTGCTCGTCGCGAGCCTCGCCGGGGCCCACCTCGTCGAGCGGCGCGGGGTGGACCGCTACGCCTCCCTCGATCGCAGCGCCGACACCGTGCTCACGGTGCCCGCCGACCGCGTCGACCCGGCGCACGAGGGCGCCTTGGTGCACGTGCGCGGCGCCGCGCAGAGCGGCGTGGAGCTCGTGGACGAGGCCTTCGGCGTGAAGCTCCCGGCCCTCCGCCTCGTGCGGCACGTCGAGGTCTACGCGTGGGAGGAGTCGAAGCGCGACGACAAGCGCAAGAACGACAAGGGAGAGGACGAGACCGTCACCACCTACGTCTACACGAAGCGCTTCACGGCGACGCCCGCCGACTCGTCGTCGTTCAAGGAGGCCGAGGGCCACAAGAACCCGGAAAAGATAGCCTTCGCGGAGCAGGAGTTCGTCGCCAAGGACACGCGCCTCGGGGCGTTCGTGCTGCCGAGCGAGGCGCTCCGCAAGCTCACGCAGTTCGAGCCCGCGAAGGTCACCCAGGAGATGCTCTCACGCTCCCCCCACGCCGCGCAGCTCCACGAGCACGAGGGCGCGGCGTTCTATGGGAAGGACCCGAAGGACCCCAAGGTGGGCGATCTGCGCATCTCCTACCAGAGCGTGAAGCCGCAGCCGGTCAGCGTGGTCGCGCGCCAGTCGGGCGGCACGTTCGTCGCCTACCAACCCAACCCGGACGCGGACGAGACCGTGTTCCTGCTCGCCGCCGGAGACGTCGAGGCCAAGGCCATGTTCGCGGTCGCGAAGGAGGACACGTCCCGCCTCACGCTCGGCCTGCGGGGGCTCGCGCTCCTCGGGGCGATCGTGGCCCTCTCGCTGCTGCTCGTGCCGTTCGCCTCGCGGCGCCCGTTCGTGCCGGGCTTCGCGCGGGCCCCGCGCGTGTCCGCGGTGCTCTTCTCGGCCTTGGTCGGCGCGGGGGCCGTCTCCGGCGTGGCGGGCGGCACCTGGGTGGCGATGCGCCCGCTGCTCGGCGTGCCGCTCCTGCTCGCGGCCGTCGCGTGCTTCGCGGTCGCGGGCGTCGCGGAGCGGCGCGCGCGCAGGGCGTGACGCCGCGCGCGACTTGACTTTTGGCTGCGTTGCGCGCGGGCCCCTTTGACGCGGGCCCTCGGGCGGGTGCAGACTTCGCGCATGAGAACGCTCTCCTTGCTCGGGTGGTTTTTGGCACCGACGGCGCTGGCCGTCGCTGCGTCTCTGTTCGCGTGCGGCGGCCCGAAGCCGGCAGAGACGGCGAACGACGTGAAGTCGGACGAGCCCGCCAAGACCGACGAGCCCACGACGCCTTCGCCCGCCGCGACGCCCGCCGGCCGCAGCAAGAACACGTACGACAAGGACGGCACCGAGGTGGCCCTGAAGCGCGCCGCGCGCGCCGTGAAGGACTCCTGCGGCGACGCGCGCGACGAGTCGGGCGTGGCCACGGGCCCGTGGGGCAAGCTCACGATCCAGGTCGTGCTCGGGCACGCCGGCCGCGTGAAGGAGGTCACGGTCCCCGCGAGCCACGCCGACAAGCCGGCTGGGCGCTGCATCTCCAACGCCTTCTCGGGCCTCATCTTCCCGCCCTGGGCCGGGGAGGACACGCCCATCGACTGGGAGGTCGAGCTCATGCAGCCGGCCGCGCCGGCGCCCGCGACCTCGGGCTCGGCCAAGCCCGGCAAGAAGTAGTCAGGCGCGGGAGCGAATGAAGCCCACGAGGAAGTCGAGCGCGACGCGGTTCTGGCCGCCCTCGGGGATGATGATGTCGGCGAAGCGCTTCGAGGGCTCGACGAACGCGAGGTGCATGGGGCGCACCGTGTCGTAGTACTGCTTGCGCACCGACGCGAACGTGCGGCCGCGCTGCTCGAGGTCGCGCCGCACGCGCCGCATGAGCCGAATGTCGGCGTCGGTGTCGACGAAGAGCTTCACCTCGAAGAGGGCCCGCAGCCGCTCGTCGGAGAGCACGAGGATGCCCTCGACGACGATCACCTTGGCCGCCGGCACGAGCGTGGTCTCCTTCGCGCGGTCGTGGGTCGTGAAGTCGTAGCTCGGCCGCTCGATCGCGCGGCCCTCTTTCAGCGCGCGCACGTGGCTGGCCAAGAGGTCGAGCTCGAGGGCGTCGGGGTGGTCGTAGTTGACCCGCTCGCGCTCCTCCTGCGGGAGGTGCGCCTGCGGGTGGTAGTAGTGATCCTGCTCGAGGAGGACCCCCGCGCCCTCGGGCAGCGCGCCCAAGATGGCCCGCGCGATCGTGCTCTTTCCGGAGCCCGACCCTCCCGCGATGCCGAGGATGAGCGGGGCGTTCGGGGAGGGGCTCTGGCTCATGGCGGGGCTTATCCCATCCCCGGCGGCGTCCGGTCAATGTCAGCGCACGGGACGATGGCGCACGACGTCTGCCGCGCGCGCGGCGTCGACGTTGCGCCCGGTCACCAGGACCACGACGTCGCCCTCGCGGCCACCGATCGCGCTCGCGAGCGCCGCCCGCCCGGCGCGGGTCGCGAGCGCGGCGACGCCGACCGCCGCGGAGCCCTCCACGACGAGGCCAAACTGCGTGTAGAGCGCATGCATGGACGCCTCGATCGCGGCCTCGCTCACCACGAGCGCGCCGGCGCACACGGCGCGCGCCCGGGCAAAGCCGCGCTCGGAGATGCCGCCCTCGAGCCCCTCGGCGAGGGTGGGCGGGCCCTCGAGGGTGGTGATCGCCTGGCCTCGCTCGAGCGAGCTCGCGAACGCGCACGAGGCCTCGCTCTGGGCGCCGAAGGTGGGCGGGCCCTCGCAGTAGGGCACCCCGGACGCGACCGCGAGCCCGAGCGCGAGCCCGGTCGCGAGGCCGCCACCTCCGATGGGCGCGACGACCGCCGCGGGCGCGCGGCCGAGCGCGCGCGTGAGCTCGAACGCGAGCGACGCGCCGTTGCCCACGAGCACCTCGGGATCGTCGTACGGAGAGAGGAACGGCGCGCCCTCGGCGGCGG
>DAORJJ010000070.1:0-18522 GCA_035439005.1 Polyangiaceae bacterium | reverse complement strand
CATCATGCCGTTCTCGGCGTGCTCATTGATGTGGCAATGCACCATCCACGCGCCGGGTTCATCGAACTGCACGAGCGCCGTGACACGCCCCTTCATCGGAACGATCACGGTGTCCTTGTTGGCGGTGCGGACCGCGGGCACGCCGTTCGTGGAGAGGACCTGGAAGAAGGTCCCGTGAACATGGAACGGGTGGTCCATCTCGCTCAGGTTGATGAGCTCGAGGGTGCGAATCTCCGCCAGGGCCATCTTCTGAATGGGGACCTCCGGCCAAGCCTTCCCGTTGATGAGGAAGGTGAGCTCGCCGCTCGGGGTCGTGCCTTCGTCCAAGGAGAAGGTGAGCGGGGCGGTGTTGGTCGGCGACGCGAGCTTGGCCAGGGCGGGCCCGCGCTCGATCGAGGGGAGCTGCACCTCCACCGGCTGCCCCTCGACCACGAGGACGCCGAGGTTGCGGGCGGGGTTCGCGCCCGTCTCGTGTCCGCGCTCGTAGGGCTCCGTCGTGATTGGGAATTCGCCCGCCGCGGTGGGGGCGCGAAACACGATGTCGTAGCGCTCGGACGGCGCGATGAGGAGCGAGTCCACCTCGTACGGCTCGGGGATGCGTCCGCCGTCGGTGCCAATCACGCGGAGGCGTGTGCCGGCGAGCTTGAGGTTGAAGAAGCGACCGTTCGCCGCGTTCAGGATGCGGAGGCGCTGGAGCGCGCCGGGCCGCGAGCGGAGTCGCGCGCCGCGGACGCCGTTGACCAGAAGCGTCTCGCTCTCCCGCCCGAGCATCTTTGCGGCGTCGTCGAGGTAGGTCGGGAACGTGCCGTCTGCGTTCACCCGGACGTCGTCCAGGATCACGACGCGCTCTTGGTCCACGCGGGGTTCCTCCACAGCCCGGACGCGGATGACCCCCACGAGCCCATGCTCCTGCTGAAAATCGCTGCGCACGTGCGGGTGAAACCAGAAGAGCCCCGCGTCCTTCAGGCGAAAGCGGTACTCGAAGGTGCCCCCGGGCTTCACAGGGGGCTGCACGGAGGGGGAGCCGTCCATGGCGGCGGGGAGCCTCACTCCGTGCCAGTGGACGAGGGTCGGCTCGGGGAGCTCGTTCTTGAAGTGAACGATGAGCTCGTCGCCGACCTTCGCGTCAACGAGCGGCCCAGGCAGTGTGCCGTTGTACGTGTACACGCGCGAGGGCTTCGCGCCGCCGAGATCGTGCTCGGCCTCCCGCGCCGTGAGGTTAATCTCCACGACGTCCGGCAAAGGGTTCAGGTCGGCAACTGTCGCCAACGTGAGCGGGTCCACCGGGGCTGCGCCCGCCGGAGCGGGCGCGGGCGCTCCGCTCCCGCCGCCGCAGGAGACGGCGCCGAGCGCGACACACGCCGCGAGGGCGCGCGCGAACACTCGCACGCCGCGCGGCTCGAGCCTCACGGGGTCCCCGTCATCACGTTCGAATAGCCCGAGTACGCGTCGCCCTTCTTGCACCGGAGGCGGTACGTGTACGCGGTCCCGGCCGTGAGGCCGACGCCGTCGTGCTTGTTGTCCGCGGCGCCCGGCACGGTGAAGATGACCTTGAAGTCGTCGGCCGGGCCCTTGCGCTCTGCCTCGACGCTGTCGCAGTCCTTCTGGCCGTTCTTCCACATCACGTGGAGACCACCGGCCATCTTCGCGAGCGTGGTGAGCGTCGGCGGCGCGAGCGTGATGGGGACCGCCGAGTCGCCGGTGGCGGCGTCCGCCGTGGGGGCGGTCACGGCGCCGTCCGTGGCGGTGCTCGCGTCCACGGCGCCGGCATCGCTGGAGCCGGCGTCCGCGGAGCAGCCTGTCACGAACAGGAACACCCAGGCGAACGCGGGGACGGCGAGGGGGCGGGAGCGGAGTGGGAGGGTGCCGGTCGGGTTTTCCATCGACCTGGTAGCGCCCAGCGGCGCGGACGTGACACTTGGGGTCGTCTTTGTCATGAACTCGGCACAAAACGCAGGGGAAGGGATGGCCGGCCGCCTGGTCCTTCGGGTGCCACCTCGCGTTCGGGGCGAATACCGGCGACGAGCGCCCGGTGCGAGCCCCAGCTGCTCCGTTCAAGCGCGGCGGTCTCTTTTCTGGGGGGCTTCAAGAGCCCCCTGCCCGACGGCGAGGCGCCGCTGGAAGTGGGGATCGACGACGCGCCCATTGCACGAAGGGTGCTTAGGACAGCAAGGATGGCCGTTTCGCAGCGATAGCGAATTGGACGCCCTCCCCGCGCGTAGAGCGCCTCGGGGGCGCGAAGGAACATGCGGCGCGAGCACGACGCAACGACGGCGACCGTGCGAACGAGCCCAGTCCGGCGGTAACGGCAGCGTCTTTCTGTTGAGCGAAGCGAAGCCTCTCCGCCACCCTGGGGTGAGACAGATCGCCGGCGACAGTTTCTCGTAGGGGTCGGGGAGCTCTGCGTTGCGACGTTGTCCTTGGCGTTACGTGGGAGTGGGTTTGGCCATTCGGGTTCCCGACGCGTGGAGCGCGGCGCCCACGAGGACGAGCGCCGCCCCCGATAGCGTTCGAGCACTCAGGTGCTCGCCCGCGAAGACCACCCCGGCGACGAGGCCCGTTCCCGCGGAGACGAACTGCAGATAGCTGAGGCGAGAGACCTCCACCCTTCGCAGCAACCGGAAATAGAGCGCGTTCGCCCCGGTCGAGGCGACAGCGCCGAGGTACGCGGCCGCTGCGACCTCGCGAGTCCCGAGCTCCCAGGGGACCTGGCGCTCGAGCGCGAAGGTCGCGGTGAGCGCGACGAAGGCGACGACGACGCCTAGGTCCCGCAACAAGATGGCGATCGGGAGATCGGTGATCGCCTTGCCGATCGTCTTGCTCACGGCGCTGAGGAGCGCCGAGCCGAGGAGCAGCGCGACACCCGCGGCCGCGAAACGGTCTTCGACGTGAGCCCCCGAGACAAGCGCGACACCCACCAGCCCGAGCGCCCCCGCGATCACCGAGCGTCCCAGGACGCGCTCGCGGAGCCAGTGACGTGCGAGCACGACCACGAGGAGCGGGGTCGTCGCGGTGAGGACGCTCGCGAGCGCCGAGGGGATGCGCTGCTGCCCTGCGTAGAGGAGCCCCATCGAGAGCGCCTGGGTCGCCCCCAGCGCGAGCCGCAGCCCGAGCACGCCGCGCGGCGCTCGAGCACTCCCCGCGATCGCTGCGATCTGCCCGAGCGCGGCGACGACGATGAACCGCAGCGCCACCGCGCGCCAGGGAGGCAGGTCCGCTTGCGCGAGCCGGATCACGAGAAACTGCGTGCCCCACACGGCGCTCAGCGCAGCGAGCGTCATGAGCGTTGTGAGCGAGCCTGCACGATTCACCAGGCGTCCGAGAGGACTCGCTCCGCCGTGCCGAGCGCGAGCGCGGCCACGGTCAGGGACGGATGCCGATCGAGCGCTGTCGGCATGCGCCCGGCGTCCGCAACGTAGAGCCCACGCGCGCCGTACACCGCGCCGTCGCAGTCGGTCACGGCCCCACTCTTGCGCGTCCCCATGCGGCACGTCCCTCCCTCGTGCCCCAAGAGCCGGTCCCGCGGATCACGGATCGCGACGAGCGTGCCCTCCGCTCCTGCCAGGACTTGCGCGATCTGGCGACAGCGCGCCCGCATCGCGCGCGCCAAGGTGGTCGCTTCGGGGGAGAGGGAGGGCATGGTGATAACCGGGATCGCGCGCCCGAGCGAGTCGGGGTGCGAACCGTCGAAGCGGACGCGCCGAAGCGGCGAGGGGGGCACCTCGCCAATCGCAAACACCGCGTAGAAGGACTGCCGCTCCGCCTCGGCCCGGGGAATACCCAAGATGCCGAGATCCTCGTCGTCGAGCGTCGCGAGGCCGACAGGTCCTCGCACCTCGACGCTGAAGCCGAGTCCCGACGCGCACCGCTCGCCGGTCACGCGTGCGCCCTCGAGCGGCCCCGCCTCTCCCAGAGGCGGAGGCACGGGCACGATCGCAATCACGCCGCAGTACACGTGCTCGTGAAGCCCTTGCCCGATGTGAGGGAGCTCCAGGCCGCCCGTCGCCGCGAGGACGCGCGCCGACTCGATCGCTGAGGCCGCGAGCACGACCGCGCGCGCCTCCAGCGTAGCCACGCGGAGGGTGTCGGGATCGATGCACTCTACACCGCGGGTCGCGCCGTCGCGATCGAGCGCGACGCGGAGCGCGATCGTGCGGGGGCGGAGCGTCGCGTGGCCCGCGATATCGAGCGCAAAGAGTGGCCTGTGCCCACCCGGGCCGACGAACGCACGCTTCGGCTGGGCGCCCACGCCCGCGCGTTGCAGCAGCTTGACCAGCGGACCTCGATGCCCGCTGCGTACCGAGAGCCTTCGCTCCGCGCGCCGCACCAGCTCGTCAAGCCGATTGAAGGAGAGCGGCCACGGGTAGCCCAGTGTCCGGGCGTCGCGGAGGTTGCCCTCATCGGGGCGGTCGGCCCAGCCGCCCCAGAGAAGCGTGCGGCCGCCGGCCGCGCGAACCCGCATCCATTCGATGGGGCGACGCTCCGCGCGGAACGCCCACTCGCGCTCGTCGACTTTGGTGAGTGACGCGGTCTCGCGCGCGAAGGCGGCCGTGTGTGTAGGCACCGCGTCCGGCGCGCCCGGCCCCGCCTCGAGCAGCGCGCAGCGCACGCCGGCTTGGGACAGGCGGCCCGCCACCGTCGCGCCGCACAACCCCGCGCCCACCACGATCACGTCGACTGGCATCGGTCGCCCCTCCAGGCACATAGCGAACCGGGCCGAGGGCAAGCCCCCCGCCCGGCTCCACGAAAGAGTCACGCGGTCAGTTGCCGCAATGACGAACCTTGATTCGCTTCATCTCTTCCTCCTTTCTTGTAAGTCGTGCCCCGCGACCTACGCCGCGAGGCGCCATGGTCGATCTCCGATGGTCGAGAGTACGGGGTGAGGAGCTTCACGGACACGTGATGTCTCACGTAGGGAGGCTGAGGGGGGACGACCGCTCAGCACAACTAGCCGCGAAGACACAAAGCGTGACCGTTGAGCCCCGAAAAAGAAAACGTGGGCCAAGGCGCCGGGGCGAGGCGCACCTGACGCGGTGATCTGGCGCTCCCCGCGCTCCTCAGGGCTCTCCGGCGTGGTGCTAGGCTTGTGGTCATGTCCTCCGCTCTCCGGGTCTTCTGGGTCTCTCTCGGTATCGCGGGCACCGCAGCGGCCTGTGGCACCTCGACCCCTCCCGAGGACGCGGGGGCGCGCGACGGCCAAGCGACCGACGCGACTGGCCCGACCGACGCCGACGTGGGCGATGGGCAAGCGACCGACGCTCGCGACGACGGCGCTCGGCCGGACGCCGCGCGCCCCGACGCCGACGCCGGCGCCTGCACGGTCGCCCCCGTCGGGCGCGTGTGCGTCCGCGGGACCGTCGGCGAGGGCGGCGCGACGGAGGAGCTCGCGGTCGGCGCGGCCGTGCGCTTCCAGCTCTTCCCGAAGGGCTGCTTCTCGTCGTCCTGCAGCGTCGTACGCGAGGCCCGGTGCGACGTGGGCGCGCCCACGGGCAGCGACGTGCCCGTCACCGGCGCGTTCTGCATCGGCTCGGTCGGCGGCGCGGGGGGCTGCACCCCCGACTGCAGCGGCGGCGGCTTCGCGAGCTGCGAGCGCGCCCTCGACGCGGGCGCGTACACCGCCACCCTCGGCGGCCTCACGTTGGTCTTTACGGTCCCGAGCTCGCTTCCCCCCGGGGGGCGCTGCGTGGGCTCACAGTTCTAACCCTTGCTCCACCACGATGAACACCCTCACCCGCTCTCTCTTCGTTTCGATAGGCATCGCGACCGCCGTGATGGCCTGTCGCACCTCGACCGCTCCCACCGACGCTGGCGCGCGCGACGCCCACCCCCTCCAGGGCGGCGACTCGGGGGAGCGCGCGAACAGCGCGCCCCCGTCGGCCGACGCGAGCCGCCCCTGCGAGCGGCCCGTGGCGCGCCTGTGCGTGTTCGGGGTGCGGCGGGACGGCGGCGCGACCGAGGAGCTCCGGGTCGGCGCGCCCGTCCGCTTCCTGGTCGCCCCGATTGGCTGCTTCTCGTCGTCCGGCGTCCCGCCAACGGTCGGGTGCGAGGCCGAGGCGCCGGCGGGAGGTATCGTGCGCCTCACCGCCGATTTCTGCGGAAAACCGGTCGACGCCGGGGCCCAAGCGCCCGAGGCGCCCGAGGCGCCCCAGGTCGCCCCCACCGCCGACTGCGGCGGCGGCGGCGTGATCTGCGAGCGCGCCCTCCGCGCGGGCGCGTACACCGCCACCATCGGCGGCCTCTCGTTGGCCTTCACGGTCCCGGGCTCACTGCCGCTGGGCGGAAGCTGCGTCGGCTCGCAGCACTAACGCCGATGAGCTCCCTCGCGCGCCCCCTCGGCACCGAGGCTCGTTAGTTCGGCGAGAGCAGGCCCTTCAAGTGCTCGGGGCTCAAGCGGTACTCTTTGCGGCAGAAGTCGCACTCGATCTCGAGCACACGCTTGTCGGCGAGGAGCGACTCGAGATCGCCCTTGGGGAGGGTGGCCAGGCTGGCGGTGAGCCGGGTGGCGCTGCAGTTGCAGCCGAACGCGATCGTGCGCTCGCCGACCACGCTGAAGGGCATGCCGTAGAGGATCTCCGTGAGGAGCGCCTTCGGGGAGCCCACGCCGCGCGCGAGGAGCGGCACGATGTCGGCGAAGTCGTTGAGCCGCTCGGTCATGACCATGAGCGGCCCCTCCGCGAAGCCGGGCAAGATCTGGACGAGGTACCCCCCGGCGGCGGCGATCTCGCCGTCGACGAGCAGCGTGCCGACGGCGATCATCGTGGTGATCTGCTCGGAGCTCTGCATGTACCCCATGAACGCGCCCGCGATGCCCCCGTCGGTGGGCACGCTCACCACGCCCTGGTGCAGCGCGCCGTTGCTCAGGGTGCGCGCGACCTGCATGATCGACCGATCGCCGAGCGAGAGCGCCTCCGCCGAGCCCGCGAGCTGCACGAGGCCGCGGGTGGTGCCGTCGGGGTGCGCGTCGGCCACCACGCGGGAGCGCGCGTCGTCTTGAAGAATGCATTGTACACGCAGCTCGGGCGACATGCTCTCGCGGACGAGGACGCCGCCGGTGAGGAAGTCGGCGAAGGTGCGGCGAAGCGAGGGCGGCGTGCGCTGCGCCGCGACCGCGTCGCGCACCGTGCTCGTGGTCTCGACCGCGATCACCCGGAAGCTGCCGTCGTCGGTGAGGGCGCGCAGCACGGTGTCGGAGTAGTCCATCGTCTTCCTCGATCCTCGGGGCCTCGCAAGGGTGGCGGCCGCCTGCCTACCCTATCAGCTTGTCGGCGGCGTCTCATCGCGCGCGAGCGACTTCCGGCGCGCGGCGCTCGACGCCGGAAGGGAGTAAGCTCTGGTCATGTCCTCGAGGCGAGCCTGGTTCTTCTTCGACGCCGCGGAGCGGGAGACCGTGGGCGACGCGCTCGACGCCCTGCGGAGCGCGAGCGTCGAGCACTACCGGGACCTCGAGGCGAGCCGCGCCCGCCTGGAGCGCGCCGCGGAGCTCATCCGCGACTGCCCCGCGCTCTCGGCGTCGTGGACGTCCGGCGGGCGCGCGTTCGGAGGTGAGAGCCTCATCGAGCTCTTGTGCCGAGTGCCCGACTACGACCTCGACCTGCACCTGCCCACGAAGGCCGTGCTCGGCCAGGCGTACCTCATCGCCAAGATCAACTTCCTGAAGGCGCTCGGGTACGCGATCGAGGCGCTGCCCCACGCTGCAGCGAGCCCCGAGCTCCGGTGGCGGCTCGCCCACGAGGTCGGGCAGTCGATCTACACGAAGCTCGCCGAGGAGGTGTTCGTCTCGCTGGTCACGGCGCCCGACTCGGAGGCCCGGGTGAAGACCGGCGCCGCCGCCTTTCTGTTCCGCATCTGGGAGGAGCGCTTGACCATCGAGGTCGACGACTTCGCGCCCCTCCTGGAATCGACGTGGGAGGCGCGCACGAAGCTGCTCCCGGTGCTCGGCACGCTGCTCGGCACGCACGAGGTCTTCCAGCTCTTCCGCGAGGCGCGGGACCACCGCTTCCTCGACTATTTCGGGGAGGACGACGTGGAGGAGGAGCAGCTCCTCGCCTTCGAGGAGTTCCTGTTCGGCATCTCGCACGAGGAGATCACCCGACTCCGGGCGCACATGGCCGCGGCCGGCCAGGGGTGCGTCACCCTGGAAGAGGCGCGCGATCTGCTCGGCCACGCGCGCTCGTCGTGGATGCCCGAGGTGCAGGGCGCGCAGGCGCTCTACACGAGCTACAAGCGGCGCCGCGTGAAGGCCGCGTACCGGGCGCTCACCGAGACCCGCGGCCCCAAGAAGACCGCGGAGGAGTACGTGATGATCGCGTTCCTGCGGCAGGGCGCGACGCCCTCCACGTTCTCGATGAAGGTCGCCCCGTCGGCGCCTTAGCGCCGGCGCCCCTCTTTCGGCGATGTGAGGCCGCCCGGGGCCCCAAGCGTGCTAGGCGGGGGCGATGCTCCCCCCTCGCCCCTGGGCGCCCCTCGCCGTCGGTCTCACCCTCGCCCTCGCGGGATGCTCGCGCTCGAGCGACCCCGCCCCCTCGAGCAAGTCGAGCGCGACGGCCCCGTCCGCGGCGGCCCCGTCCGCGAGCGCGGCTCGAGCGACGCCCTCGGCGGCCTCCTCGGCCAGCGCCGCGGCGAGCGCGCCGGAGGCGGGCGCCGGTGAGGTCGATCTCCTCTACGCGACGCCCGCGGTCGTGGCGGTCTCGTCGCGGGTCGACAACCCGCGCGACCTGCCCGAGCACCTCGTCGACGGCCGGGCCGAGACCGCGTGGAACGGCCGCAGCGGCGATCTCGTCGGCGGCTTCATCGCCTTCTCGGTGCCCGAGGACGCCCGCGTGACCGAGGTGCTCCTCTCGGCCGGCTTCGACAAGAAGACGGAGAAGGAAGACCTCTTCGAGGCCAACGTGCGCGTGACCAAGGTGCGCCTCTCGCGCGCGGGCAAGGTGCTGCGCGAGGTGGCGCTCGACCCGAGCGTGCGCGCGCCGCAGCGCATCGAGGTCGGCACGGCAGGGGGCGCCTTCAAGCTCGAGGTGCTGGCGGTCCAGGCGGGCACCAAGCCCTCGTGGCGGGAGCTCGCGATCTCCGAGCTCTCCGTGCGCGGCGTGCCCGGCAAGACGCGGCGAAAGAAGCCGATGGCCCCGCGCGTGAAGGTCGGCGGGCTCGACGCGGCGACGCCGCAGGCGAAGACCTTCCCCACGCTCGAGGAGGCGTGCGCCCGCCTCGTCGCCGACGCGAAGGCCGCGCTCGACGAGGACAAGAAGTCGCCGTGGCACGGCAGCCGCGACCCCGGCGAGCCCTCGTGCGCGCGCGGGGCGACGAAGCTCACGGTCGCGGGGCCAGGCCCGGCGTCCGTCGAGGTCCTCCCGCTCGACGTGAGCCTCCCCCTGCCGGGCCCCTACGACGCGGCGTACGCCGGGGATCTGCTAGCCTTTCGCACCGCGAAGGGCGTGGTCCGCACCGACATCCGCCTGCACGGCTCCGAGACCGCGTCCTTCACCAAGGTCGAGACGCAGATCGAGTCGCTCACGTGGTCGGGCCCCACGAAGCTCGTCATCCGCGTCCGAGAGCACACCGTGACCGACTCCGACGGGTACTTCGAGCCGGGCCACGAGGCCGAGGCCCACACCGAGTCGAACAAGACGCGGGTCGTCGACTGCACCTTCGGCGACGCCGTCGAGTGCCACTGAGACCGCGCGCGCTCGCGCGGCCCACGCCGTGAGCCACCGGCCACGCGGCCGCCTTCTCGCGCGCCTGAGCCGCGATCAGCGGGCGGCCCGCGGCTTCCGGGCCGCGCGCGCCGCGCGCGCTGGCGGCTTGGTCGCGCGACCGCGCGCGAGCACCGCCCTGAGAAACCCGCCCGTCGCCGACGCCTCGCTCCGCGCGAGCTCCTCCGGCGTTCCCTGCGCGAGCACGTAGCCGCCGGCGTCGCCGCCCTCGGGCCCGAGGTCGACCACCCAGTCGGCGCACTTGACCACGTCGAGGTGGTGCTCGATCACGATGACCGTCGCGCCGCGATCGACGAGGCGCGAGAGCACGCCGAGGAGCTTTCGCACGTCGTCCATGTGGAGCCCGGTCGTAGGCTCGTCGAGGACGTAGAGGCTGCGCGCGGTCTGCGCCTTGCCGAGCTCGCGCGAGAGCTTCACGCGCTGCGCCTCGCCGCCGCTCAGCGTGGGCGCCGGCTGCCCCAAGAGCATGTACCCGAGCCCGACCTCGGAGAGGGTGCGCAGCACGCGCACGAGCGCGGGATACGCCGCGAACAGCGCGATCGCGTCGTCGACGCTCATCGCCAACACGTCGGCGATGCTCTTTTCCTTGTATTTTACATCGAGCGTCGCCTGGTTGTAGCGCACGCCTGCGCACACCTCGCAGGTGACGAAGACGTCGGCGAGGAAGTGCATCTCGACGCGCACGGTGCCGTCGCCCTGGCAGGCCTCGCAGCGCCCGCCCTTCACGTTGAACGAGAAGCGCCCCGCCTCGAACCCGCGGGCGCGCGCGTCCGGGAGCTGCGCGAAGATCTCGCGGATGAGGTCGAACGCCTTCGTGTAGGTCGCCGGGTTCGAGCGCGGCGTGCGGCCAATCGGCTGCTGGTCGATCGCCACCACGCGCTCGAAGTGCTCGAGCCCGGTGATGCCGTCGTGGGCGCCCACGCGCCCGTCGCTGCCGTGGAGCGCGCGCGCGAGCGCCGGCAGGAGGATCTGCCCTACGAGCGAGCTCTTGCCCGCGCCGCTCACGCCCGTGACGCAGGTCATGGCGCCGAGCGGGAAGCGCGCGGTGACGCCCTTCAAGTTGTTCTCGCGGGCGCCCTCGACGACGAGCGCGTCCTCGCACGCGCGCCGCACCGACGGCACCTCGATCGAGAGGCGCCCCGCGAGGTACGCGCCGGTGAGGCTCGCAGGGTTCGACTCGAGCTCCTCGGCGGTGCCCTCGGCGACGACCCGCCCGCCGAGGTGGCCCGCCCCGGGACCAAAATCGACCACGCGATCGGCGGCGCGCAGGGTCTCCTCGTCGTGCTCCACCACGAGCACGCTGTTGCCGAGGTCGCGCAGCCGGTGGAGCGTGCGGATGAGGCGCGCGTTGTCGCGCGGGTGCAGGCCGATGCTCGGCTCGTCGAGGACGTACATCACCCCCGAGAGCTCGCACCCGAGCTGGCTCGCGAGGCGGATGCGCTGCGCCTCGCCGCCGCTCAGCGTGGGGCCCTTGCGCTCGAGCGACACGTAGTCGAGCCCCACGTCGAGCAGGAACCCGAGCCGCGAGAGCACCTCCACGAGGGCGGGCCCGGCGACCTTGCGCCCCGCCGCGTCGAGCTCGAGGCCGCGGAGGTGCGCCGCGGCGTCGCGCACCGACAGGCGCCCCACGTCGGCGATCGAGCGGCCGCCGAGCTCGACCGCGAGGCTCTCGGGGCGGAGGCGCCGGCCGCCGCACGCGTGGCACTCGCGCTCGCGGAAGAAGCGCCGGTAGCCCTCGCGCTGCGACTCGCTCTTCGTCTCGTGGTACAGGCGCTCGAGGTGCCGCACGGCGCCCTCGAAGCGCACCCCGAAGGTGCCGTGGCTCCCCGAGCCCTCCTTGCCCCACGAGACCATGAGCTTGTCGCCGTCGAGGCCGTAGAGAAGGGTCTTCTTCTGCGCCGCGGTGAGCCGCTTGAACGGCGTGTCGAGCGACACCTTCGCGGCCTTCGTCGCGGCCTGGAGGATGCGATAGACCCAGCCCTCCTTGCGGCTCATCGCGCTCGCCCACGGCACGATCGCGCCTTCGGCGAGGGTGAGCGTCGGATCCGGCACGACGAGCTCGGGGTCGACCTCGAGGCGCACGCCGAGCCCGGCGCACGAGGGGCACATGCCGAGCGGGCCGTTGAACGAGAAGGCCTGGGGCGTGAGCTCGGGGTAGCTCCGCCCGCAGCACGCGCGGAGCGCGGAGTACCGGCGCGGCGCCTCCTCGCCGGGCACCGCGAGGAGCACCTCGCCGGAGCCTTCGCGGAGCCCCGCCTCGAGGGCCTCGGCGAGGCGGGCGCGGTCGGCCGGAGACACGAGCACGCGATCGAGCACGAGGTCGATCGTGTGCTTCTCGTTCTTCTTCAGCGAGAGCAGCTCGCCGTCGAGGCGCAGCGCGGCGCCGTCGATCACGACGCGCACGAAGCCGCGCTTGCCGAGCCCCTCGAGCACGTCGCGGTGCTCGCCCTTGCGGTGCTCGACGAGCCTCGCGCGCACCTCGACGCGCTGCCCCGCGAGCCCCGCGAGCACCTCCCGCGTGACGTCGTCGGCCGAGCGCGCGCGCACCGGCTGGCCGCACTCGAGGCAGCGCTGGGTGCCCGCCCGCGCGTAGAGCACGCGCAGGTAGTCGTACACCTCGGTGATGGTGCCCACGGTGGAGCGGGGGTTGTGGCTCGCGCTCTTCTGCTCGATGGCGATGGTCGGCGAGAGCCCGCGAATACGGTCCACGTCGGGGCGGTCGAGCTGCCCCAGGAACTGCCGCGCGTACGACGACAGCGTCTCGATGTACCGACGCTGCCCCTCCGCGTAGATGGTGTCGAAGGCGAGGCTCGACTTGCCCGAGCCGCTCGGCCCCGAGAACACGACGACGGCGCGCTTCGGGATGGAGAGGTAGGGCACGTCGAGGTTGTGCTGCCGGGCGCCCTCGACCACCAGGCTGTCGAGCTCGAGGGCCGCGCGCGGCTGCTTCTTGACGGGCATGCGGGGCGAATAGCGAACGGAGGGGGGCGTGGGAAGCGCGAAGGCCGCCGAGCCCCTCACGCGCGTCGCGCATCGCGCCGCGCGCGCCGAATGCGCTAGGCTGGCACGCGCGCATGCATCCCTTCTTCGACCCCGTGGCCAAGGACAAGGTGAAGGTCGCGGTGAAGGCGGTCGAGGCCCTGAGCTCCGCCGAGATCGTCGTCGCGGTCCGCGATCGCTCCGACACGTACCGCGACGTGGACTACCTCGTGGGGTTCGTCGCCGCGACGCTGGCCCTCACGGTGGCGACCTTCCACCCCGCCGAGCTCGACGAGGACCTCTTCCCGGTCGAGGTGATCGTCGCGTTCGCGCTCGCCGCGCTCGTGAGCTCGCAGGTGTGGACCGTGAAGTCGCGGCTCGTACACGCGGCGCGCCGGCGGGCGGCGGTCGAAGCGGGCGCCGCGTCTCAATTTTACCGCGGTAAAATATCGAACACGCGGGGTCGCACGGGCATCCTCGTGTACGTCTCCGCCTTCGAGCGCATGGTGGCGCTGCTCCCCGACGTCGGCGTGCCGGACGCGCTCGAGGCCAAGCTCGCGGACACGCGGCGGTCCCTCGAGGCGGCGCTCGACCGCGGCGACGTCGACGGCTTCGCTCGCCAGCTCGAGGCCCTCGGCCCGGGGCTCGCGGAGGCCCTCCCGCGCGCCGAGGACGACGTCAACGAGCTGCCCGACGAGGTCGCATGAGACGCCACTCCCGCCTCCCCGCGCGGCTCGCGCTGCTCGCGTGCCTCGCCCTCCTCGCGCCGCCCGCGGTCGCCCTCGCTCGCCCCGGCGGCGGCCAGAGCTTCAGCGGCTCGCGCAGCTCCGGCAGCTCCTCGCGCAGCTCCGGCAGCTCCTCGCGCAGCTCCGGCAGCTCCGGCGGCCGCGTCGGGGGCGACAGCAACGGCGGCATCGGCGGCGCGAGCTCGCTCTCGCCTGCGGGCATCGTGGTCCTCCTGCTCGTCCTCGGCGTCATCATGCTCGTGAAGACCTCAGGCAGCAGCCCGCAGAAGGGCTGGACCGCCGGGTCGGGGCAGCCCTCGCCCCCCTGGCGACCTCCGCCACGCCCGCGCAGGCGCTCGCCCCGCGCGCAGCTCCGCGGCCTCGAGGCGCACGATCCCGCGTTCTCGGTGATCGTGTTCGAGGACTTCCTCGCCGCGCTCTACACCGACGTCGTGCTCGCGGTCGGCCGCGGAGGCCTCGGGGGCCTCGAGGCCTACGTGATGGAAGAGGCGGCCCGCGCGCTGTCCGAGCGGGGCCTCGCGGGCACCACCACGGTGCTCATCGGCGCGCTCCAGATCGATCGCGTCGACAGCCTCGAGGACCCGGCCGCGCGCTCCGTCTCGGTGGCGGTCGTCTTCGAGACCAACCTCTCGCGCCGCGACGCCACCGGCGCCGAGGAGGCCCTCTACAGCCGCGAGCGGTGGGTGCTCCGCCGGGCGAAGAACGCGAAGTCGCGCGCTCCGGACAAGGCCCGCGTCTTCACCTGCCCGAGCTGCTCGGCCCCCCTGGACGCGATCCTCGCTGGGCGGTGCAAGTACTGCAGCCAGGAGGTCGCCACCGGCGCGTTCGACTGGGTCCTGCGCCGCGTCGAGGTGCTCGCGACCGAGCGGCGAGGGCCGATGCTCACCGGGAACAGCCCCGAGGAGGGCAACGATCGCCCCACGGTCGTCGATCCCGAGGCGGTGATGCGCCTCGACGCCCTCCGCGCCCGCGACCCGTCGTTCGCGTGGGAGGCCTTCACGGCGCGCGTCCAGCACATCTTTCACACGTTCCAGCGGGCCTGGTCGGGGCGCGAGCTCTCGGGCATGCGCCCGTTCCTCAGCGACGCGCTCTTCAGCACGCAGACCTACTGGGTCTCCGAGTACCTCCGCCAGCACCTGCGCAACGTCACCGAGAACGCGCGGATCCTCCACGTCGAGCTCGCCCGCGTGACGAGCGACGCCTACTTCGACGCCATCACGCTCCGCGTCTACGCGACGAGCCTCGACTACACCGTCGCCGACGCCACGGGCGCGGTCGTCGCGGGCAACCGACAGACCGAGCGCCGCTACTCGGAGTACTGGACGCTCATCCGGAGCGCGCAGGCGAAGGGGGCGCCTCGGACCGATCCGCACTGCCCGCGCTGCGGCGCGCCCCTCGCCATCACCATGGCGGGCGACTGCACGCACTGCCAGGCGAAGGTCACGGCGGGGCAGTTCGACTGGGTCCTCTCCCGCATCGAGCAGGACGAGGTGTACGACGGCTGACTCAGCGGTGATGCGCGCCGCGATTCGGGCCGCACGGCCCCACGAGGCGTTGCGCCGAGGCCGCCGAGCGGGCACATTCCACCGAAATGGCTCGCCTTCGCCCGATTCGCCGCACCCTGCTCGTCCTGCTCTCGCTCGTGTCCGCCGGCGTCGCCGCGCAGGCCGGCTGCGGCAGCTCGGAGCCCGACTCGCAGTTCGACAGCGGCCTGCGTGACACCGGCGGCGTGCCCGTGCTCCCTCCGCCCGGCACGTTCGATCCCGCGGGCGACAGCGAGCCCCCGACGCGCGACGCCGATCCCGACGCCCTCGGGCGGCTCGTGGTCAGCCCGGCCTCGGCCACGGTCGTCGTGACCTTCGTCGACGGCGTCGCCACGCTGAACGCGCCGGTGCCCTTCACCGCGTCGTACAGCGGCCAGCCGGTCGCCGCCACGTGGCTCTTCGACCGCGGGGAGCTCGGCACGGTGAGCTCGAGCGGCACGTTCCAGGCGAACGGGCGCAACGTGGGCGAGGGCACCGTCACGGCCCGCTTCGGCGCGCGCGAGGGCTCGGCGAAGGTCAAGGTGCTTGTCAAAGCGTCGCAGAACGGCGCGCCCTCCGGCGTGGACGCGGGCGGCGGCTCGGGCGGGCTCGGCGGCGTGGGCGGCGAGCCGCTCGGCCCGCCGGTCTCGGCCGCGGTGCTGAACAAACTGAAGACCGAGTCGAACGCGCCCGCGAGCCCCGCAGAGCTCGGCTACCTCTACCCGTACGACAAGACCGTGTGGCCCCGCGGGCTGCTCGCGCCGCTGCTCATGTGGCAGACCACCCGCGAGGCGGCCGCGGTCTACGTGAAGCTCTCGCAGGGCAACTACAGCTTCGAGGGCACCTACTCGTACGCGGGGCTGCCGGTGGGCAGCGCGGCGCGCAAGCGCGTCCGCCTCGAGGACATCCCGTGGAAGACCGCCACGGGCGGCAACCAGGGCGACGATCTCGTCGTCGAGGTGAAGATCTACTCCGCCGCCGAGGACAAGGTGTACGGCCCCATCCGCGAGACGTGGCGGGTCGCCTCGGGCGTGCTGAAGGGCATCGTCTACTACAACTCCTACGACTCGCTCCTCACCGGGGGCGGCACCGCCGCGAACGGCGGCGTCATCGCCATCAAGCCGCGCTCGCCCGATCCTGTGCTCGCCATCCCCGGCGCCGCGGGCAAGTGCCACGTCTGCCACACCGTGTCGGCGGACGGGTCCACCCTGTGGGCCCAGGACGGCAAGCTCGTCTACCCGGGCGGCCCCGACGACTACCGGCGCGGCGCCTCGTACGATCTCCGCTCGCCGAGCTCGTACGCCACGCGCACCGTGTACGACGGCTCGGTGACGCCCGCGCTCGACCGCCGCTTCAACTGGTCGGCCCCCTACCCCGACGGCTCCTTCGCGCTCGCCGGCTCGCGCTTCGCCCGCGAGGCGTACCTGCAGTCCGACGCGGCGCTCTTCGCGCGCGCGGGCGGCGGCGTGGTCGCCAGCACCGGCCTCACCGGCGTCGTGGCCAGCGCCGTGACGCCGACGTTCTCGCCCGACGGCCGCAAGGTCGCGTTCAACTTCTGGGAGGGCGCGGGCGCCGGCGGCGTGACGGCCGGCGCGGGCCGCTCGCTCGCGATCATGGACTTCAGCTGCGGCGCCGCCGCGGGCTCCACCGCGTGCGCCGCCGGCGGCCCGCGCGCGTTCGCGGGCCTCCGCGAGATCTACCGCGATCCGGCGCGCTACCCGTCGTGGCCGTCGTTCCTCCCCGACGGCAAGGCGGTCGTCTTCAACAACCAGGTGCTCGCGGGCGACTGCGGGCCGGGCACGGCGGGCAACCGCACGCTCGACCGCACGAGCCTCAACAACTGCCAGATCTCCACCTGGTTCGGCGCCAAGGCGGAGCTGTGGGCCGCCCGCGACGGCGCGACGCCCAACGCGCGCCGGCTCGATGCGGCCAACGGCGTCGGCTTCGCGCCCACGAGCGCCGACCACCCGAATGACTCGCAGCTCAACTACCAGCCGACCGTGAACCCCGTGCCCTCGGGCGGGTACTACTGGGTCGTCTTCACCTCGCGACGCCTCTACGGCAACCTGCTCACCGACAAGCCGTGGGGCGCCTCCGGTGACGGCGGCGGACCGCAGAAGAAGCTCTGGGTCGCGGCGATCGACATCAACGCCCCCGCGGGCAACGCCGATCCCAGCCACCCCGCGTTCTACATGCCGGGGCAGGAGCTCTCGGCCGGCAACACCCGCGGCTTCTGGGTCGTCGACCCGTGCAAGCCGAACGGCACGTCGTGCGAGACCGGCGACGAGTGCTGCAACGGCTTCTGCCGCCAGGCCGGCGACGCGGGCGGGCTCGTGTGCGGCGACAAGCCGCCAGGCACCACCTGCGTCGAGGAGTTCGAGAAGTGCTCGGTCGACGCCGACTGCTGCGATCCCAAGCAGCGCTGCATCCTCGGCAAGTGCGCGCAGGACTCGCCCGTCATCCGCTGACCCGCTTTTTCTCAATGATCTCCGGCCACGTTGCGGGCGCGCGGCCCGCTCCGCGCGAGCGCGTGGTAGCATGCTCCGCATGGTGGGTGTGCGTGCACGAGCCGTTCGAGCGGTCGCGCTCTCGGCGCTGCTGGTCAGTGTCCTCGTCCCTGCGGGTTCGATCGCCCTCGCCGCGCCCAAGGCCCCGGCGGCCGAGCGGCCGGCGCCGTCCGCCACCGACGTCGCCGCCGTGGAGCAGCAGTACGCCAAGCTCGACTACGAGCAGGCGAACGTCGGGGCGGAGCGCATCGCGCAGAAGGGCCGCGGCCTCACCCACGACGAGCTCGTGCGCACCTACAAGGTGCTCGCCGTCACGCACGCGGTGCTCGACCACGCCGAGCAGGCCAAGGACGCCTTCGTCGCCCTCCTCACGTTCGACCCAAGCTACGCGGTCGACCCCAACCTCGGCCCCAAGGTCCAGACACCCTTCCTCGAGGCGCGCGGCTTCTGGCGCGCCCAAGGCGCGAAGCCCGGCATCGAGATCACCGCGGTCGTGCGCGGCACCGAGCCGGGCACCTTGCGCGTGACGACGCGCGATCCGACCAGGATCGTCCGCGCGGTCACTGTGGGCTTCCGCTGGGGCTCCACGGGCGCCTTCACGCTCGGCACGGTCCTCGTCGGCGACGGCGTCGCGGTCGAGGTGCCGACGGCGCCGGCGGGCAAGGCGCGCCTCGACTACTACGCGCAAGCGGTCGACGAGCGTGACAACGTCCTCTTCGAGGTCGGGCGCGCCGCGGTCCCGCGCAGCGCGTTCGTGGAGGCGCGCCCCGCCGCCGCCCCGGCGAAGGTCGAGGAGGGCTCGTCGATCTTCGCGAGCCCCATCTTCTGGCTGGCGACCGCGGCCGTGGTCGCGGGCGGCGCGACGGCGGGCTACTTCGCGTTTCGACCCGGCCCGCCCGTCGCAGCGACCTACCAGCCGTCGCTCGAGTGCGGCAGCTCGCGCTGCCCTTGACCGGCTGACGCGTGGCGCCTCCGCGGCTAGCAGCCCGTTGATTTCCTCCCATCGGCCCATCGCCGCCGCATCCCGGCCGCCTTCGTTGCGATCCTGCGGTGCGGG
>DAORJJ010000069.1:0-18572 GCA_035439005.1 Polyangiaceae bacterium | reverse complement strand
ACGTCGAGGAGCGCGGCCTCCACGACGAGCGTCCGCGCGCCGGAGTGGTTCACGAGGTACGCGAGCTCGTCCGGCCGAGAGCGCCACGAGACGGCGACGGCCGCGGCGCCGAGGCGCGCGCACGCGGCCGACACGAGCAGGAACTCGGGGCGGTTCTTGAGCATGACGAGCAGGCTCGTGCCCCGGCGCACGCCGCGCCGACGGAGGCCGCGCGCGATCCGGTCGATGCGCTCGTCGAGCTCGCGGAAGGTCCACGCGACGTCGCCCATCACGACGCCGAGCCGGTCGGGGACGTTCGCGCCGTGGATGCGGTAAATCAGCGAGGGGTTCTGCGCCCCCCGGAGCAGCGCGCGCGCGAGCTCGACGCCGCCCTCGCGGCGCACGTCCCAGAGCATGCCCGTCTCCTGCGCGAGGCGAGCGACGAGGTACGCGCGCTCGGGCAGATCGCGGGCTCGGTCCAAGAGAGCGGTGAACATGGGGGCGGAGAGTAGCAGCCCGCGAGGCGCGCGGCAGCGCCGCCGCGCCGCCCCGCAGCGACCGGTGACGCCCGCGCGAAACGCCGTATACTCCCGCGCATGGTCTCCGTCCCCGCGTCGCCGCCTTCCGAGACCAACGTCGGGGTCGACGCCGCCGACCTCTCCATCGAGCAGCGCCAAGACGACGCCCGCGGCCCCATCTCGTTGCGTGTAGACTACAAGCGTCTGAACTCGTTCTTCGCGGACTACACGAAGAACATCTCGCGGGGGGGCACCTTCATCCAGACCGATCGCCCGCTGGCCGTCGGCACCGAGTTTCTCTTCGAACTCGGGGTCCCGGTGACCGACCCCGCCCTGGGAGAGGGTCGCTTCCGGCTCTCGGGCGTCGTCAAGTGGGTGGTCAAGTCGAGCGAGGCGACCGATGGCCGTCCTCCCGGCATGGGCATCCGCTTCCTCTTTCCCGACCGAGCCGACGAGGAGCGCCTCACCGCGTTCGTGCGCAAGCTCATGCAGCTCTCCCTCGGCCGCCACATCGCCGACCGCCTGATGGCGAAGGGGCGCGTCGTCGGGTGATTTGCTGTCGTGGCCGGCGAGTGCAGCGGCGAGCACGCCTTGCGCAGGCGCTCGTGTAAGGTCCTTCCCTTTGGGGCGTTCTCGTCGCATGCAGAAGGACACACTGCGCATCGCCGAGCCCTGCCAAGCCGACTGGAGCGCCATGACCGCGGGCGATCGGAGCCGCTTCTGCGGCGCGTGCAAGAAGCACGTGCACGAGCTCGTGAAGCTGTCCGAAGCCGAGGCGCGCGAGCTGCTCGCGAGGCCGAGCGCCGAGGGGCTCTGCGTGCGCGCCGTGCACGACGAGCTCGGTCACGTGCTGTTCCGTGACACGTTCCCTCGCCCCGTCCCCGCCGCCGCGCTCGTCCGCGCCAAGCGGGTGCTCCAGACAGCGCTGCTAGCGGTCCCGCTCTCGCTCACCGCCTGCATGGGCGCCGCGCCGCGGCCCGAGCCGCTCATGGGAGCGCCGATGGAGATCCCCACGGACTCGGACGCTCGAGCCGACTCCGCGCCTCCCCTGCTCCCCGTGGTCGGCGACGCGGGCGCTCCCGAGTCCCCGTCGATCGAGGGCCCGGACGCGAGCCCCAAGCTGCCCGTGGCCCGCTGACAAGGGGGAAGCAGGAAGCCACCTCGCCCGCGGCCCGTGACGCCGCGGCGCTCGGCTCAGAACGGGCCGGGGCCGCCCCAGGGCGAGGGGGTGAACGAGAAATTCGTGAGCGTGCCCGCGTTCCCGTTCGCCGTGGCGTCGGCGGCCACGGCAGCCGCGCCCGTCTCGTCGAGCTTCCAATATCCCTGAAGGCCCGCGGTCGCGACGGCCACTGTCGTGCTGCGGTTTGCGGCGATCTCGGCCGCCGTGCGCTCGACACTCCACACGCGCACCTCGTCGAGCGTTCCCGCGAAGTAGGTGAGCACGCCGTTCGGACCGATGTATCCGTAGCCGAGGCGAAACCCGGTGTCCCCGCCGAAGGCGGAGGCAGTGACCGCCGGGGCGCTCCCCTCCTCGACGCCGTCCACGTAGAGACGCTGCCCCGCGACTGCGCCGAGGGTACCGGCGACATGGTGCCACGCGCCGTCGTTCTTGTTCACCGTGGTGCAGACTGTGGAGTACGCGGGCGTGTAGACGTAAAAGCAGAGCTTCCCGTTGTCGAGATAGATTGAGCGGTCCGCGCCGCCGCCGTAGACCTCGAAGAGCATTCCCGTCGCGGCGGTCGTCTTGAACCACAGCTCCGCGCTGAACGCGGTCTCGCTCGCGGCGCCGACGGCGGCGGCCAAGTTCACGACATCGTCCACGCCGTCGAAGGAGAGGGTCCCCGTCGACTGCCACACCCTGGCATCCGCCGCGTCGACGGGTGGCCCGGCGTCATCCGGCGCCTTCGCGTCGGCCGCGTCGACGGGCGCCACGGCGTCATCGGGCCCCTTCGCATCGGCCGCATCGACGGGCGCCACGGCGTCCTCTCGACGCGCGTCCTCAGCCCCCGTGTCGCTCCGACCCCCCGTATCCGCGCTCGCGTCGAGCGACTGGCTCGGGGTGGTCGTCTCCCCGCAGGCGAAGAAGGACGCGACGACGAGGGAGAGAACGGGCACGAGCTTCAGATGGCGCATGCCACCAAGCGTAATCGTCCGATTCGCGCGCGGCCAATTCCTGTGCGCGCGGTGCGGAATGCGGTGGAGCGACGAGGAGAGGGCCGGGGCCTGACGGCGCCGGACCTTGGCGTGCTCGCGCCTGGTTGGCGCTCACCTGGCGTTCAGCTTGGCGAGTGTGCGCGACACGAGCGACAGCGCGTCGAGGTGCTCGCGTGGGCGGGCGGCCGTCCCGCCGAGGCTCTCGCGGCGGCGGAGCGACAGGCGGGCTTGCCGACGAGCGGCAGGCCAAGCGGGCTCGCGAGTCGCGACGAGTCCGTCGATGAGCCACGTGACCTCGGTGCTGCGGCCCACTTCTCGGCCAGGAGCGCTCGATCGTTCGACCGCACCGCGCACGAAGTCGCGCCGAGTGCGCTACCGTGGGTCTCATGATGAAACGCTCAACCTTCGCGATCGCGCTTGCGTCCATGCTCGTCACGTCTGGCGCGTCGGCCGCCGTCGCGAACTATTCGGCCACCCTGAGCGGCGGGCAGGTCGTCCCGCCGGTGGCCTCGCCCGGGAGCGGCACGGCGACGCTCGAGTTCGACACGGCCACGAAGATGCTCACGGGGACCGTCACGTTCAGCGGCATCTCGGTCACCGATCAGACCATCGGAGGCGCGGGCCCCTGCGGCGCCAGCCCAGCGACCGGCGTCGCCACCCTCCCCCCGCCGGTGGGGAACACGATCACCCTGACCCCGATCCCACTTTCGACGCTCAACGAAGGCTTCCTCATCGGCGGCGCGCTCTCCATCACGCTCAAGTCCCCGGCCGGCAACATTCGAGGACAGATCTACGAGGTCGGCAGCGGCAAGACGTGTGGTGGCAGCTCACCGCCCGACGCGGGGCCTGGCGTCGACGCGAGCGTCCCCGACAGCGGCGCTCCAGACGGCAGCGCGCCGGCGGACGCCGGTCCGGCGGTCGACGCGGCGAGCCCGCCCTCGCCCGCCCCGAGCGCATCCACCGCGCCGCCCTCTGCGGGCTCCGACAGCGGAGGATGCAACAGCTCCGGTGGCGGCGCGGGCCTCTCCTGGCTGTTCGCGAGCGCGCTCGGCGCGGCGTTGGTCGCCTCTCGCCGCGCGAGCGCCCGCAAGCGCGGATAGAGCGAGAGAACTCGGTTGATGCGTTCGTTCCCATGAAGCCAGACGACTCGCTGACAGATCACGGAGTCGCCAGCGAGGGACCGCCACGCAGACCGCGCCCGGTACGCGCTTCTTCGCTGACGCCAGCGGCGACCACTCCCGGAAGAGATCAGGAGGCGCGTCCAGCGATCTAGCGTGTCGGCGGGTACGGCGCGCGCCCGCACCGCTCAGCGGTCGCTCCATCAGCTCGTCTATTTGCACCGAGGCGGCGCGCTCCGCGGCGCGCAGGGTGCGCGCTGCGTCGAGCGCCCATTTCAGACCTCTTCGACGACTCGGGTGGGCGCGCAGCGCGTCGTAGGAGAAGGCGCGGAGGTCGAGCCGGTCCGGCCCAGAGATCCATCTACCGCCGCCGCTTCAAGGGCACTGGCGCGCGACCCGCAGATCCCCCGCCTGCTTCGCGCACGAGTCCGCGGTCGCGCGGCACGCCATCTTGAGGACCGCGAGGTCCGCGCAAGAGAGCGAGTCCTTGCGCGGGAGGAGCAGCGCCTTCACCAGCGCCCAGTCGCCATTCGCGATGCCTTGCTCGAGAGCCGCCATCCTGGCGTCGCGCGGCGCCGGAAGCGCGGTCGGCTGCGGCCGCTCCTCGCTCGTCGGCGCCGCGGTGGCCGGCGCGGCGGTGGCGGGCGCGGCGGTGACAGGCGGCGGCGCTTGGAACACGACGGGCGCGAGGAGCTCCGGCGCGAGGGCCGACTCGGTGGGTGGGTCGCTCGGGAGCTGCGACAGCGCAGCCGCGGGAGGCTCCGGCGTAGGCGAGCGAGAGAGCCCGTCGATCACGGCGACGATGAGGGAAATGCCGCAGAGGGCGCCGCCGAGCGCGACGGCGATCGTGGTCATCGAGGCCGGCTCGGTGGACGGCGCGGCCGCCATCGCGTGGGTCTTCGTCTTCGCGGCCTCCGGCCTGAACGGCACGAGGGGGATGACGGTCTGCCCGGGCCCGTACATCCGCTCGGTCACCTGCCTCGCCGCCGGTGGCGGCTGCGGCACCGTGTCCGTGAGGCTCGCTACCCAGCGAGTCCGAGCGGCCTCGGTCGGAGTCGTGAGGATCGGGAGGAGCGCTGCCCACGCCTCCCGGGCGTCCGCGAACCGACGGTCGGGGGCTCGGCTCAGGCATCGAGAGAACCACTCGTCGAACTCGGGACCGAGGTCGAGGGCGTGGCCTCTCGCCGCGGCCCTCTCGCTCGCGCGCGGGATCGGATCGATGAGTATTTCGCGCAGCAGCTCCGCGATCGCGCCCTCTTTGGCGGCGTTCCAGAAGCTCGCCCCGGTCATCGCATGATAGACCATCAAGGCGATCGCCCAGACGTCGGCGCCGGGAGTGAGCGGGTCGCGCGTCGTCTGCTCGGGCGCCATCCAACGAGGGGACCCGAGCGGCTCGGTGCTGTTGTTCTTCGCGGTCTCGGCGCTCAGCTGCGCGATGCCGAAGTCGAGCACCTTCACGAGGAGGTCATCGCCCGCTCGGCGGGCGGTCGCGATGAACACGTTCTCGGGCTTCAGATCGCGATGAACGACGCCGGCGTCGTGCGCCGCCGCGACGCCGTGGCAGAGCTGCTCGAAGATCGCGCGCGCCTCGTCACGCGACAGCGGCCCGGCCGCCTTCACCCTCTGGGCGAGATCCTGGCCTCGCAGGAGCTCCATCACGAGCCATGGAACTCCTGTCGACGTGTCGATCCCCGCGGCGTGAACCTCGACGATGTGGTCGCTGTCAATCTGAGCGCCGATCGTGGCCTCTCGCTCGAACCGCGCGCGAAACGCCGGGCTCTCCACGAGATCGGGGTGCATGAGCTTCAGCGCCCGCTGCTTGCCGGTGCTCACCTGGTCGACCACGTACACGGAGCCCATGCCACCCGAGCCAAGCCGCCGCACGATGCGGTACTCCCCAGCGAAGACCGCACCGGGGGCCAAGCGCAGGTTGCCGCTCATCGCGCGGCCGCCAAGGGCGTTCGAAAGGACACCCCCCAATGTCATCACATCCACGCGGAGAGCGCCGGCAGGAATCGGAGCTGGCCCAGAGGCTGGAGATCCGACCCGCCCAACGTCCTGCCAGGTCCCTCTCGATCGAGGGTTGCGGGTACGCCCGACAGGCGCCCGCCAGCTCGGTCGCCACCGCCGCGCGCCTCCGCGGCCTGGCCAATCCCGGTCTTCGTGCTCCTCCAGAGCTCGCGCGTGCACACGCGGTCCGAGGTCGCGCCGGCGGGGCAGTGCACCGGCAGCGATCGGCCATGCGAGAGAGCGTCGCAAAGGCGGCGCCGTTGTTCGTCGAGAGCCCAAGGACGGAGTGGTCAAGCCACTCGACCCACTCGACCCCACACGCGCAGATGCCTACTTTCGTCCACGTGAGGCGCTGAGCGTGGACGTCACTCGGCTTGCGAAACGCGTAGTCGCGGGCGCGATCGCGGCCCTCTTGGCGCCGCCGTCCGCCGATACCGTGCCGGACACATGGATTTGCTTCGGGTCCGAGTGCGGCACCTCCACCGTCAGGGCGAGGAAGTCCTCTCCGAGCTCTCGAGCGCGCGCGCGGCGCGCGGAGCACCACGGCCAGCAGCACGAGCGCCAACGAGCACGCGCACGTTCTCTTGGGGCGCGCCCGGTGACCGGGCTCGCCTACGCCGCCTCGGGCGCGGGTTCGGGCTTCGGCGCGGCCTTCGTGCCCATCCCGGCGAGGACCCACTTGCGCGCGAGCAGGAGGCCGAGCGGGCTCGCGAGGGCGACGAGGCCGTAGATGAGCCACATGACCTCGGTGTGCTGCGGACCATTCTTCGGGCAGAACCGCTCGAGCACCCAGCCCGAATAGAAGCCCGTCGTCGTCTTCGCGACGAACCACGGCAGGTTCGCGATGCCCATGTACTGCGCCGTGCGCCCTGGCGGCGCGAGCTCGGCGGCGTACTCGAGGAAGCGCGAGGACCAGAGCGCCTCGCCGATCGAGAACACGCAGAAGTACCCGATGAGCATCGGCGTGCTCGGGCCGCCGCACAGCAGGAACGTCGCCATCGCGCTCACACCCGAGCCGATGATCATCATGGTGAGCACGTGCGCTCGCTTCGTGAGCGCAGTGAGGAGGGGCACCCCGAAGAAGATGATGATCGGGTTGACCGAGTCGACCAGCCACTCCATGCGGTCGCCGACCTCCTTGGGATACGCGCGGAGAACGTACTCGGGCATCGTGAGCCACTGGTGCGCGAAGAGCGTGCGCACGGGCAGCAGCATGAAGATGAAGAACATGAAGCGCTTGTCGCGAAAGGGCGAGGCCGTCACGACGGGCTTCTCGCCTGCGCCCGTCGGGGCCGCGTCGATGAGACGAACGACGTTGGCCTCCGCCTTCTTCGTCATCAGCGCGCCGAACACGAGAAGGGTGCCTACCGTGATGGCGAAGCACACCCAGTTCACCGCGTTGAACCCCGAGAGGGCGGTGGTCCCCGCTTTGTGCTTGTCGTCGAAGGTGGTCCGAACACCCGCCGAGATCGGCCCGATGAGCGCGGCGCCGAGGTTGAAGAACGAATAGAGGACGGCGTAGCCCATCGCGCCGTTCTTCTCGCTCGTGTATTTCTTCACGCCCGCGTACGCGATGGGCTGGAGCACGCCCTCTCCGAGCGCGACCACCACCAAGGACACCGCGAGGAGCAGCGCGCCGCCCACGAAGGGCGCCGAGCCGTAGAGCGCTCGGCCCGCGATGATGAGAAGCAGCGCGACGAGGATCCCCTTGCGGATCCCGAGCTTGTCCTCCGCGGGCTTGCCGACGAAGAGCATCACCAAGGTGAGCGCGCCCGTGAAAATGGACACCCAGGTGCTCGCGAGCGCTGGGGAGATGCCGATGTCCTGCGAGAGGTACGGCTTCATCAGCGGCAAAATGCCGAAGTAGGCCATCGACTCGAGGCTGAACGCGAAGATGACGAGCCACAGAGCCCGGGGCGCGCCGCGGAGAGCCTTGAATGCGTCGAAGAATTCCCTCACCGGGCCGTCCTAGCGAAGGTTTCGGTCCGCGCCAAGGAGCGTCTTCCCGCGGGACCACCGACGGGACCCCGCGAGCGGAGCCGGCGGGCCTCTAGCTGAGCGCCAGCATGCGGTCGATCGGCACCCGCGAGCGCGCGAGGAGGTCGGGGCTCATCTCGAGGCGCGGGCTCAGATCGCGGAGCGCGAGGTACACCTTCTCGAGCGAGTTCTTCTTCATGTGCGGGCACTCGTTGCACGCGCAGCTCGCCTCCGGCGGCGCCGGGATGAAGAGCTTGTCCGGCGAGGCGAGCTCCATCTGGTGGAGGATGCCAGGCTCGGTCGCGACGATGAACTCGCGCGCCTCCGAGGTCTTCGAATACGTGAGGATGCCGGTGGTCGAGCCGATGTAGTCGGCGTGCGCGAGCACCGCCTGCTCGCACTCGGGGTGCGCGAGCACGAGCGCCTTGGGGTGCCGCTCCTTCAGCCCGAGCAGCTTCCGCTCGCTGAACGTCTCGTGCACGATGCAGCTCCCCTGCCAGAGCTCCATCGGGCGAGAGCGCCGAATCTTCGCGTTCAGCCACGCGCCGAGGTTCCGGTCGGGCCCGAAGAGCACGACCTGGTCCTCGGGGATGCCCCGGACGATCTTCTCCGCGTTCGAGGAGGTGACGATGTAGTCGGAGAGGGCCTTCACCTCCGCCGAGCAGTTGATGTAGCTCACCGCGACCGCGCCCGGGTGGCGCGCCTTCCAGGCGGCGAACTTGTCGGCCGGGCAGCCCTCGGCGAGCGAGCACCCCGCCTCGAGGTCAGGCAAGACCACGATCTTGTGGGGGTTCAGGATCTTCGCGGTCTCGGCCATGAAGTGCACGCCCGCGAAGCAGATGACGTCGGCTTGGGTCTTCGCCGCCGCCTGCGCGAGCTGGAGCGAGTCGCCGAGGAAGTCGGCCACGTCCTGGATGTCGGAGTCTTGGTAGTAGTGCGCGAGCAGCACGGCGTTCCGCTCGCGCTTCAGCCGCACGATCTCGGCCTCCAGGTCGAGGCTGGGGTCGACGTGCGCGGCGGCCGCGCGGCCGGCGATCGGGAGGCGGCTCTCGGGGCGAGGCGGGCGAGGCGGAGGCGAGCTGCTCATGACGAGAACGTAGGAGCCGAAGGGCCCCGGCGTAAAGACCTGTTCAGATGTCGGTCATCATCGTCGTGACGACGTAGTCGCACGCGAAGATGGCGACGATGCTCGCGACGACCGCCTTCGCCGTCGCCTCGCCCACGCCGCGCGCGCCGCCGGAGGCGAAGAACCCTTTGTTGCAGCAGATCGTGCTCACGACGAGGCCGAAGATGGCGCTCTTCACGACCAGCATTCGGATGTCGGAGAACTGCACGAAGGTTCGAATTCGTTCGAGAAAAATGCCCGGGTCGATCGACTGCCAGACGACCGCGACGAGGTACGCGCCGGCCATGCCGGAGATGGCGAAGAAGAGGCCGAGCAGCGGCAGGACGAGCGTGGTGGCGAGGATTCGGGGCGCGACGAGGTACTGGATGGGGCTCACGCCCATGGTGGTGATGGCGTCGATCTGCTCGGAGACGCGCATGTTGCCGAGCTCGCTCGCCATGGTGCTGCCCGCGCGCGCGGTCACGACGACCGCCGCGAGCACCGGCGCGAGCTCCCGCGCGAGGGCGAGCGCGACGACGCCGCCGACCATTCCCTCGGCCGAGAACTGCCGGAACCCGACGATGACGCTCACCGTGAACGCCATGCCGGTGAAGAGCCCGACGAGGCCCGCGATGAACATGGAGCCCGCGCCGATGAACTCGATCGCCCCGAGGATCTGGGTGAACCGGAAGGGCGGGCGCACGAGCCACGTCGCGGCGCGGAAGGCGAGCGTGACCGTCGAGCCCACCTCGTCGAGGAACGCGAGCGGGCCCGAGACGAGCAGGTCGAACCCGCGCGTGACGAACGACTCGCTCGCGCGGGGGGCTGTGGTCTCGCTCACGCTGGTGACACTAGCTCACTCTCGGGCGCCCGTCTCGACGCGTCTTGGGCGGCCCGCCGCGCGCGGGCGTTGTAAATCGCGCGCGGTGGTCTATGGGTCGCGCATGCTCGGGATGCTGAGGAACTGCGGGGCGACGGGGCACGCGGCGTCGCTGCTCGCGCTGCTCGCGCTGGCCTGCGCGAGCGCCGCTTTGGCGGTCGCGGTCGCGCGGCGCTCGCGCGCGGCGGGGCTGCTCGCGGCGCTCGGGCTCGTGCTGTGCGGGTGCACGTCGATGACCGGCTTCGCGGGGACGCTGCTCGGCCGCAAGGCCACCCAGGACGCGGTGGCGAGCGCGGCGCTCTCTCCGTCGAACGTCGCGCTGGCGCGGTCCGTCGGGTTTGCGGAGGCGCGCGACTGCGCCCGGCTGGGCGCCGGCGCCGCCCTGCTCCCGTTCCTCCTCGGGGTCTCCGCCGCCGCGCTCGCGTTGTTCCGCGCGCCGAGCGAGGCACCCGAGGCGCCCGCGGGAGACCGCGCGCCCGCCGCGGAGGGCGCGTCCCCGACGCCTAGGGCGAGCGTACCGCTCGTGCTCGCGGGCGCCGCGTTCGCGTTCACGGGGCTGCTCGCGTCCGGCGGTCTGGCGACCGCGTCGGTCGGCGGGGCCTCCTACGAGCCGGCGGTCTGGTCGTTGATGACCACGTCCGAGCGGGTCGTCTCGGAGAGCGGCAGCCTCACCGAGCCGTGTCAGGCATTCGAAGCCGCGCTCGGCCAAGCGACCGCCGAGCGAATCGCGACGGTCGTCGACGTGCCCGAGGCGGCCGAGCGCTGCGTCCGCGCGCGGCTCACGCTGCTCGCCGCCGCGCCGTTGAGCGACCGCGCCGTCGCGGGGCGCGCGCTCGAGGCGAGCCCCCTCCTGCGGGCCGCGCGGCCCGAGACGCGCGCCGCCCTCACGCTGCAGATCCGGTCGCTCTCGAACGCCGCCGACTGACCACGGCGCTTCGCTCGTTTGTTGGCGCGGGTGCCAGTATACGAGAGCCGCTCAGGGCTCGCGGTAGAACCGCGGCACGCGGCGAGAGATCGACGTGAGGATCTCCCACGGGATGGTGTCGGCGTGGGCAGCGAGCTCCTGTGCGCCGATGTGGTCGCGCCCGCACGGCCCGTCCTGGGCGCCCGTCGCGATGACCTCGTCGCGGAGGGTGGCGCCCGGCACGTCGGTGACGTCGAGCATGGTCATGTCCATCGACACCGCGCCGACGATGGGCGCGCGCGCGCCGCGCACGAGCATGTGGCCGCGGTTCGTGAGCTTGCGCGACAGGCCGTCGGCGTAGCCCATCGGGACCGTCGCGATGCGAGAGGGACGCGTCGTGCGGTGCAGCGCGCCGTAGCCGACCGGCTTGCCCGCCTCGAGCTCCCGGATCGACACAATCTCGGTGCGGACACGGATCGCCTGCCGCAGCTCGGCGGAGAGGGGCTCGCTCGCGCCCTCCGCGACGGGCGAGACCCCGAAGATGGCGATCCCGGGGCGCACCGCGTCGAGGCTCGACTCGCCCCGGAGCAGCGCGGCGCTGTTCGCCGCGTGGCGCACGTCGGCGCGGACGCCGTGGCGACCGAGCGTCGCGGTCGCCTCGTCGAAGAGGCGCAGCTGGTGGGCGGTCTCGTCGGTGGAGGCGGCGTCGGCGCACGCGAGGTGCGTCATGAGGCCGGCGACGCGGAGCTCGGGGAACTCGTGGAGCGACTGTGCGAACGAGGCGAGCTCGGTGAGCGGCACCCCGAGGCGAGCCATGCCAGTGTCGATCTTCAGGTGCACGGCGTAGGGGGCGGTGGCGCCCAGCTGACGCACGGCCCGCGCGAGCTCCTCGAGCTGGCCCCGGTCGTAGACCACGGGCACGAGCCCACGCTGGACGACCTCGTCGTGGCCGCCGCCGTACGAGCCGCTCATGACGAGGATGGGCGAGGTGATCCCCGCCTCGCGCAGCTCGATCGCCTCCTCGAGCAGCGCGACGCAGAAGCCGTCCGCGCCGGCCCTCTCGAGGGTGCGCGCGACCGCGGGGGCGCCGTGACCGTAGGCGTCCGCCTTGAGCACCGGCCACACCCGGGCCTGCCTTGCGTGGCGCTGCACGACCCGGAGGTTGTGCCGCAGGGCCGCGAGGTTCACCTCGGCGCGCGTCGGGCGGACGGCGTCGGCGGGGGCCGCGCGGCGCGGGCGGAGCACCCGAATCTCCGGGGAGCTCGGGCGGTCGCGCAGGGAGTCGAGATCGGGGGGAGTGGACGCCATCGCCATGGTCTTGCCTTCCTCGGTCACGGAACGCGCGCCGCAGCAGCGCGCTTCCGGGAACCTCGCACGAGCGCGAGGGAGGCATCGCATTTCAGGATCGCATTTTCAGGGTCCGACATGTCCTACATCGGCCCCACGAAAAGGCAAGGCGCCGTCAGCGTCGCTCGGCGCTGCAGCACCCCGCGCTGCACCGGGCCGCGGCGTCCCACGGGATACATGCGCCGCCCGCGGGGTCTGCGCACGGCAGCTGCCCGTACTTCGCCTTGGCCTTCGCGGCGCGGTTCAGGGCGTCCACGAAGCACGTGCCCGCGACGACCACGCAGTCGGCGTCGGTCGCGCACGCGCGATCCGCGTGGGGGACGTTGAACCACGTCGTGAGCGCCGCGTCGCACAGATCGCTCCGACCGTGGGTCCACGTCTGCCGCACGACCGGGCTGCCCTCGGCGCGCCCGCACCGCTGCCCCCGCAGCGCGGCGTCGACGCTGGACGGAGCCGGAGCGGGTGGCGAGCTGCGCGGGGGTGGCGACGACGGGTGGCTCCCGCAGGCGACGACCAGACACGCGGGCACGAGGGCGGCGGCGGCGAAGCGCTTCACTCCCCGAGGGTAGCGTGGTTCGCCCGAAAACTCTTCGCGAACCCAAGCGTGGGCCGCGCGGCTCCCACACGCACGAGGCCCGAGGGCCGGAGAGAAGGAGCCTGTCATGGACTTGCACGAGACCCGCGTCACGTTCCCCGAAGGCAAGCGCGTCGACGCCGCCTTCGGCGCTCACGTCGTGCGCACCGATCAGTCCCCCGCGCACGGCGGAGCGGGCGCGGCGCCCGAGCCGTTCGAGCTCTTCTTGGCGTCGCTCGCCACGTGCGCGGGCATCTACGCGCTCGCGTTCTGCCAGGCGCGCGGCCTCTCGACCGAGGGGCTCGATCTCATGCAGCGCGCGACCTTCGACCCCGAGACGAAGCGCCTCGCGCGCGTCGACCTCGTGGTCACGCTGCCGCCTGGCTTCCCCGAGAAATACCGCGCCCCGATCGTGCGGTCGATGGAGGGGTGCCGGGTGAAGAAGACCCTCCTCGACCCCCCGGTGGTGACGGTCACGGCGAGCGAGGGGGCGACGCTGGCGCCCGCGATCGCGTCGGCCCAGCCCGCCTGACGCCGCGGGGCGCGCCGCCTCGGTGTTGCTGACGCTCACTTCTCGGGAGACCCGTCCGCGCCGGGGCGCGCGTGGGAGCCCACGTCGCCCGTCGCCGCCGTGGTCCCCCGGGCGAGCGGCGCGGGGTGTGGCGCGCTCCACGCCCACAGCGCCACGGTCATGCCGACCACGGCCGCCCCGCTCTGCGCGACGAAGCTCCACGCGGGCCACAGGACGGCGACAGAGAACGCGAGGCCGAACACGAGGGCGATCCCCAAGAATCGACGCTCGGTCGTGATGGCGAGCGAGAGCCCGACGACCACCCAGACGAGCAGCGCGATCGCCGCGCCTTGAGACCGCGACAGACCGAGCTTGGCGCATGCGAGCACGAGGGGCGCCTGAAGGAAGAAGCCGGCGAGCACCACGAGCGCCAGATCTCGGTTCATCTTGCTCTTGCGCAGCTCGCCGCGCGCCCAGAAGAAGAGCCCCGCGAACGCCAGCGCGGTCGCTACCTTTCCAACGAAGACCGCGTTCAGCGTGAGCGGCCCGGGCGTCGCGATGACGTGCGGCGCGACGCCGCCAAAGAGCCCGATCGCGAGCGCGAGGATGAGCCGCGTGGGGCGGCCGAGCGCGCGATCGTACTGGCGCTCGAGCACGGCCAGGCGCTCCCGCTCCGCCTGGCGCTGCTGGAGGGCGAGGTGAACCCGCCTCGCGACGTCGGCGGGCGGAGTGGGCAGCGTCACGAGCAGCGCATGCGCGGCCTCGGCCCCGCCGCTCGCCAGCTCGAGCTCGATCATCCGCGTGCACACGAGCTCGAGCCCCGCGCGCGCTTCCTCGTTCCCTGGCCAGAGCTTCAGGGCCTGTTGGTAGCCGAAGCGCGCGGCGCCAAAATCATCGTAAATGGCCTGTCGATCCGCCGTGCCAGGCGAGTCGAGCTTCGCGAAGAGCACGGCGCGGCGCGCGGTCGCGTCGTCGGCGAGGGCGCTCGACCCTCGGTGGGTCAGGAAGTCCGCGATCGCCACCCGCAGCTCGTGCGCTGACGCGTAGCGGTCCTTGCGGCTGCGGCTCATCGCGCGGCCCACGATGCGCGCGAGCTCGGGCGGGACCTCGGGTGAGAAGGTCGGCGTCGAGCTCAAGACGCTGCGCACGACGTCCGCGTAGGCGCCCAAGTGGGGCGGCTGGCCAGTGACGATCTCGTGGAGCGTCGCGCCGAGGAGGTACACGTCGGTCCGCTCGTCGATGAGCGGCTGGCTCCCGCCGAGCATCTCGGGCGCCATGTAGCAGGGCGTCCCGGCGGCCCCGAGGGCGTCCGCAGCGAGCGGCAGGCGCCCCTCCGGATCGGGCCTCAGGCTGACGGCGATGCCCCAGTCGAGGAGGTACACCTCGCCGAACTCGCCGATCATGACGTTCTCGGGCTTGATGTCGCGGTGCACGATGCCCTTCGCGTGCGCGCAGCTGACCGCGTGCGTGACCTGGACGAGCACCCGCAGGTGCCACTCGAGGACGTCCCCGGCCTCGTGGCGCTCGCGCACCGCGCTCGGGTCCTCGAGGAGCGCAGCCCAAGAGACGCCCTCGACCCGCCGCATCGCGATGTGGGGGACGCCCGCGGCATCGATCGCCACGTCGTGGATCGGCACGACGTTCGGGTGCTCGACGCGCCCCGCGAGCCACGCCTCGCGGAGGAGGCGGAGGGCGATGCCGGCGTCGCCGGTCAGCGAGGAGCGCACGGTCTTCACCGCGACCTGACGCCCGAGCGAGACCTGCTCGGCGACGCGGACCACGCCCATCCCGCCCTCGCCAAGGGTCCCCCGCGTGATGAAGCCCTCGAGGCCCGAACCGCCGCCGACGTGGGCCCGGAGGCTCGCCTCGGCTCGCGACGCGCTCTCTCGCGGCGGCTCGACCGTCGCGCGAGGTCGCTGCGCGATCGTCGACGCGAGCTCCTCGGGGAGCGCGGGCACGCTCGTCGGCCCCGCGTCGTCCTGCGGGAGCGTGTCGTCCAGCGGGAGGTCCACGCGCAGAGTATGGCCCGACCGGGGCCGCGTGGGAACGACGGCGCGCGCGGGCGGCCAGCCCTGGAGCTGCCTTCCCAACCGGGGGGTCGCTGGGGCATGCTTCGCCCGTGGTCGAGCTGGACGACACGCGGCCACCGAACGACGCGGACGTCGATCGGCTCGCCCGCTCGCTCTCGAGCGAGGCGCAGGGCACGTTCGTAGAGCGCCCGCGCGCCACGATCGAGCCGCGGACCGAAGGCGCCCTCGTCCACGCGAGGGCGCGCGCGGGGCTCTCCCACCACAGCGGGGCCGACGGCGTGCCCGGCTTCGTCGTGCGCCACACCCTCGGCGAGGGCGGGATGGGCGTGGTCCGCGTCGCCGAGCAGCTCTCGCTCGGGCGCCAGGTGGCCGTCAAGACGGTGAAGGGCTCGCTCGCGGGCAACCCCCAGGTGACGATGAGGCTCCTGCGCGAGGCGTGGCTCGCGGGGCGCGTCGAGCACCCGAACGTCGTGCCGATCTACGACCTCGGGCTCGACGACGCGGGGCGCCCTCACATCGCGATGCGCCTCGTCGAGGGCACGTCGTGGGACGAGCTGATCGGCGACCCCGCGCTCGTGCGCGCTCGGCACGGCGCGACGGACGTCCTCGAGTGGCACCTCCGCGTCCTCCTGCAGGTCACGCACGCCGTCAGCCGCGCGCACGCGAAGGGCATCGTGCACCGCGACATCAAGCCCGAGAACGTCATGATCGGCGAGTTCGGCGAGGTGTACCTCCTCGACTGGGGCATCGCCGTCAGCCTGAGGCCCGATCCGGAGGGGCGCCTGCCGCTCGCTGCGGACGCCCTCGGGGCCGCCGGGACGCCCTGCTACATGGCGCCCGAGATGCTCGGCGGGAGCCAGCCGCTCATCGACGAGCGGACCGACGTGTACCTCCTCGGCGCGACGCTCCACGAGATCATCACGGGCGCGCCGCCGCACAAGGGCGCGGTGTTCGGAGACATGGTGCGCAGCATCCTCGAGTCGACGCCTGCGTTCTCTCCGGAGGTGCCGCGCGAGCTCGGCGCGATCTGCGCGCGCGCGATGCGTCGGCTCCGGAAGGACCGCTACGCGTCGGCGCAGGAGCTCCGCGCGGCGCTCACCGATTTTCTCACGCACCGCGGCTCGAGCGCGCTCGCGGAGGAGGCGACCGCGCGGCGCGACGAGCTCTTCGCGAGCCTGGAAGGCGCGACGGACGGGCTCGATCGGCACGCCCTCTACGACGCGTTCGGCGCCGCGCGCTTCGGGTACCAGGAGGCCCTCAAGCTCTGGCCCAACAACGAGGAAGCGCGCGACGGCCTGCGGCGGATCTGCGAGCGCATGATCACGTTCGAGCTCTCGCACGGCTCCGCGGAGGCCGCGCAGGCCGCCCTCGCGGCGCTCCCGTCGCCGTCGCGCGAGCTCGCCGCGCGCGTCGAGGCCGCCCTCCGCGCGCGCGCCGAGGAGAAGCTGCGGCTCGCCACGTTCGAGCGACAGTACGATCCGCGCCTCGGCCGGCGGACACGGGTCGGGCTCGGGATAGCCCTCGGCCTCCTCGGGATCTTCGGCCCGCTCGTGCTGGCCCTGCGGGCGGGCCTCGCCTGGAATTTCGGCGCCAAAGCCGCCAGCGCACTCGCCTGCGCGGGGCTCTTCTATTGGGCCCGGGAGTCGCTCGGCAAGACGAAGCTGAACCGCGATCTCTCCCTCGTCGTGCTCGCCGGGTTCGTCGTGCAGGCGCTCCTCGTCCCGGCGACGAGCCTGCTCGGGGGCTCGCTGGCGCAGGCGTCCGCGATCACGATGCTCTCGTGGGCCCTGCTCCACCTGGCCCTCGCCGTCACGACGGAGTGGCGCCTCCTGGCGACCGCGGTGGCGTTCGGCGCGGGCTTCGTCGTCACGGCGGCGCGGCCCGGCCTCGCCTACTGGGCGCAGAGCCTCTCGAGCGTGTGTGCGGTGCTCGTCGTCGGCTGGACGTGGAACGCCGCGGACGCGCTGATGGAGCTCCAGGCGGAGCGGCGCTCGGCGCCCAGGCGCCCCGCGAGCAGGCCGTGAGCGCGCCTCCCTACCCGCGGGTCCCGCCCGGCGTGAAGAGCGCCGCGCGCGCGATGCGCACGGCCTCGGCCTCGATCCGCGCGAGGCCCTCGGCGGGGGTCCCGGGGAGCGCCTCGCGGAGCACGGGGAACGTCGCGGTGGCCGCGATGATGAGCTGCAAGACGAGCAGCACGTACGCGTCCTCGTCGACGTCGGGCGGGTGCAGACCGCGCTCTCGCCCGCGCCGCACGTACGAGGCCACGGCGCCCATCCAGAGCCGCACCTTGTCGCGGATGAGCGCCCGCGCCTCGGCTGGGCGGTCGAGGGCGTGGCGAAGCACGACGCGCGTGCGGTCCGCGTCGTCGGCGAAGAAGCGGACCACCTCGCTCATCACCGCGTCGAAGCGGCGGTCCCCCGCGGTGGCCTCGAGCAGGAGCCGAGGGAGGGTGCCCTCCCAGTGGCGCACGATGGCGTCGAGCACCGCCTGGAGGACGAGCTCCTTGCTCTGAAAGTGGTGCAAGATCGCAGGCTTCGTGACGCCGACGGCGTCGGCGATGTCTTGCAACGCCGTGCCGTCGAAGCCCCGCGCCGAGAAGAGCCGGGTCGCCTCCGCCACGATGCGCGCGCTCATCCCCGCTTCGGGGCGCGTCGGGGCGCGGGCGCGGCGAGAGCGGGCGGCCATGCGCAACGCTTACCCAATGGTAAGCCAGTGTCAACCGATCGGTCCGCGACGCCGCGTCGACGGGGACGGCGACGTGGTCGCGCGCTCTCGCGCGAGGAGCGCCCTCTTCCGCTCGACGCCCCACCGGTACCCCGACAGCGCGCCGTCGGCGCGCACCACGCGGTGGCACGGGATGACGACCGAGACGGGGTTCGCGCCACACGCGCCGGCGACCGCGCGGACGGCCCGGGGCACGCCCGCAGCGGCCGCGAGCTCGACGTAGCTGCGTGTCTCGCCCGCCGGGATCGCGGAGAGGGCGCGCCACACGCGCAGCTGAAACGCCGTCCCGCGGACATCGAGAGGCAGCTGCGTCGCGCGGGCCGGCTCCTCGACGAGCGCGACGAGCTCGCGGACGGTCGCCTCCAGCGCGTCGTCGGCGCGCGCCAGCTCGGCCCGGGGAAAGCGCCCCTCGAGGGCGCGCGTGAGCTCCTGCCGGTCGTCCCCGAGGAACACCGCGCACACGCCCCGAGGCGTCACCGCGACGAGCACCTCCCCGAGCGACGACGCCCCGAAGGCGTACCCAATGCGCTGCCGCGCGCCCCCCTCGCGGAAGGCCGTGGGGGTCATCCCGAGCGCGCGAGAGGTCGCCTCGTAGAACCGCCCGAGGCCGCCGAAGCCCGCCGCGAACGCGGCCTCCGTCACGCTCGTCGCGACGCCGAGCGAGGCCCGCAGGCGCTCGGCGCGGCGCTCGGCCGCGTACTCGCGCGGTCTCCCCCCGGTGGCGGCCTTGAAGACCCGCTG
>DAORJJ010000068.1:0-18587 GCA_035439005.1 Polyangiaceae bacterium | reverse complement strand
CGGGTCGAGGTCTTCCAGCGCCTCGACGTCGATGCCGGGGTGGCGCTGCTCGCGGCCTACGCGCGGCCGAAGGTGCCCCGGGACCAGCGCCTCCGCGTGCTCCTCGGGGCCCGCGCGCGCGGGGCGCGGTCCCTCCGCATCGCCTGGTCGACCGACGGCGACCCCCTCCGCGAGGCGACCCTCGCCTTCCCCGGCGGCGCCCCGGACATCGTCACGCACGAGGTCCGCCTGCCGGACGGCGAGTACGACGTGGAGGTCGAGATCGACACGCAGGAAGGTCGCTCTGCTGCGCGAAAACGGGTAACTCTCTCAGGCGCAACCGCGACCCTCGATTTGCGCGACGAGCGCTAGCGCCTGGCCTGGCGCAGCGGTCGCGAGGCCCGCGCTGCGCCCGCGCCCATGAGCTCCGACCCGCCCTCGACTCCGCCTTCGCCTCCGCCCTCGCGCTCGCTCCCGCGCGCGCCCGCGCCTTCGGGGCCCGCCCCGGCGCCGATCGAGACCCGCGCGGCGGGTCGCGCGGGCGGCGTGCCGGCGGGTCTGTGCGCGTTCGTGCTCTCGGGGGCGCACAAAGGCACGCAGCACCCGGTGGGCGGCCGGCTCACGATCGGCAAGGCGCCCGACAACGACCTCGTGCTCTCCGACGACACCGTGTCGCGCCACCACTGCGAGCTCGTCCGCTCGCCCGACGGCCTCCACGTGCGCGATCTCGGCTCCACGAACGGCACCAAGATCGACGGCACGCGCGTGCGCGAGGCCACGCTCCCGCCTGGCGGGGTGCTCACCATCGGCGAGGTCGAGGTCGCCTTTCGCCCCTCCACCCACCGCGTGGAGGTGCTGCCGAGCGAGCGCCACGAGTTCGGGAAGGCGCTCGGCCAGAGCCTCGCCATGCGCACCATCTTCGGCGTGCTCGAGCGCATCGCCCCGACCGAGGCCACCGTGCTGCTCGAGGGCGAGACCGGCACCGGGAAAGATCTCCTCGCCCGCGCGGTGTGGCAAGCGAGCCCGCGCGCGAACAAGCCCTTCATCGTGGTCGACTGCGGCGCGGTCACCTACTCGCTCCTCGAGAGCGAGCTGTTCGGCCACGAGCGCGGCGCCTTCACGGGCGCCGTGGCGACGCGGCAGGGCGCGTTCGAGCTGGCCGACGGCGGCACCCTGTTCCTCGACGAGATCGGCGAGCTGCCCCTCGACGTCCAGCCGAAGCTCCTCCGCGTCCTCGAGACGCGCGAGTTCCGGCGGGTGGGCGGCAACCGCACGCTCCCCACGAACGTGCGCATCCTGGCCGCCACGAAGCGTGATCTGCGACGTGAGGTTCAGGCTGGTAAGTTCCGAGAAGATTTATACTTTCGTCTTGCCGTCGTGCCGGTCACCGTGCCGCCGCTGCGCGAGCGCCGCGAGGACATCCCGGCGCTCGTCCACCACATGCTGAGCGCCGCGGGCGGCCGCGGGCTGCGCGTCTCCCCCGAGACGCTCGCCTCGCTCGAGGCGCACGACTGGCCCGGCAACATCCGCGAGCTCCGCAACGTGCTCGACCGCGCGGCCTACATGGCCCAGGCCGCCGGCTCGGACGAGATCAGCTTCGTCACGCTCCCGTCGGGCGAGCGCACGTCGGCCACCCTCCAGTTCGACCCCGAGCGCAGCTACCGGGACACGCGGGCGAAGCACGACGCCGAGTTCGAGCGAGCGTACGTGCGGTGGCTCCTCGGGCGCCACCAAGGGAACGTCAGCGCCGCCGCCCGCGAGGCGAAGATGGACCGCAAGCACCTGCACGATCTCGCGAAGAAGCACGGCCTGCGTGGCGCCGAAGCCGACGACTGAGGCCCGCGCCGCGGTCGCAACTTGAGCCCTCGCCGCGCCTCGCCGGCGCTATGCTAGGCGGGATGGCTCAACCGCGCAGGGCTTCCCCGCTCATGGCCCGCATCCTCGCCGTGACGGTGACGATCCTCGCCGCGCCCGGCCTCTTCCACGGGTGCAGCCGCTGCACCTGCGAGGAGTGCTTCGGCTCCGGCGTCGAGCGCGAGGTCACCCGCGACGCCGCGAAGGACTACGTGTACTCGGCGCCGCTCGCCGAGACCGAGGCCGCCGTGCGAGAGGCGCTCCTCCGCGAGGGGTTCGACGCGCCCACGGGCGGCCCGGCGACGCGCACCTCCACGCTGCGCTCGCAGCGCCGGGGCTTGCCCGAGCACGAGCTGCTCGTGCAGGTGAGCCCCGTCGGCGCCAGCCGCTACAAGCTCGAGATCAGCACGCGCGACACGTGGACCGCCGGGGACGGCGGCACCCAGATCACCAAGGCGCGCGCCCTCGACCTGGAGTACGAGGTCGCGAGCCGGGTCGATCCCGAGTGGGCGGCGAAGGTCAACGAGCGGGCCGCCAAGGACCGGGAGCGCGCGCGCGCGGTCGGCCGCGGCTGCGATCGCGGCTGCGAGCTCGGCTGCAAGGCGTGCGAGACGTGCGTGAAGGTGACCAACTAGGCGGCGACGGCTACCACGCGCCGGTGTTCGGCATCGAGCTCCACGGCTCCGCCGGCGGCAGCGCCCCTCCGCGCTGCAGCAGCTCGATCGAGTGCCCGTCCGGCGATTTCACGAACGCCATGCGCCCGTCGCGCGGCGGGCGGTTCACCGTGATCCCCGCGGCCTGAAGGCGCGCGCACGCCGCGTAGATGTCGTCCACCTCGTACGCCAGGTGCCCAAAGAAGCGCCCCGTCGGGTAGGCCTCGGTCTCGTCCCAGTTGTGCGTGAGCTCCACCTCGCCGCCCGCGTCGCCGTCCGCGGCCAGGAACACGAGGGTGAAGCGCCCCTCGGGGCTCTCGCGGCGGCGGAGCTCCCGGAGCCCGAGCGCGGTCACGAAGAACGCGAGGGCCCGATCGAGGTCGCGCACGCGCAGCATGGTGTGGAGAAAGCGCATGGAGGCCAGCCTAGCCGAATCCGCGCACGCCGCGCCGTGGACCCTTGCCGGGCATAAAAAGTACCATACACTTTAACAATGACCTATCTGACTCCCGCGCTCCGGGACGTGCTGGCCTGGCGCGGCGCCTTGCACTGGACGGTGCCCGACCTCTTCTCGCCGGCCGAGTGCGCGGCGCTGATCGCGCGCATCGACGCGGCGAACCCCACGCTCGCGCCGGTGACCACCTCGCGCGGCCCGGAGGTGCGCACCGACCTACGCACGAACGAGCGGGTCATGTTCGACGACCTGGCGCTCGCCGGCGAGCTGTTTCGGCGGGTCGCGCCCCACGTGCCTGAGCGCCTCATCGGCCGGCGGGCGGCGGGCGTCAACGAGCGCCTCCGCGGGTACCGCTACCGCGAGGGCCAGCTCTTCGGACCGCACTACGACGGCAGCTACCGCGCGTCGCCCCAGGTCGAGAGCGAGCTCACGCTCCTCGTCTACTTGAACGACGGCTTCGAGGGCGGCGAGACGCGCTTCCTCGCCTCGGGCGAGGCCGTGCGACCGCGCACGGGCGCAGCGCTCCTCTTCGCGCATCGGGTCCTGCACGAGGGGGCGGCCGTGTCGCGGGGTACGAAATACGTCCTCCGCTCCGACGTGATGTACGCCGCCATCACCTGAACAACCGGCGCCGCTTGACCTGGGCATTCCGTTGTGACTGGACACGACGCGGCTCCCGTGCGGCCCCGGGGACCCGTTGGCGTGTCGCGCGAGCCACGTCGCGGCGGGGCCGCGGAAGTCAAGAAAACGGCAAAGTTGGCCGTATCGGGGAAAGAAACGCGATCTCGACCACTTGGCCTGGATCCTGAAACGTGATGGGCGAGCACCACTGAACGTTTTTCGTTGATCCCATGACACCGATGTCAGTACAAGTTTGGCCACGGCGCCAAGGTGTCGTATGGTATCCTACATGTCGGCGGTTGGGCGGGAACCCCCGGCGTGACCTTGGCCCCACTCTTCGGGACTCCGGAGCAGGAACGAGAAGAATGAAGCTCACTCACTGGTACGTCGCCGCGCTCGCCCCCATCGCCATCGCTGGCTGGTCTGGCGCGCTCCTTGGGCACATGGCCGTGCTCGCGCTCACCATCGGGATCTTCGTAGGCACCCTCTCTCTCAACCGTCAGGCCCCCCCGGCCCTCGACCAGCACGACTCGCAGGTCGAGAAGGCCTAGCCCCTCGGCCACGCGCCCATGTACGCGGGCCGACGTCGCTCCTTCCCTGCCGCCCTGGCGCACTGGGCTCTTTCTCCGGGCCCGCGCCGTGCTCGGCCTGGTGCGCGGCGGGCATCGCCGGTAGGTTCGTAGGGATGTCTGGGCTGAAGCGCCTCGAGGAGTTCACCCTCGCCGACCTGGAGGCCGTGCGGCTCATCCTGCGCGGCGACTCGGTGATCGACTGGCACCGCCTGAACTTCGTCGCCGGCGAGGCGGACGAGTTCCTCGCCTCGCAGGAGTTCCGCGCCGAGATCCCGTCGGACCGCGCGCGCATGCGGGTGCTCCGCGCGGAGGCCATCGGGTACCTGCGCCGGCACCTCGACTACCCGATCCCGAAGCCGGTCGAGAACGCCTCGGTCGAGGAGCTGTTCGCCCTCGCCACGGGGAAGGGGCACAGGCAGATCTGCGCCTGCTCCATCCTCAAGTGCATGCACATCATCCACCACCTCGACAGCCGGGAGCTGCTCTTCCTGCTGCCGATCTCCGACCAGGACGTGTTCCACCTGGTCGAGGAGAAGGTCTACCGGGTGATCGGCGGCATGCTGGCGGGCGGCTTCCCCATCACCGAGCTCGTCGGCGGCCGGAAGAACAAAGACTCGCTCTACACGAAGCTGCTGTCGAAGCAGGAGACCGTGGCGGCGCAGATCTTCGACAAGCTGCGCTTTCGCATCGTGGTGCGCGACCGGGAGGACATCTTCCCCGTGCTCCAGTACCTCACGAAGAAGCTCTTCCCGTTCAATTACGTGCTCCCTGGCCAGAGCATCAACTCCATCTTCCACTTCAAGAAGTACTGCTCGCAGAGCCCCCACCTCGGCCCGATGCTCCCGGAGATGCAGGCCGGCCGCGACGAGGAGTACACGCCCAGCGACAACGTGTTCTCCGCGACCAACTACCGGGTCATCCACACGGTGGTCGACCTGCCCGTGCGGGTGCCCGCCCGCGTGATGGAGCACGCGCCGCCCGCGGCGGCGGACCTCGGCCCCGTCATCTTCGTCGTGTGCGAGTTCCAGGTCATCGACCGCGCGACCGAGGCCTCCAACGAGCTCGGCGAGGCGTCCCACGCGAAGTACAAGGAGCGCCAGAAGAAGGCCGTCATGCGCCGCCTGCAGCTCGGAATGCGCGAGATGAAGCTCGCCGGTCGCCGCAAGCCGCCCCGCGGGTGAGCGCGCCGCGCGTGGCCGGACCGTGGCCGGAAGAATCGCCTCGGCCAGCGGCGCGCCGTGCGCTTTCCCCTATCGCGCGAAGCGAAGCCCCCTTACCCTTCGCCGAATGCGCCTCTTCGCCTCGAAGGCCCTCCCCATCGCCCAAGAGTGCGTGCGCGCGCTCCTCAAGAGCGAGAGCATCGAGGCGGCCGCACCGTCCGAGGTGATCGCCGACGTGGAGGCCGTGCTCAAGTCGTACGTCGACGCCGAGCGCGAGGTCGGCCAGAAGACCCGCGACCTGCTCGAGCGCACCGGCCGCGGCGCGAGCGAGTTCAGCCGCGTGCGCGCCCAGCTCGCCGAGACCATGGGCATCAAGGTAGGCGACGAGATGCTCGACTACCTGCTCGACCAGGTGGTGCAGTCGTTCCACCACTCGAGCCACGTCGACGAGATCTTCGCCGAGGACGTGGAGCTGCGCCGCCAGATGGTCCCCTTCTTCAAGAAGCACATGGCCCACGACGCCGAGCTCGACGCCGAGGTGCGCCTGCAGCTCCGCCACCTCAAGGAAGGCACGAGCACGTGGGACGTCGAGTACGCCCGCGTGATGGAAGGCGTTCGGCGCAAGCGCGGCGGCTGACCTGCCCCGAGCTGATTGACCGGCCGGGCGCGAGGCGCTCCGCGCGCACGCGCCACGTTTGGCGCAACGATCCTGGATTCCACCGCCCAATGGGTGCATCATCGCGACGAACGATGGCGACCGCCGACGACTTCCTGCTCCTCATTTTGTGCTCTCCGAGCGGCGCCGGCAAGACCACGCTGACGCGCATGCTCGAGGCGAAATTCCCCGAGCTCATCTTCAGCGTCTCGCACACGACCCGAGCGCCGCGGGCCACCGAGCTGCCAGGGCGCGACTACCATTTCGTCGATCGCGGCGCCTTCGAGGCCCTGGTCGAGCAGGACGCCTTCATGGAGTGGGCGGAGGTGCACGGGAACCTCTACGGCACGTCGCGCGCGGAGATCGACCGCGCGCGCGCCGTCCCCGGGTGCCGCGGCATGATCTTCGACATCGACTACCAGGGCGCTCGGCAGATCCGCGCGCGCGCCCCCGACGTGGCCGCCGTGTTCATCCTGCCGCCGTCGCTCGACGAGCTGCTCCGCCGGCTCCGCGGGCGCGCGAGCGAGCCCGAGGAGGTGGTCCAGCGGCGCTTCCGGGTCGCCGAAGGCGAGATTGAGCACTACGGGCTGTTCGACTACCTCGTCGTGAACGACGACCTCGCGCGCGCCTTCGAGGAGCTCTCGGGGGTCATCTTGGCGGAGCGCGCGCAACGGCGACGGCGCGCCCCGCTCGCCGAGTCGCTCTTGCGCCGGGGCGCGATCGCGCGCTGAGGCAGCGCCCCAAGCTCGCCCCTTCGGGGCTCACGTATCGCAACCGTCTGATTGTCCATAACAAAAGAGGACTCGCACGTGAAAAGCCCGCTTCTGATTGTCGGTTCGCTCGCCTTCGACGACCTCGAGATGCCCTCCGGCTCGTTCAAGAACGTCGTGGGTGGGGCGGCGACCTACTCGTCGCTCGCGGCGTCGTTCTACTCGCCGGTGCGCATCGTCGGCGTCGTCGGGGACGACTTCGGCGACGACACGCTGGCGGACCTCCGCGGCCGCGGCGTGAGCACCGAGGGCGTCGAGCGCGCGAAGGGCAAGACCTTCCGCTGGCACGGCCGCTACGCCGACGACCTCATGAGCCGCACCACGCTCGACACGCAGCTCAACGTCTTCGCCGACTTTCAGCCCAAGATCCCGGCGAGCTACAAGGGCACGCCGTTCGTGCTGCTCGGCAACATCCACCCCGCGCTCCAGTCGAGCGTGCTCGACCAGGTCGACCGCCCCAAGCTCGTCGCCGCCGACACGATGAACTTCTGGATCCACGGCGAGCCGGCCGCCCTCGCGGCGCTCTTGAAGCGCATCGATCTGCTCATCATCAACGACGAGGAGGCGCGCGACTTGTCGGGCATCTCCAACATCTTGAAGGCGGCCGCGGACATCCGAAAGCGCGGCCCGTCGCGACTCATCATCAAGCGCGGCGAGCACGGCGCGCTTCTCTTCGACGACGAGGGCGTGTTCTTCGCGCCGGCCTACCCGCTCGAGACCGTGCTCGATCCCACGGGCGCGGGCGACTCCTTCGCGGGCGGCCTCATGGGCTCGCTCGCCAGCGACGGCGAGGTCACGGCCGTGGGCCTGCGGCGCGCGATGTACTTCGCGTCGGCGATGGGCTCGTTCTGCGTCGAGGACATCGGCTCGGCGCGCCTGCACCGCCTCACGCGCTCGGAGCTCGAGGACCGCGTCGAGGGCTTCCGCCGAATGGTCGACTTCGGCGGCTCGCTGAGCCTCCCGGCCCCCGCCTCGCAGAGCGCCTCGTGAGCGGCGCGAGCGCGAGCACGGGCGCGCCTCGGTCTCCCCGGCGAGGCGCGCGCCCGCTCACCGCGGTCCTCCTCGGCTCCCTCGGCGCGATCGCGCTCGCCTCCGCCTCGGGGCTCGCCTCGTGCAAGGACGACCCGCACCTCCGCAGCGACGGCGCCTCCCCCGTGGGCGGCGCCTGCCAAGTCGAGCCCGGGCAGCTGCCCGAGCCCAACTGCGACAACTCGAGCAAGGAGTGCACCCCGCAGCCCGGGTGCACGATCGACGAGGGTCGCTGCGGCTCCGCGAGCACCTGCTTGCCGCTGGCCGACCAGAAGGGCAAGAAGATCAAGGACCTGCGCATCCGGCGGCTCAACATCGCCGCGCCCGCCGCCCTCGCCCAGGAGTTCATCCAGCGCACCGTGGTCACGCTGAACATCGATCTCGCGGAGAAGAGCTGCGGCGAGGTGGGCAAGGGCCTCTTTTCGTGGATCTTCCGCGTCGATCGCGACGCGAACGAGCTCCTCACCGGCGGCGCGCCGCCCCCCACCGACGCGCTCGGGCAGGGCTTCTGCTTCGCGAACTACGACGCCAACGGCATCGCGATCGAGCCGGCGCGCTTCAAGATCGCCTTCGAAGGGGACACGTTCCGCACCACGGAGAAGCAGAAGCTCAACGTGCCGGTGTTCCTCTCGGCCGACCTCGCGAGCAGCATCGTGCTGCCCTTGTCCGACGTGACCGTGTCGGGCGTCACCCTGAGTGACGACGGCAACTGCGTAGGATCGTTCCGCAAAGAAGGCCTGCAGTCCGACTGCGCCGAGGACCCCACCTCGTGTCCCAAGTGGCTCACCGCGGGCGCGCTCGGCGGCTACATGACCCTCGAGGAAGCCGACGCGGTCATCATCCGCGACCTCGGCCGCTCGCTCTGCGTCGTGCTCTCGCAGGGCACGCCGAACGGCGAGGGCAAGTGCTTGCGCGGCGCGGACGGGAAGCTCACGTACAAGGGCGACTACTGCTCCACGACCAAGAAGGCGGGCGACTGCCAGGACTCGGTGTGGCTCGCCGCCACCTTCGCCGCGAGCGGCGCCAAGATCTTCGACGGGGCCGGCGTGCCTGGCTGCAGCGGCGCGAGCACGCGCGACGGCGGGGCGGACGCGAGCAAGCCCGACGCGAGCCTGCCCGACGCGAGTCTGCCCGACGCGAGCCAAGACGCGAGCGCGGACGCGAGCCAAGACGCGAGGCGCGACTGACGGCGCGCGCGGCTGCCTCGCTCCGGCTGGTCGAGGGCTCGGGCCAGGCGGGCGACGACGACCGCTCCGGCGTAGTCCTCGAGCTCGACGAGGGCGCGGGCGACGACGACGAGCGGCTCTGCCTCACGTACGAAGGGCAGTCGGTGGCCGTGCCCTGGCCCGTGCTGTGCGCGGTGTTCGACCGCTTCGGCCGCGAGAAGGCGCCCGAGGTGAGCCTCGAGGGCGCGCCCCGCCTCGACCTCGGCGGCGGCCGCGCCGTCGCGCACCTCCGGCACCGCGCGCGGTACGACGTCATCGCGCGTGACTTCTTGGTCCTCGAGCGCCCCGATCGGCCGCCGCAGGTCGAGCTCGCGACGGCCATCGCGGCCGCGCTCGTGCACCTCGCGGAGGCCACGAGCTGAGCGGTTGCGCGCCCGCGCGCCGCGCTGCGTCACAGGCGAAATCGCCCGACCTTTCGCGCCTCGAGCGCGAATCGATGCTTTCGGTAGCGCGCACTCCAGGTAATGTCATGCTCACCGAATACCGGCGGCAGGCGTTGCGCTCGGCGCGACGCCACGGAGGACACATGGTTCGTGCATGGTGGCGTAAGGCTTTGGGCGCGGCGAGCGTCCTTCTCGTGGCTTCGTGCAGCGGCGGCGGGTGCTCGAGCGGCTGTCAGAGCTGCGGCGTCACCCCGCTCCCCGGGGGATTCCCGAAGGACAAGACCATCGAGAACGCGGGCTCCCTCCGGATGACCCGGCCGGCGCTCGACTTCTTGGCCACGAACGCGCCCGACCTGGCGACGCAGCTGCTGAAGGCGCCGAACGGGCAGATGTCGTTCGGCATCCCGCAGTCGGTGATCGGGCCCAACTCGCTCGCGCTCGGCTACGACCTCGGGGCGACCCTGTGCGTGGGTGGCCCCGACGAGACCACCGGCCGGTGCACGGCGACGGTCGACATCAAGCAGTCGACCTTCAAGCTCGACGCGGTGAAGGCGAACGCCCTCCGGGTGCGCGGCGTCCTCCCGCTCGTGCTGAAGAACACGCCGGTGAACGCGCGCCTCACGCACTCGATCCTGCCCGATCTCAGCATCACGCTCTACATCGGCTACGGCGACGGCGGCTGCTCCGGCGGGCGCCCGGCGGTGGGCCCGCACGCGCTCCCGGTGGACATCACGCTGCCGATCGTCGCGGAGAACGTGTCGCCGCGCGACGGCTACGCCAAGATCGACGCCGCGAACGCCGTGGTCGACCTGAACGCGATCAACGCCGACCAGGTGCAGATCTGCTCCGACTGCGGGTTCGCCAGCGCGCTGTGCAGCGCGATCACGAACTCGAGCCTCATCAAGAACCAGATCGTGGGCCAGCTGAAGAGCGGCCTCGACTCGCAGGTGAAGAGCCTGCTGAACGACCAGCTCTGTACCGCGCCCACGCCCGGCGCGAACCCGCCCTGCCCCACCGGCTCGAAGCCGAACGCGGGCAACACGAAGTGCGTCTACAACTCCGACGCGAACAAGTGCGTGCCCACCCTGCTCGGCATGGACGGGCACATGGACCTGAGCAGCGCGCTGAAGAGCATCTCGCCTGGCGCCTCGGGCGGCATCGACATCGGCCTCGCGGCGGGCGGGGACATGAAGCCGCTCCCGAGCCTCGACCCCGACAACGTCCCGTACGTCGGCCACACGAAGAACGGCGCCACGCTCGGCATGCTCGGCGGCGCGATCCCGCAGCCCCAGTCGAACTGCGTCCCGAAGGCCGACATCCAGATCCCCACGGGCATCCCCATCCCCGACGAGCTCACGAAAGACGACATCGGCGGGTTCCCGCAGGGGACCCCGCCCCACCACCTCGGCATCGCGCTCGCCGGCCGCTTCCTCAACTACGCGCTCGGCAGCGTGTACAACAGCGGCCTGCTCTGCCTCGGCGTCACCACCGAGCAGCTCGAGCAGCTGAACAGCGGCCTCGTCAGCCTGCTCATCCCCTCCATCAAGAAGCTGTCGTTCGAGCAGAAGGCCGCGTCGCTCGCGATCGGCACGCGCCCGCAGACGGCGCCGGAGCTGAAGCTCGGCTCGGGCGCCGACGTGAAGACCGATCCGCTCCTCGCGATCACCATGAAGAAGTTCGCGATCGACTTCTACGTGTGGTCGTACGACCGCTACGTGCGGGCGTTCACGTTCGAGGGCGACATCAAGATCCCCGTGAACCTCCAGACCGGCAAGAGCGCGAAGAACCCGAACGGCGGGCTGCTCCCCTCCATCGGCGACCTCACGATCTCGAACGCGAAGGTCACGAACTCCGATCTGCTCACCGAAGATCCGGCGGCGATCGCCGCGGGGCTCCAGTCGATCCTCTCCGGCCTCGTGGGCCAGGCGATCGGCGGAGGGATCTCCCCCGTCGACGTGTCGGGCGCGCTGTCGAGCTTCGGCCTCGGGCTCACCATTCCAGACGGCGGCATCCGCAAGCTCACGAAGGGCTCGGACGACTTCATCGGCCTCTTCGCGACGCTCTCCAAGACCGCGCCGACCGCCACGCTCGAGAGCGACACGCACGCGAAGCTGGTCTCGAAGGAGGTCCACGCCGACGCCATGAGCTTCGCCGGCTACGATCGCGAGCGCCTGCCCGTGCTCACCCTCGCGCTCGGGTCGAGCCTCGACGACGGCAAGAACGCGGTCGAATACTCGTACACCATCGACAAGGGCCTCCCGAGCCCGTGGACGCGCGCCAAGGAGCTGAAGGTCAAGGAGGATTACCTCTTCTACCAGGGCAACCACACGCTCCACGTCACCTCGCGCCTGGTCGGCCAGCCCGAGACCGAAGACTCGTCGCCCGCGGACGTGCCGTTCCGCATCGACGTGCTCCCGCCGGAGCTGAAGCTCGACGAGACCGACAAGGGCTTCACCCTCTCGGCGTACGACTTCGTGAGCCCGAGCGACAAGCTCGAGTTCCGCACGAAGGTGGGCGAGGGCGCGCTCTCGGCGTGGGCCCCGCTCGCGAAGGAACAGGTCCTGCCGGCCACCGCGCCGGGCGTCGAGGTCGAGGTCGAGGTCCGCGACGAGGAGGGCAACATCGGCCGCTCGAGCAGCGCGCTCATCCGCGGCAAGAGCGACTCCACGCTCGGCACCGCCACGGGCGGCTGCGGCGGGTGCAGCACCTCCGGCGACGACCGCGCGAAGGACGCCACCTCCGGCCTCCTGGCGACGGCGCTCGTCGCGCTGTCGCTGCTGGCCATCCGCAAGCGACGCGAGCAGCGCGCCGACAGCCCCGCGCCATTAGCGGGCCGCGCGGGGACGCGCGCGTCGAGCAGCCGCTTCCACGCGGCGCTCGGGCTCGGGTCGCTGCTCGCGGTGACCGCCACCTCGCAGGGGTGCTCCTGCGGCGGCGAGGATCCGCCTCCGACGGGTGAGAACAGCGTGCTGTGCGGCGCCGACTGCAAGCAGGAGTGCGAGGCCGCGCTGAAGCCCGGCATCGTGGGCGCGTACACGTCCGCCGCGAAGGCGCCGGACGGAACGCTCTTCGTCGCGGGCTACAACGACGCGGTCCTCTCGAACGAGGGCGACACCCTCTACGGCGATCTCGTGGTGGGCCGCTACGACACGGGCAAGCAGGCGGTGCAGTGGGAGACCGTCGACGGCGTGCCCGCGCGCGAGGCCGGCACCTGCCCCGACCACGACCGCACCGGGTGGCGCAAGGGCGAGACCGAGTCCGGCGACGACGTGGGCCTCTGGACGAGCATCCAGGTCGGCTCCGACGGCGCGCCGCGCGTGGTCTATTACGACGCCACGCACAAGTCGCTGAAGTACGCCACGAAGCGCGGCGACGCGTGGACGAGCTACGTGCTGAAGGCGCCGCCCACGCCCGCGGGCGACTACGGCCGCTACGCGAAGATGATCCTCGTCGACGACAAGCCGGTGGTCGCGTTCCTCGCGATGGAGCCGGGCACCGCGGGCAAGGCGCTGTCGCACGTGGTGGTGGCCCGGGCGAGCTCTGCCTCGCCGGCCGACGGCGGCGCGTGGGCCTTCGAAGACGCCGCGGCCGACAAGGCCGCGCCGTGCCGCGTGGGCATGTGCACCGGCAAGCAGACCTGCGTGAAGGACACGGGCACCTGCACCGACACGGCCACGGGCTGCAGCCCGGCCGACTGCGGCGCCGGCAAGGCGTGCGTGGCGGTCTCTGGGAAGGCCACGTGCGTGTCGATCATCAACGCGAACTCGGTCGAGGCGTACCCGAACGCCTTCGGCGCCTACGTGAGCCTCGCGAAGACCAAAGACGGCCTCGGCGTCGTCTTTTACGACCGCATCCACGGCAACCTCGTCGGCGCGCAGCAGGCGGGCGGCAAGTGGACCACGTTCTTGCTCGACGGCGAGACCGGCTCGCGCGACCAGAAGACCGCGAAGGACACCGGCGACGTGGGCATCGGCGCGCACCTCAGCGTCGCTGACGACGGCACGTGGCACGTCTCGTACGTGAGCGGCCTCGACGAGACCCTCCGCTACGTGTCCGTGGCGGGCGGAAAGGCCGGCACCCCCGAGATCGTCGACAACGGCTCCGGCGTCGACGGCAAGCCGTTCCCGGACGGCAAGCACGTCGTGGGCGACGACTCGTTCGTCGTGACGCAGGGCTCCGGCCTCGCGATCTACTACCAGGACGCGACCGCCGGCACCCTCCGGGTGGCGACCTCGGCGCAGGCCGCAGGCGGCCGGACGTGGACCCTCAAGACCCTCGTTCAACCGAACAAGTTCGCCGGGTTCTTCCCGAGCGTCGTGCCCGGCGAGAGCAAGGTGCTGAACTTCTGGCGCCAGACCGACAAGGCGACCAAAGACATCGTCGGCGACGTCACGCTCGTGCAGCCGTAGTCACGGGCTCCGCGGGCGGGCCTCTGGCCGGCCCGCGATCGACACGAAGAAAGCCGACCGCGCGGGGCTCCCGGGCGGTCGGTGTCGTTTTTTGGTCCGATGTGGGCAGGAGCCACATTGCCCGCCACCCGAGGGGTCGCGGGCGAGGCGAGCTAGGCGGCGCGCTCGTCGCGCGGCTCGTCGTCCCGCGCGGGCCCGAGCGCCGGGCCGGCCGAGCGCGCGCGCTCCTCGGTGACGAGAGCGAGCAGCTCGGTCTTCGAGAGCACGCCGAGGTCCAGCACCGCGCGCATGTACCCGTCGACGTACCCGTGGGCCCGCGCCAGGCGCGTGTACGCCTCGCCGGACGCCTTCGCGGCGAACACGTCTCGCAGGAGCTCACGCAGCTCGTTCCTCACTCGATCCAAGTCGCGCATGGCATCTCCTCTGGCTCCGTCTGGCTCTCTGACGTCTCGATCTCGCGCGCTCGCGCCGTCGCTCACGCCCGTCCCTTTCGTCGGTATCCAACCCGGGGCCGGAGGGCCAAGTTTTCTCCTCGCATCCCATTGAAGGGGCGCCGAGGGGCGCGGGGAAAAGCCCCGAGAGAGCCCGATGGAGCCCCGAGAGAATAGTGGTGCTCGCGCGGTCGTTCGGGGTATGACGCGGCGGACGCGGAAGGACGCGAGAGGCGATGGCAGGCGCGACAGAAGCACGAGACACGGGCGGTGGCTCGGCCGAGGCCGCGTTCGACGCGCTGGCAGCGCTGCCCAAGCTCTCCGAGATATCCCAAGTGGCGCGCGCCGTGCTCTTCGAGGCCGCCGAGCGCCGACGCGTGCACTACGCCGACGCCGCCCGCGTCGACGCGCTCCGCGGCGAGCTGGGCCTCACGCACGAGGACTGCGCGACGCCCTTCGGCAACGCGCTCGGCGTCCTCGAGGCGGGCCCGGAGGACGCCTCGGAGCGCACGCTCGTCGCGGCGCTCGCCGCGCACGCGCTCGCCGAGGCCCCGCCAAAGAACGGCGAGGCCGACGCCGCGGCCATCGGCGATCTGCTCTGGCTCGCCGCGCACGCCTCCGTGGACGCGCTTCCGCTGCTCGATCGCGCGATGGGCGACTCCGCCGCCGAGCTGTGGCGCGCCGTCGCCGACACGGTCCGGCGCATCGACGCGGGGAAGGCCCCCTCGTTCGGTCGCGGCGAGGCCATCGTCGGCGCCGCCGCGCTCGTGGACGCCGCGCGCACGAGCGCCCCCGCGAGGGCAGCCGCGAAGCAGCTCGCGAGCCACGTGAGCGACCCGGTGCTGGCGCGCGTGCTCGGCGGGTCCGCCGCGGGCGACTCGCCAGACGGCGGTGGCGGTCACAGGCTCGAGGGCGAGCTGGAGGGCACCCCACGCGGTCCGGTCGCCACGACCGCGCTCGCGCTCACGGGCCTCCTCTTCGCGCTGTCGGTGGCGCGCCTCGTCGGCCGCTTCGCCCTCTCCTACCGGCGCCCGGCCGAGGTCGTGGTCACGCCCGGCGGAGTGAAGGTCTCGTCGAAGACCCTGCTGCTCGGGCGCACGATCCGGGAGGAAGAGTTCCACATCACGCACGCCTCCCTGCGGCGCGCGACGCGTGAGGTGCGCTACCCGCGCGCGGGGCTCTACGCGGGCCTCTTCGCGCTCGCCGTGGGCAGCTACCTCGGCCTGTCGCTCTTCGTAGACGGCGTGCGCGCCGCGTCGCCCTCGCTGCTCCTCACGGGGCTCCTCTTCGTGGCCGCCGGCATCGGCCTCGACTTCGCGCTCGGCAGCGTGCTCTCGGGCGCGCGCGGCCGCTGCCGCGTGCAGTTCCTCCCCTCCACGGGCAAGGGCGTGTGCGTGGTGGACGTCGACCCGAAGCGCGCCGACGAGGCCCTCGCGCTGCTCCGTGGGTCGGCGGCGCGCGCGTAGGGAGCCTGCCCTGCTCGCTGCCGCGCGGCTCGATCGCAGCGAGGCGTCCGCCGGCTGCCCGCATACGTGATAACAAACGGGAATGCAGCTCGAAGAGGGCCAGATCCTTGCGGGCCGCTACCGGCTCGTGAAGCTCCTCGGAGAGGGCGGCATGGGCGCCGTGTGGGAGGCGCTCCACCTCGTCACCCTGAAGCCCGTCGCGCTGAAGTACTTGAAGCCTCGCGGCGCCGACGGCGTCGACGAGACCGGGGCGCAGCGTTTCCTCCTGGAGGCGCGCGCGGCGAGCGCCGTGCGCCACCCCAACGTCGTGAAAATCCACGACGTCCTGGCGCTCGACGGCGCGCTCTTCATGGTGATGGATCTCCTCGAGGGAGAGTCCCTCGAGGGGCTCCTCGAGCGCGAGCCGCGGCTCACCCTGCGGCGCACGTGCGAGCTGCTAGGCCCGGTCGTCAGCGCGGTCCGCGCGGCGCACGCCGTCGGGATCGTGCACCGCGACCTCAAGCCGGCGAACATCTTCCTCTCGCGCGCCCACGGCGAAGACAACGAGCTCGTGCTGGTCTTGGATTTCGGCATCGCGAAGGTGCTCCAGTCCGCCGACGGCGACGCCAAGCCGCTCGATGGCAAGCTCACCGCGACCGGCGCGGTGCTTGGCACGCCCTACTACATGGCGCCCGAGCAAGCCTGGGGCGAGGCGATCGACACGCGCGCGGACGTGTGGGCCCTCGGGATCGTGCTCTACGAGTGCCTCGCGGGCCGGCGCCCGTTCGAAGCCGACAACATGGGGCAGCTCCTCAAGGCCATCGCTACCCAGTCCTACGTCCCGCTGGCCGAGCGCGATCCCTCGCTGCCGGCTTCGCTCACGTCCCTCGTCGCGTCGATGATTCAGACCGACCGGAGCGAGCGCCTCGCCGACCTCGCGCCGCTCTCGGCGGAGCTCGCGCGGCACGCCGGCGTCCGCGAGTCGACACGGGTGACGATCGCCCACGTCTCGGGTCCGCCTGCCCCCCCCGTGGATCCGCTCAGCGCGACCGCCGGTGGAGCGCCACCGAACGGCGCGGCCACCGAGCCCGCGGCGCCGCACGTCGCGAGCCCGGCGACGGAGGCGGCGGAGGCCCCGGGCCTCGACACGGCGGCGCCGCTCTCAGCGGCGAGCGGGCTCACCCACCGTCGCCCCGCGTGGCCGCTCGTCGTCACCGCGATGGCGGTGGCCGCCGGCGGGCTCGCCTTCGCGGGAGCCCCCTGGCGAGCGCGGCCTCAAACGCCAACCTTCCCGTCCGCGCGCCTCGCCGCGCCTTCGGGGCCGGCCGCCGAGGCCTCCATGCCCGAGCTCGCGCCGGCGGCGTCACCACCCTCCACGACCACCGACGCCAGCCCCGCGGCGTCGCACACCCGGCCGGCGCCAACCGCTCCGGCGGTCCGAGCCGCCCCGCGCCCCTCCGCGCCGCCCGCGAAGGCGTCCTCCGCGCCCGCCGCCGAGAGCCCGAGCGCGGGCGCCGGCGGCCTCCACGTCCCCCCGCCGTTTTGACAGATGCTGCCCCTCCTGACCGCGCTCTGGAGTCAACGAATGCGTTATGCATGGATCGGTCTGGCCTGCGGGCTCGCGCTCGCCTCGCCGTCGCGCGCGGCGGCCGAGCCCGAGGACGCACGCGTCACCGAGGCACGCGCCCTGTACGAGCAAGGCAGCGTGCTCGGCCAGCAGGCGCGCTGGGCGGAGGCCCTCGCGGCGTTCGAGCGATCATTCAAGCTGCGCCCGCACGCGGCGACCCTCTACAACGTCGCGCAGTGCTTCCGCGCGACCGGCCAATACGCGCGCGCGCGCGCGACGTTCACCGAGGCGCTCCGCTGGAGCGCCGAGCACAACGATGAGCTCCCCGAGAGCCTCGCGGTCGCCTCGAGGGGCTACGTCGCCGAGATCGAGCGGCTCCTGGCGCGGGTCGACGTCACGCTCGCGCCCGTCGACGCGACGTTGGCGGTCGACGGCGCGCCGCTGGTGGCGGACGGCGCGCGCTGGGGCGCGGGGGTCGCGCCGCCGGGGGTGCCCGCAGCCGCACCGGGCGCGAGCTTCACAGTGGCGCTCGATCCGGGCACGCGCATCTTCACCGTCGCGCGCAAGGGCTTCCAGGACGTCGTCGTGCGGGAGACGTTCCGCCCCGGCGCGCAGACGAAGCTCTCCCTTCAGCTAGATCGGCTCCCGGCGCTCCTGCACATCTCGGCGAACCGCCCGGGCGCGCTGGCGATCGTGAACAACGTCGACGTGGGCCCCGCGCCGCTCACGCTGCGCCGCGCCGCCGGCACGTACCGGGTCAAGGTGAACGCCACCGGCTTCGTGCCGTACGAGACCGAGGTCACCGTGCGCGCCGGTGAGGAGCTCGAGCTCCGCGCGGCGCTCGAGGTGGAGAAGACGCCCCTCACCCGCCAGTGGTGGTTCTGGGCCGCGACCGGCGCCGTGGTTACAGGCGTGGCGGTCACCACCTACGCGGTGACGCGACCGGATCCCGAGCGGCAGGCGCTCAACGGCGGAGGCCTCGGGTGGACCGTCCCGGTCAAGTGACGCGCGCGTTCGCGGTCGCGCTCGCGTGCGCCCTGGCCCCCTCGTGCAAGGAGGCGCCGCCGCCGCTCGGCGAGGCGCTCGTGGTGGTGGACACGGACGCGCCGGTGCCCGGGCTCGTGGGCCGCCTGCGCGTCGATTTCTACACGGCCGGGGGCGAGTGGTTCGAGTCGAGGGACGTCGCGGCGCCGGAGCCGGCCGCGTGGCCGCTGAGCTTCAGCGTGTTCACCCCAGACGAGGTCGGCCGTCGCGAGGTGATCGTGCGCCTCCGCGCGTACCCCGAAGGCAAGACGCGCGATTACCGCGGCGAGCGCTTTGCGGCCCACCCCAAAGACCTCAAGGGCAACAACGACCTGCTGGTGCTCACCCGCCCCGAC